>NZ_JAGLBB010000051.1 GCF_018260555.1 Deinococcus sp. | reverse complement strand
GATCCCGGTGTGCCGTTTGAAGCGTGTGCGGTTCAGCTGTCGGAGGCGTTCAAGGCGGTCGTGGCTCACTCACGCAGGGTAGCGGTGGACTTTCGCAGGAGGTCTACTGAACTCCCCCTTCACTAAACCCCAGCAATATCAGTTTGAAACATGTCCCAGTTCAGGAACGACCTTTGCAGCTTGCCGATTCGGCCTGCCTTCGGGTGGGCCGTGGATTGAAACCTACCTGTCAGGTTCTGATCAAAGAAGTTTATCCGGCGTGAACGGCAGTCCACGCAGGCGTTTACCCGTCGCGTTGTAAATCGCGTTGCCGATGGCAGCTGGCAGCCCCACCACACCGATTTCGCCGATGCCCTTGGCCCCTTGCGGACCGTAGTAGGGGTCGAATTCTTCCAGCCAGCGGGCCTGGATGTCCGGCACGTCGGCATGAGCAGCGATGTGGTAGTCGGCCAGCGAGTGGTTGACGACATGCCCGAAGCGCGGGTCAACCACGCTCTCTTCATGGAGCGCACCCGACAGTCCCATTGTCATCCCGCCGATCAACTGGCTGTTCGCAGTGCGCGGGTTGATGATGCGGCCCGCTGCATAGACGCCCAGCAGCCGTCGCACACGGATTTCGCCGGTCACACGGCTCACGGCGACTTCCGCGAAGTGTGCCCCGAAGGCGTGCCGCGAGAACTTGTTGGCGTCCTTGGGCATCTGGTGCCGTCCGCGCATCTCGGCGCCCTCAGGCGGGTGCTTGCCGTATTTGTCGCGGAACTGAATACAGGCGACAGAAACCGCGCCACCCCAGGTAAACGTCCCTGTCGAGCCGCCTGCCAGTGTGGCAAAAGGCAGGTCGCTCGAGCCGATGTCCATGCGTACCTGCTCGACGTCCACGTCAAGTGCGTCGGCGGCTATCTGGCCCAAAATCGTCCACGCGCCGGTCCCCAGGTCAGACGCAGCGATGCCGACGACATAGAGCCCACCCTCGTATCGCACCCTGGCCCAGGTCGGTGTCGCCGCCTGACTCTGGTTGGGATAGGTGGCCGCGGCCACCCCATAGCCGATCTGCCACTCGCCTTCCTGACGCTCAGCCACGGCGGGGCGATTCTCCCAGCCAAAAATGTTTGCGCCCTCACGGAGGCAGGCCACCAGGTTCCGGGTGGAAAAGGGCTTATCATCCTCGGGGTCCTGATCAGGTTCGTTCAGGACACGCAGCTCGATGGGGTCCATCCCGAGTTTTTCAGCCAGTTCGTCCATCGCGGTCTCAAGCCCGAACATGCCAGGAAACTCGCCAGGGGCACGCATGAAGGTCCCCACGCCGATGTCGAGTGGCACCAGACGGTGCGAAGTCAGGCGGTTTTCCGCCGCATACATGACCCGAGTCGCACTGGCTGTCTGTTCGGCATACTCACGCAGCTTTCCGGTGGTTTCCGTGACCTCGTGGGCGATGGCCCGCAGTGTCCCGTCGCGGCCTGCGCCCAGACGAATATGCTGGTGCGTCTCCGGGCGGTAGCCCACGTGGGCGAACATCTCCTGGCGGGTCAGCATGTACTTGACTGGGCGACCTGCCACGAGTTGCGCCGCTAGGGTGACCAGCAGCAGCGGCGCGTGCGGGTAGCCCTTGGAGCCGAAGGCCCCGCCCACATACGGCGAGATGATCTCGACCTGTCCTGGTAGCTTACCCAACACTGAAGCCAGCAGCGCCCGCGTCACTGACGCCCCCTGGGTCGAGTCATAGACGGTCAGGTGAGGCCGCTCGCCCAGCAAGGAGAATGCGCCGCCCAGTGCCTCGCGGTCCCACAGCGCAATCATGCTGTGGGCCTCCATCGGATTATGGTTTTCCTGCGGTGTGGTGTACACCTCATCCAGCACGACTTCGGCGCCGCTTAGGGCCGCCTCGACGTCGCCTTTTTTGGTATCGGTTCGCATGAAGCCGTTAACAAAGGCCGGTCGGTACTTCTCGGGATGCTCGACCCGGAATTCGGCGTCATGAGCCTCCTCACGGTAGTCCACCCGCACCAGACTCGCCGCGTAGCGAGCGATTTCGGGTGTTTCGGCCACCACTGCCCCCACGTACTGGTTGCGGTACCAGACTTTGGGGGACTGCAGAATATACAGTTCCTTGACCGCTGGAACGAGCCGGGGGGCGTTCTCGTGCGTCAGGACCGCCAGCACGCCCGGCAGAGCCAGCGCCGCCGAAGCGTCGATACGGCTCACTTCGCCTTTGGCGATGTCGGAAGTCAGGGCAAACAGGTAAGCGGGGTTTTCCACGCGTTGCTCGTACGCGTAAGGCGCGGTGCCGGTAACTTTGAGGGGGCCGTCCACGCGCACGCGGTCCTGGCCGACAGAGTGTTGACGGGGTTGGGAGTTGGGGGTCATGGGGACTCCTTGGGGGAGAGGTGGGTGGGCAGTGAGGGCCGGAGACCTGGGCGGGCCCCTTCGAGCCGAGCCGGGTGGCTCCCTTTCCCGTAAAGCGAGAAGGTGAACAGCGCTTCAGCCAGAGCGAAAGCTGACCTTGCTTACCTGCGGGCGACCTGCACAGCTGCCGTGCTGAGCGCCCGGCCACAGGCCAGGGATGAGGAAACTGTCCACACCACCTACACCGCTCCCCCCTCGGCTCGCCGCTGGGCCGTCGTGCCGTCACGCAGTTCTTCCAGCACGGCGACCACGGTGTTCCGCAGCATCGGCACCTTGAATGCATTGTCTTTGCCTGTCTGTGCCCCCTCCAGTTCGGCTTCTATTGCGGCGCGA
Source organism: Deinococcus sp. (assembly GCF_018260555.1). GTDB lineage: Bacteria > Deinococcota > Deinococci > Deinococcales > Deinococcaceae > Deinococcus. The sequence goes on along the minus strand of NZ_JAGLBB010000051.1, from coordinate 21,432 downwards.
AAGCTCTCTGCCGTAGCAGGCCGGCCCCTGAGCGCAGCTTCGGCTTTCTCGGCCCGCCAGGGTTTGTGGGCCGTGCCGCCCAGCGACAGGCGCACGTTCTGTACGTGGCCGTTCTTCACGTCCAGCGCGGCAGCCACCGACACCAGTGCAAAGGCGTAGGAAGCGCGGTCACGTACCTTGCGGTAGGTGGACGGCCAGTCCAGCGGCGCGGGCAACTCCACGGCCGTTATCAGTTCGCCGGGTTGCAAGTTGGTGTCGTGTTGCGGGGTGTCTCCGGGCAGGCGGTGAAAGTCGGTGAACGGAATGCGTCGCTCGCCGCCCGCCTGTTCCGTCACCACCACGGCGTCTAGCAGCGCCAGCGCGACGCACATGTCCGACGGATGAACCGCCACGCACGCGGACGAGGTACCCAGAATGGCGTTGTAGCGCCCGAATCCTTCGGTGGCCGAGCAGCCCGAGCCGGGTTCGCGCTTGTTACAGGGCGTGGTCTTGTCCTGAAAGTACACGCAGCGGGTGCGCTGAAGCAGGTTGCCCCCGGTGGTCGCCCTGTTCCGAATCTGGCCAGACGCGCCGCTCAGGATGGCCTCGGCCAGCGCTGGATATCGCCTCCGAATCACGGGGTGCGCGGCCAGCGCACTGTTTCTGACCATGGCCCCGACCCGCAGGCTGCCTCCGGGCAGTTCGGTGATGTCCGTCAGGCCCAGGCGGTTGATGTCCACCAGGCGCTCGACCTCGCGGATGCCCAGGCGCAGGTGGTCGACGAGGTTGGTGCCACCTGCCAGATACGCGGCGCCAGGAATGAGAGCCCCATGCGCCTCAGCCACGCTGCCCACCCGCACGAAGTCGAATGGCTTCATCCGTTCACCCCGATAGGCAGGGGCCGAGCCACCTGGGAGACGGTGCTCGCCTCAGCCACCTCGCGCACCGCCGAGACAATGTTGGCGTAGGCCCCACAACGACAAAGGTTGCCACTCATCCGCTCGCGCAGCTCACGGTCTGTCAATTGCGGGTCGGCCTGCACCTCCGGAGTGACGTGGCTGGGCATTCCTTCGGCCAATTCCCTGAGCGCCCCCACCGCCGAGCAGATCTGACCAGGCGTGCAGTAGCCGCACTGAAAGCCGTCGTGTTCCAGAAAGGCCTGCTGCATGGGGTGCAGAGCCTCGCTGTTGCCCAGGCCCTCGGCAGTCACGATATCGCTGCCGTCTGCCGAGGCGGCCAGACACAGGCAAGAGAGCACCCGGTCGCCGTCCAGCAGCACGGTGCAGGCCCCACACTGACCGTGGTCGCAGCCCTTTTTGACGGACATGACGCCCAAGCGGTCACGGAGCGTATCAAGCACCGAGGCGCGTGGGTCAAGGTCGAGTTGATGCGTCTGACCATTGACAGTCAGGCGAACAGGATAGGTATAGACAAGATGAGGCTGAGTCATGGGGTCTCCTGAATCAAATGGAGCTGAAAGGAAGTGGACAGTGCTTCTCGAGTATGAACCGGGCTTTATTTTAGCGGCTGAGGTGACCTGAACTGGAACGCCAGTTGTGTCACGTTCAGGTTTCACGGTGCCGACTGGTCCTGTGCGGCCTGAGCCTTCTGGCCGCAAGGAAATCAACCTCATTCCAAGTTTGAAAGTAACTGCTCAGCACGATAAACACGGCAAAAAACGCTTGTTCCCGTTTTGTATGAGCATAATATTTACTGCAAATCTGCCTTGGACGAACCAATTCGCCCATATCGGCAATTTCAGTCATTTGAAAGCAGCTTCTTAGCAATTTATAGGGCTGAATTCAGATTCTGAGCAATTTACCCTGCTGAGCAGTTACGTTTGAAAAGCGGTTCTCTAATTGCCCCACCTGGTTTCGGCGGTCACGGTCGCTTGGGTGTGCTGGTCGGGGCCACATTGGACCGCCCGAAGAAGGCGCATGGTCGCCGGGCGTGTGCGTGGTGAAGATGGGCTCGCGGGACCTGGTCCGGTCGTTCAGCCGGGGGTAGCATGTCTGTGTAACTTGATCGTCCTGTTAATGCCGTCTCAGACGAACTCCATGGACAGTGTGGGGTGCTGATACGGATTCCGATTGATTCGGCGCAGTTCTGAAGCTATCCGAGCGGACGCGAGTAGGAACAGCAGACGCCCCTTCGCGGTATAGAGCCACAGGCAGCGCTTTCCCGCCTGTGGCGCAGTGGAGCGCAGTCCGTCTGAGGGGTGCACCACGAACCCCCCTGCCCTTAGGCGTGGGAGGGCTCAGTCCTTTCCGACAAGCCATGGTCAAAGCGTGTCATAGCCAGAGCCGCCACAAAAGCCAGGGCCGTTAGAAGGGCCACTGCGGGTAGGTAAGTGCCAGTGGAGGTAAACAGCCAGCCCATGGCGAACGGTGTCATAGCCTGGGCCAGATTCACCCACCATGCCAGCTTGCCGTTGACACTGCCGAACACGTTCGCCGGGTAATGCGCATGCAGCAGCTCAGGCCGGGCCAGTGTCAGCGCTCCGTTGGCCAGCCCGAACAGCATGGCGGCAATGGGCAGGAGAGGAAGGTGATGAGGCAGGACAAGCAAGCCCGTGGCCAGCAGCAGCACCCAGGTCAGGAAGGCTGTCATCCGCTTGACTCCCCAGCGCTCCAGTGCGGGTACGAACATGACCCGCCCCGGCAGAGCCGCCGCTCCCAGCAGACCGGCCACCGCCGCCGCTGTGCCAGCGCTCAAGCCGTCGTGCAGCAACATGGGCACGAGTTGCAGGCCGACTCCGACCATGACGATTCGGGAGAGTGTAAAGACCAGAGTGACGCGACGAAGAAAAGGGTCCATGCTGATGGAAGTGGCCTGAACACGCTCTTGTCGCTGCGTCGAAGGTGGCACAAACCGCCACAGCAAGGCTGCGCAGAGCGCCAGCATGGCGCTGATTGTCCAGAGTGAGCCCGTCAGCCCTATGCGTTCGAGCAACACGGTGACCAAGGGCACGAAGATGGTGCTGGCCAGACCCGCGACCAGGGTGATGCTCAGGGTGGCCCGCGTGCGGGCTTTCCCACCGATCCGTCCGGCCAGGACTGCAAACGTCGCCTCATAAAAGGTCAGGGCCATGGCCACGCCCGCCAGGAGCCAGGCGAAGACAAAGAGGGCCGGACTATTGGATGAGGCCAGCAGTGCGAACGCCACCGCGCCCAGTCCGGCCCCCGCCGTCAGCAACAGGAGACCCCGCCCGGCGTCGAACAGCTTGCCTAGCGCCGGAGCGCTGAACGCCGTGACCAGTAGTGCCAGCGTGAAGGCCAGGGATGTGAAGGAGCGCGGCCAGTGATGTGCCTGCTCAAACTGTACGGCCAGCAGCGGCTGCGCGTAGTACAGCGTCCCATACGCCACAGTATTCAAAACGGCCAGCGCCGCGACGAACAGGCGCTGCCCGTGGGGAGGCGTCATCAGCCGAGCTGGATGGGTTCAGAAGTGACTGGGCCACAGCACTGCCCCTGCTGACTGGAAGCGCCCGTGGCTTTGCACATCACACCTGGAAGCTGCAATTCCACTACAACACGCTCTGGCTGCACGTCCACGCTGATCAGGTGGTACTGCGTGGCGGGGGTGGACACGTTGCCGTACTCGAACCGTAGCTCGGAGCTGCCGTGAACGGGAATGCGGGCCGCCACCCGGTCGTAGATGCTCAGGAACTTCTGCGTGGTCATGAATCCTTCCCGCGCTTCTTCGGGCGTGCCGTCCATGAGCTGCACGACAGTTTCCTTCCATGTGTTCGCTTGGCCACCGCAGTCCATGGACTCGATGGTGACCGCCTTGACCTCGGTGACGTGGTATCCGGCGGGGACAAGCGTTCGCCTATTCAGGCGAAATTCCAGAGGCAGGCGGGCAGATTGCCGGACGGTCTCCAGGAAGCGGGCAGTGGTCAGGTCAGTCATTCTTGTTCTCCTTTTGCTGGTGCCGCCAGCGAGCGGACCTGAGAAGCGAGTTCAGCTTGCAGGGCGGTTTCCAGCAGGCTGAGTAGCCGCACGGTCTGCGAGCGCTCCCCCGCCGGCAGGCGTTCCAGCACCCGGCTGGCCTGGGCATTGAGCTGATGGTTGAGGATTTGAGCGGCCCCATGGCCCGCGTCCGTCAGTTGCACGAGCAGGGCGCGGCGGTCATTCGGGTGCGGCGCTTTGAGCAGCAGGCCGTCCTCCACCATCTGGTCGGTGGTGCGGCTCAGCCACGCTTTATCCAGTTGCAGGCTGCGGGTGAGGGAAGTCAGGGTTTGTGGCCCGTTCCGCTCCAGGGTGGAGAGGAGGCTACACTGGGTCGCCGAAACCACGTCGCAACAGGCGAAGTTCAGCTGTTGCAGTTGCGTGAACAGCCGCGTAATGGTGCGAAGCCGTTCACCTGTTTTCCAGGCAATTTGGTTGTCTTCGACAACGGTCATGGGTAGAGCATAAACGTAACCGAATTGGTTGTCAAATACAACTATTGAGTGAGACAACAAAGAGAACAGTCTGTCCAGCCTCGAGGGGAGAGGCTGCCGGGACCGCGCATATTCAACGAGGATTCCGCTCCATTACGCGAAGGGGCGCATCTTGTTCCTACTCGTCTCCGCTCGGATTGATTCAGAACTGCAGCGGATCAATCGCAGTCCGTAGATTCACCCCATGGATCGCTTCTTTAAAGGGCCTTCGGAAAAGTCAATGCCGCCTTCTGTTGCGGTTCGGCCCAGTAGATGACTCGTCCGGCCTTCAGCGTGGCGCAGGTCTTCAGGTGGACTTCCTGACTGACCACCACGAGGTCGGCCTGTGCACCAACGGCAATGCGTCCGTGACCTTCCAGGCCGACCGCATTGGCCGGGTTAAAGGTGATCAGCCTCACCGCCTCGTGCAGCGGCAAGTCTTGATGCCCGATCTGCCAGGCGGCCTGCAAGAGCGTGGCAGGGTAATAGTCCGACGCGAGAATGTCCAGCAGCCCTTGCCCGAGGGCATCCACCGCGGAAAGATTACCTGTCAACGACCTGCCGCGCAGAGCGTTCGGAGCACCCATGATGATGCTCATGCCACGCTTTCTGGCTTCCTGGGCGGCTTTCACGGTCACGGGAAATTCGCTGAGGCCCGCCCCGAGTTGCTGCATCAGGTCAACTTTCTGCTCCGTGTCGTCGTCGTGCGAGGCGATGGGAAGGCCCGCTTGGCGCGCCAGAGCCGTGACTTCTGCCACCACATCCCAGCTCACCGGGTGCTCGGCCGCGTGGGCGAGCCGCTCGGAGAGCCGTTCCTGCACTTCTTTCCGCGTCATGTTCTGCCAGCGCTCCATGAAGTTCATGTAGGCTTCCAGGTCGCGGTACTGGCCCTGACCGGGCGTGTGGTCATTGAGGGAAACGAGGTCAACCAGACCGTCTCGCAGGAGTTCTTTCAGGATGGGCGCGGCGCGGGCATTCGTCACGTCGAACCGGGCGTGAATGCGGAAATCCACGAGGAGGCTACCGCGCAAGTTACCCACCGCGTGCACCAGTTCACGGGCGCGGTCTTCGGTACGGATGTGTCCCTTGCGGGCGTTCTCGGCGAAGGAGATGGCGGCGTAAGCGGTCGTCACACCTGCCGCCGCGAGGCGCTTGTCGAGTTCCATGATCGACATCGGCAGTGGAAAAGCCGCGCCAGGACGGGGTTCCACTTCGCGCTCCAGCATGTCGCCGTGCAGGTCAATGATGCCGGGAATCACGGTGTGACCCTGCCCCGCCAGTCGGCGCAGGGTGGGCGCAGCGTGCGGCGCGGGGCCTTCGACGATCTCAGCAATGGCCCCATCTTCCAGCCGCAGCGAGCCGCGTTCCAGCACGCCGCCCGGCAGCACCAGCCGCACGTCACTCAGCCATATTTCCCTGCTCAGGTCATCACGCCACATGGTCGGCCCCCTCACCCATCGTTTCTTCGTTGCCCGGCAGAAACGCAGCCAGTTGGAGTGTGCGGTCAATCAGCTCCGCCACGTCCTCTGGGTGGTGGAACACGCCCATGAAGGCCGTACCGCCCGCCTTGAGCTCGGCGAGGCGCGAGAGCAGCGCCGCTCTGGCCTGACGATCCAGGCTCGCGGTCGGTTCGTCGAGGAACAGCAGACGCGACGGGCGAATCAGGGCGCGGGCGAGGTTCACTTTCTGCTGCTCGCCGCCGCTGAAGGTCGTGGGGTAGGCCGCCCACAAGTCCCTTTTCAGTCCGAAGGCGTCCAGAAATCCTTCAGCCCGCTCCATGGCGTGCTCCTCCCCGGCTTCCAGCAGGGGTTCGGCCACCAGTTCCAGGGCACTCACGCGGGGGCGTGGGCGCAGGAACTGGCTGACCATGCCCATTTCCTCGCGGCGCAGGCGCATGATGTCGATGTCGGCCGCACTCGCCAGGTCCACCGGGCCGTAGGCGGAGGAATAGAGCGCCTCACCGGACGTGGGACGGTAGGTGCGGTACAGGGCGCGCAGCAGCGTGCTTTTCCCAGCTCCGTTCGGGCCGGCCACCAGCAGGAATTCGCCGGGGTTGAGACCGAAGGTGAGGTCCTGAAACGCGGGAATCACGCGCTCGGTCTGGTGCAGCACAAACGATTTGCTGTACTGGCGGACTTCCAGCAGGGTCATGGTCGGTCTCCTTCATACTTGTCCAGAAAGGCCGTGATGTCGCCCCGGAAATCGGCGAAGCGGGCTTCGAGCGCCTCGCGCGGCCAGTCCCACCACGCCAGGGCTTCGAGCCGTTCGGCGGTGCGCTCATCGAAACGGCGTTTCAATGGTTTGGCGGGTATCCCGACCGCCACCGTATACGCCGCGACATCCTTCGTGACCACCGCACCCGAGCCGATGGCGGCCCCGTTGCCGATGGTGATGCCCGGCATCACGGTGACGTTGTGCCCGATCCACACGTCGTGTCCTACCGTGACCGGGTGGGAGCGCCGCCACTCGAAGAATTCATGGTCGTCCTCGCCCAGCCCGAACTGCGCGGCGCGGTAGGTCATGTGGTGGGTGGTCGGGCGCTCCAGCGGGTGATTGCCGGGGTTCAGGCGCACGAACGAGGCGATCGAGCAGAACTTCCCGATGCTGGTGTAAATGACCTGACAACCGTGCACAAGGTACGAGTAGTCGCCCACGCTGGACTCCACGATGCTGGTGTTCGCCCCGATTTCCGTCCACGCACCAAGCTGGGAATCACGAATCACGGCGGTCGGATGCACGGTTGGGCGTTCGGAGAGCATGTTCACTGTCCCCCCCCTCATAATTTCGCGTGTACGAGTTGCTGGGTGTACGGGTGCTGCGGATCGTCCAGCACCTGATCGACCAGCCCGTGTTCCAGCACCTGCCCGTGCCGCATGACCATCACGCGGTCAGCGAGGGTGCGAATGACGCCGAGGTCGTGCGACACGACAATCATCGCCATGCCCCGTTCGCGCCGCAGCCGCCGCAGGGTGTCGAGCACCAGCGCCTGCACACTCACGTCCAGTCCGGTGGTGGGTTCATCCAGCAGCAGCAGGGCGGGGCGCAGCGCGATGGCTTTGGCCAGTTGCACACGCTGCTGCATCCCGCCGGACAGCTGGATGGGTGGGTCGTCCATGCGGGTCAGCGGAAACTCGGAGGCCGCCAGCGATACCTTCCCGGCTTCGCGCAGCGTGGCGAATGTCCGCTCGCCTGCCAGCACCAGCCGCTCGGCGACGTTGCCGCTGGAACTGTTCTTCATGCGCAGGCCCAGGTAGGGGTTCTGGTACACGATGCCGATGTGCCGCACCCGCAGTTGCCGCCTCTCGAAGCGGGTCAGCGTGAACAGGTTCTGCCCCGCGTACTCCGGCAGGCTGAGGGTATAGTCGCCGCTGTCGGGCTGGTCTTCCAGGTTCAGCATGCGCAGCAGGGTGCTTTTGCCACTGCCGGACTCTCCCACGATGCCCAGCACTTCACGCGGGTAGAGGGTGACGTCCACATCCTTCAGGGCCGTCACGGCGCCGAACTGCCGGCTCACGCCCCTCGCCGTCAGGATGGGCGCTTCAGTGGTCAGGCGCGGAGCCTGAAGCGGCACGACTTTGATGTCGGCTCCGTGGCTGTGGCTGGGCGAATTACTTGAGGTAACCGTCATGGTAGAACCTCCCCTCGTCGTTAAAGTAAGTGCGCTCCGGCGCGGGGCCGTCACCCTCGGCGGCGTTCAGGATTTTCTCCCCGTAGCCGGCGTCTGAGAGCTCGAACAGGGCGCTCCCGTCGTCCTGCGGCAACTCGTTCATGAATTTCTGCGTGACTCCCGTGCGGAAGCAGGTGTGGCCTGATTGATCTTCGACCGCGTAAGGGATGTCGTCGAACTCCAGCGGGCGCACGTCGGTGTAGGGGGGTACGGCGTACAGGCGTTTCTCGCGTCCGGCGGACAGGATGGTCAGGTGCCGCGCCTGATGCAGCTTCGGCACGTCCCAGCGGGGAATGGGGCTGGGGCTGATCACGTAGCGCCCATGCACCAGCGAGGGATAACTGGCGCCCTGCACAATGCGCCCGTAGCGCACCAGTTGCTCGTACAGCTTGAGCCACATCAGGCCGTAATCGGCGTCGGCGTGCATCTGCCGGGCGATGGAAATATCCGGCTCCACGCTGCGCAGCGGTTCCGGGTCGGGCACCTGCAACACCAGTACCTGCCGTTCGCCCAGAATTTCCTCCGGGACACGGTGACGACTCTGGATGAGGGTAGCGGCGGTCGCGTCGGTGGTCGTGGCGACTCCGGTCATGCGTGACACGAAGCGGCGCAGGTTGGCGGCGTTCACGGAGTCGTCTGCGCCCTGGTCAATGACTTTCAGGGTGTCCTTCGGACCGATGAGGGAAAGGGTCGCCTGCAAGCCGCCGGTGCCCCAACCGCGTGCGATGGGCACTTCGCGGCTGGCGTAAGGCACCTGATAACCGGGCAGGGCCACCGCCTTGAGCATGGTGCGGCGCAGCTCGCGTTTGCTGGACTCGTCCAGAAAAGCGTAGGAGTGATCCTGCCACTGGTGCGCGAGGTCCTTCAAGGTAGGGGTAGATGGGGTGGCTGTCATGCGGGCACCTCACTCCCAGGCAGATTGACCCCTTGCGGGTTCCCGCGCACCTGCCGCATGGCGTCCAGCGCAGACTGGAAGGTCACGTAGTGCGGCAACTTGAAGTGGATGCAGAAACCCGAAGCTTCCACCGTCTCGGTGTGGTACAGCACGAATTCGGGCGTGTGGGCCGGGTGTTTCTCTCCATGGTCGGCCGCTTTTTGCATGTTCATGTCGAGTGTGCCGCCCGCGATGACCTTGACCTCGTTCCAGCCGAGCGTAGCGCAGAAGCCCAGCGCCAGTTCGGGAGTCTTGCTGTCTCCGGCGAACTCGGTCACGATCTCAGCCTGTGAAACACGCACCCGTCCAGCACTGAACGCAACGCCGGTGGCAGGGTGAGTCAGGTTGACCTCGGCGTACCCGAGCCTGACCTCGTTCACGGTGGGATGAATCAGGCCGTACCCGCGCATGATGGAGTAGCCCAGTGTCAGGAGCCCGCCGGTATCCGCCCGCGCCAGCCCCTGCAACTCGTGGGCGCGGGCCGGGGGAAAGAGCAGTGGCTCACGGGTGAGGTCAGGGACGCTGTGCCCGGTGCGCGTGTCCGGCGTGACCTCCGGCAACAGGCCAACCTTCCTCTGCCAGTCGGCCAGCGCGGGGTAGGTAGGCTGGGCAGCTTCTGGCGCGGGCGTGGCCTCGTGGCGCACCGCACCTTCACCCGTCAGGACGCCCAGGTTTAACACCCGGTGGCTGTAATCCAGCGTCGGCCCCAATACCTGCCCGCCGGGAATATCCTTGAACGCCGCCGAGATGCGCCGCACGGTCAGCATCTCGCCCTGTTCAGTGACGGCGGCGTACTCCAGGCGTGGCTGGGTGGTGCGGTAGGCCCGCAGCAGCAGCGCAGCCTCGTAAAGCTCGCCACCCGACTGCGCGATGGCCAGGGCCGCGAGTTCCGGCGCATACAGGGACGCCTCGCCCATCACCCGGTCAAGCAAGTAGGGCACCGTTTCCATGATGACCCGCACTTTTTCGGCGGTCAGTGGGCCGTTCAGGTCGTGGAACAACTGCTCGGATTCGATGATGGCATTCTCTCCGCCACGCGCCGCGACGTACGCCATTACTTCTCCTCCTGTCTGTGCACGGGCTGTATGGGCACGGGCTGTCTGTGAACGGGCTGAAGCGGCGTGACCTCGATCTGGGTGGTGCGCGGCAACCCCATCACACGGCACTCGCCGACCAGGAAGGCGTCCCAGCCGAGCGGGTACTGCACTGCTTCCTCACGCAGCTCAGCCAGGTCATCCGGGAGGGTCACGCTCATATGCGCTTCGCCGTTGATGCCGGGTCCGCGCCAGACCCACACCTGACCACTGAACCCGGCAGGGAGCACCAGTGTCGCCGCACGATCCGGATAGAGAGCGTCACCGCGCCTGGCCTGCCTGATCGCTTCCCGCGCGTCGTCATTCCAGACACTGAAGAACAGATACTCGGCTTCGGTAGCGGGAACGTGGGGCGCTCCGGTGAGCAGCAACCTCTCTCTCAGCGTTTCATCGGGTGTGTAGAAGCTGCTTTCAAGGTCAAGGAGCGTTTCACCGATAAGTGCGAAGGCGTCGTCGCCAGCCGGAATGGCCTGCACTTCACCGGGGCGCGATAAGGCCCACAGCAGCGCCGTGAACACTTCCTGCGTTTTGGCCTCGAAGGGCGTCTGAACGGGTGTCGCCATCAGAAGGTCTCCATCTGCACGCGGGTGCTTTCCACCTTGCGCAGCAGCAGGTCGGTGACCTGACGCTGCTCGGCCTGAGCGTCCCGCATGAAGGCGAAGATTCGCTCCTTCGCCACGTCCTGCTGCAGGGCCAGGTCAAGGAGGGCCACCGCCAGAGCCTGTTCCAGGTCGCGTCCCAGCACCACGCCGTACCCGGTGAAATCGCCCTGCTGCACCTGCCCCTGCGCCACCAGCGCCTCCCCCAGGTGAAAGGTGGTGCCCTGCACGGTGTCGCGGTACGGCAGCATGACCAGTCCGGTGCGGTTATGCACCACGTCCAGCTCCCCCTGTGCCGCGAGTTGCGGCAGCACGGTGTTGGCGAGGGTTTTAACCTCGGTGGCGGGGGCCGCTGTCAAGGTGGACAGCCACTCCGATTGAGAAAACTCGCTGCTCATGGAACTCCTTAACTGATCTGTGCTCTGATACGGACTCCGGGTTGAATGGGCTGCAAGGACCGTTCAATCCGAGCGGATGCGGGTGGGAGCGGGGCGGGTTCCAGACGTGGAGCTGGCATTCCGGTGATGTTCCGGATTGTCGGCGCAACAAACGGAAGCCGTATCCGTTCGGTCATGGGGGGCACTCTCCTGAGTCTGGGGGCGAGTGAGGGACTGGCGGAACACTGGCTGTCACGCTATGAGCCTGGCGTCAGTCAGGAGTCACCGCAGGGTCACGCTTTTGTCATGGAATTTCAAGATGACACGATCCAGGTAATTTCATGACATCGGCCTCTCAGTGCTTCCCTACAGTGCTGGAATGACGGATCCCTTCGACTCCAACTGGCGACAGGAACTTCTTACCGTAGCCATCCAGGCCGCCCACGCTGCCGGGAACATTCATCTGCAGCTCCGCACCGAGCCGCTGAACGTGCGGAGCAAGAGTCACATGGCCGATCTGGTCACCGCCGTGGACGTGGCAGCCGAGAAAGAAATTGCCGGAATTCTGAGGCGGGCCACGCCAGAAGTCAGCGTCGTCGGTGAGGAAGGTACCCACGCGGGCGGTGAGGGCGTGCAGGTGCCAGACGAAGGCTGGCTGGTCGATCCCCTGGACGGCACGCAGAATTACGTGTTCGGCCTGCCGTTCTACAGCGTGTCCATCGCCTACGTGCGCGGCGGTCAGGTGCAATTGGGCGTGATTCACGACGCCGTACACGGGGAAACGTTCACGGCGGTCCATGAGGACGGATCGTTCCTGAACGGAGGGCGGCTGCGTGTTTCAGCACGTGCCACCCTTGACGCGCCTGCCCTGCTGACCACAGGCTTTAGCCGTCAGAACGCCGATGATCCGGCAGCGCTGAAACCGTTCCTGGAAAGTGTGAGGCGTGGCTTACCGGTGCGGCGTCTTTCCAGCAGCGCGCTGTGCCTTGCCTACATCGCTGCCGGACGGATCGACGCCTACTGGGACGCGAAACTGATGCCCTGGGACACCGCGGCAGGCTGGCTGATGGTGCAGGAAGCGGGCGGCACACTCAGCGATTACCGCGGGCGGCCCTATACCCTGCATGGCCCCATGCTGGCGAGTAATGGCCTTCTTCACAGGGAGATGCTGGAGCTGATCGGAGTGGCCGGCGCACAGTAGGACGGACTGCACATCATTGGAGCGCTCGACTCTTCAGTGAGCGCTACTCCGACGCTTGACCGTTTCGGACCGGCCCGTTTCCACTTCACGGACGCGCGAGAGGGCCGCGCTCGTGCGCTCAGGAGCCTGTTCCTGCACCTCCGCGCACAGGATGTCCACCACGGCCAGGTGGGCCAGGCGAGACGACACGGCTTCCTGACTCCGTTCCGCTTCCATGGTGGCGGTGATCAGAGTGATATCAACCTCGGCAGCCATGGGGGAGCGGGCAGCGGAGGTAATCAGCAGCGTCAGCGCCCCGGCCTCGCGCGCCAACCGGGCGCATTCCGCCGTGAGCACGGTACGCGCCGAGTGCGTGATCAGCAGGGCCACGTCGCCCGCCCCCAGTTGGGACGCCCGGATGCGCTGCGCGTAACTTTCCATGTGGTAGTGCACGGGGAGGCCCAGACGGCTGAGTCGGTGGGCGGCGTCCATGGCAATAGGGGCGCTGAGACCCGACGCGAACGCCCCTATCTGCCGGGCTTCCAGGAGACGGCTGGCGGCCTGCTCTACTTTGGCCGTGTCAAGCAGGGCCACGGTGTCCTGAAGAGCCTGAATGTTGGCGCTCAACACCTGCTGAGCAATGCCCGCCGTGCCTGGGACCTGCGGCCGTGCCACGGAACTCAGTTGCACGCCCAGTGCTAACCGGAAGTCGCGTAGCCCCTCGAAGCCCATGTTGCGGCAGAAGCGGATCACGGTGGCGGTGCTGACCTCGCCGGCCGCCGCCAACAGCTCCACCGAAGCGCCCAGGGCTGTTTGGGGATCGTTCAGGATGCTCCGGGCGAGCCTGGCCTCGGCAGGATTCATGTCAGTCAGTCGGCTGCGCATGCTGGTCAGCACATCATGGGGAGCCGAGCGCGTGGTGGGGCTCATCACCGCAGTGTAGCGAACTGCTGCCGACGTGTGTAACCAAATTACACTCAGAAATCGTCTCTGAAACCTCATGACAAGAGCTTGACCGGGCGGTGACCGTCCACTGACGCGCGGCCCGTACGGTGATGCCGTTTGAGTATTCATTCGGGGAACGCGACCGACCTCCCACCAAGGACACGACATGATCGACATCAAACACCTGCACGTGAATTACCGGGGCAAACCGGCCCTGCAAGACGTGACTGTCCATCTCGGCAGTGGGTTTACCGCCATCATCGGCCCGAGTGGCGCAGGCAAAAGCACCCTGATGCGGTCTATCAACGGACTCGTGCCCATCACGGACGGTGACGTCCTCCTGGAGGGCCACAGCATCGGCAAACCCGGCAGCGCTGCCCTGCGCGCCCAACAGCGGCACATGGGCATGGTGTTCCAGCAGTTCAATCTGGTGCGCCGCCTGAGTGCCCTGGATAACGTGCTGCTCGGCTGCCTGGGCCGCCAGCCTCAGCTGCTGGGCGCACTCGGACTCGCACCGAAAGCTGACCGGGCTTTTGCCATGCACCTCCTCGACCGGGTCGGACTGGCCGAGCACGCCTGGAAACGGGCCGATCAACTGTCCGGCGGACAGCAACAGCGTGTCGGCATTGCCCGCGCTCTGGCGCAACAACCCCGCGTCATTCTGGCGGACGAGCCCATCAGCGCCCTCGACCCCAAAAGCAGTGAGCAGGTCATGCACATTCTGCGATCCATTCACGAGGACGACGGATTAACCGTGATTGCCAACCTGCACTTCCTGGATACGGTGCGCCAGTACGCCACCCGCGTGGTCGCCCTGAAAGCAGGGCAGCTCGTCTTCGACACCACTCCAGACGCCCTGACCCGTGAACTGACCCGTGAACTGTACGACCATGATCCACCGGCTGTCCAAGGGGCCGAACCTCCCGTTTCCGTGAATCAACTCGCCTCTGCCTGATCGTCTCACCGTTCCCCTGGCCCTCAAGCCACCTTCAAGGAGTTCACCATGCGTACAGTCATTCTTGCCAGCCTCGTCCTGACCACCGCCTCCCTCGCCAGCGCCCAGACCGCCCAGAACCGTGCCGGGTGGCCCACTGAGATCAACTTCGGCATCATTCCCCTTGAAGGCAGCAGTGCCCAGGCCGAGCGTTTCCAGCCGCTGTTCAGCTACCTCAGCAAGACCCTCGGCGTGAAGGTCAAACCCTACGTCGGTGCCGACTACGCCGCCGTGATTCTGGCCATGCAGAATAAGAAGCTGGACGCCGCCTACTTTGGCCCCAAAAGCTACATCGAAGCTGCTGACCGCGCGGGGGCCATCGCCATCGTGAGGGACAACGCCTTGAAGGGTGGCATGGGCTACCAGTCCATCATCATCAGCAAGGGGGGCGGGCCCATCAAGACCATGGCCGACGCCGCCGGCAAGGACTTCGCCTTCGTGGATCCCAACAGCACCAGCGGTTACCTCGTGCCCATGGCACACTTCCTGCTGGAAATGAAGGTCAAGCCCGAAGAGTACTTCAAGCGCACGACGTTCGCCGGATCGCACGAAAACGTGGTGATGGGCGTGGTGAACGGCACCATTCCCGTCGGCGCGACCAACAACCTGGACTTCGCCCGCGCCGTGGAATCCGGGAACGTCAAGCAGGGCGACCTCAACGTCCTGTGGACCAGCAAGGTGATCCCCAGCGGCCCCATCGCCGTGCGCAAGGACCTGCCCCAGAGCTTCCGTGACGCCATGAAAAACGCCCTGCTGAAGTTCAACGACAAAGCGGGGCTGGAGCAGCTGCAACTCAAGAGCTATGTCGCCGCTTCCGACGGGGACTACAACCCCATCCGCGACCTGAACAAGCTCACCAACGCCGCCAAGAAGTAATTTTTTAGGCGTCAACCGGTTCGGCGGGGAAGCTTGGTTCTTCCCCGCTTTGACTTACCCCCATTTTGCCCACAAGGACCACACAGATGCTGCCAACGAGAACCGTCAACGTCCAGCCGCCGCCAGAGGTTCGCCGCCGCACCACGCTCCAGATGATTTCATGGGCGCTGATCCTGCTGGTGATCGGTCTGAGTTTTCAGGGAACCGAAGTCAACCTCAAGACCCTGTACGACGGACTGGGCAACAGCTGGCGTTACATCTTCGGTGACCCGACCCGGCCCCAAAGCGGCTTCTTTCCACCTGACTTTGGCAAAGGCGGCGTTTACCTCGAGCAGATGCTCCTCACGGTCAAGATGGCGGTGCTCGGAACGGTCGGCGCCATCATTCTGGCGCTCCCGCTCGGATTTCTGGCAGCCCGCAACACCGCGCCGAACGCCTTCGTGTACCAGATAACCCGCCGGTTACTGGACGTGCTGCGCGGCCTGAACGAGTTCGTGCTGGCTCTGATTTTCGTGGCGGCGGTGGGCCTGGGGCCGTTTCCGGGCATCCTGGCGCTGGTGTTCCACACGGCGGGCATCCTCGGGAAACTGTTCGCCGAAGGCATCGAAGACATCGACGAGGGACAGGTGGAAGCCGTGAAAGCCACGGGCGCCAGGCCCCTGCAAGTACTGGGACGCGGCGTCTGGCCGCAGATCACCGCGCACGTACTGAGCATGAGCATGTACCGCTTCGAATCCAACGTGCGCGCCGCCACAGTTCTGGGGTTGGTGGGGGCGGGAGGCATCGGGTTCTACATCACGGAAGCCATTCGCGGCTTCGACACGCGGGCAGCCTGCGCCATCCTCATCATCATTCTCGCCACTGTCTTCCTGCTGGATTTCCTGAGCGCCAAACTGCGCGAGCGATTGACGTGATGCGCTTTGAGGAACAGTGGATCACCGGCGCGAGACTCGCGCTGCCAGACCGCGTGGTCGAGCGTGGTTCCCTGCTGGTGCAAAACGGCCTGATTGCTGACATTCGTGAGGGCGAAGCTCCCTCGCCTGCTGTCAACGCCCGGGGTCTCACGCTGCTGCCCGGACTGGTGGACATGCACGGCGACATGATCGAGAAGGAACTCGAACCGCGCCCCGGGACGCGCTTCGATCATGATCTCGCCATTCTGGAACTTGATAAGCGGCTGGCGGCCTCCGGAGTCACGACAGCCTTTGCTTCCCTCAGTTTTGCTGACGGGCTGGGCCTGCGCAGCGACACACGTGCAGTGGGCCTCATCCGCGACATCGTGGCCCTGCGGCCGCATCTGCTGGTGGATCACCGCATTCACGCCCGCTACGAAATCTCGAATACGGACGCCTGTCCTGCCGTACTGGAACTCGTGCAAGCAGGCATGATTGACCTGATTTCCCTGATGGATCACACGCCCGGTCAGGGTCAGTTCCGGGACATGGAAGTGTACGTGCATTACCTCGCGCGTCATCTGGGACGACACGCCGATGAGGTGCGGGGCGAAGCTGAGAACCGCCTGGACGCCGGAACCGAGGAAGTCTGGGAGGTGGCGCGGGAACTGGCCGCAACCGCAAAGCAGGCCGGAATCCCCCTGGCCTCGCACGACGACGACACAGAGCAGAAAGTGGCGCTGCTGCAGGAACTGGGCGTGACCATCAGTGAATTTCCCGTCACGCTGGAAGCCGCTCGCGCCGCTACCGAACGCGGCATGATCACGTTCATGGGCGCACCGAACGCCCTGCGCGGTCAGTCCCACAGCGGCAACCTCTCGGCGCTGGACGCCCTGAATGACGGTTCGCTACATGGACTGGCGAGCGACTACTCGCCCATGACCATGCTTCAGGCCGCCATGCTGATCGCCGAACGGAACTTGCTCAGCCTCTCCGAGGCCGTGAAGCTGGTGACCCTGACCCCGGCACGGGCGACCGGCATGAGTGACCGGGGCAGTCTGGAAATCGGCAAACGCGCCGATCTGGTGCTGGTGGAAACGGTCGGCCGTCCCCGCGTGCGCCTGACCATTGTCGGGGGGCACGCGGTCTACCACGACGGCACCCTCAACCGATCCACTCACGGTGCACCGCTGGAGGTCACCCCATGAAGGACTGGAAAAAACGCGCTGGACTGGCCCTCACCTTGAAAGAACTACCCGAATGTGCCCCCTGGTTGCTGGAGTCCGGCCGCGACATCGAACTGCAGGACATCACCCATGGCGACGTGATGGAGGGCGACTGGCAGGGGGTGGGGCGCGAGATCAACGCGCATTTGAATGGTCATCAGGGACGCATCGGCATTCACGGCCCCTTCTGGCACCTGAACATCGCCCCGCGTGACCCGGCGGTGCAACGACTGGTGCAGGAACGACTGAACCTCGGTCTGGATTTTGCCCGTGCCATCGGCGGTACGCACATGGTGGTGCACAGTCCCTTCGATTTCTTCGGTCATCCGCAGGCCGTGCCCGGCGCACGCCTCGGGCCGGAACTGGAACGCGCGGCACTGACCATGCAGCCCATCGTGAAGCGGGCCGAGCAGGAAGGCTTGACGCTGGTGATCGAGAACATCTACGACCTGAGCCCAGTTCCTCTGCTTGCCCTGGCACAGTATCTGGACAGTGACGCCGTGCGCCTCAGCGTGGATACCGGACATGCTCACCTGATGACGCAGCGTGGCGGGCCGCCCCCACAGACGTGGATCGAAACGCTCGGCACGCTTCTGGGCCACGTTCACCTGTGTGACAACGACACCACCAATGACCAGCACCTCGCTCCGGGACGCGGCACCATCCACTGGGGCGGCGTGGAACGGGCCCTTAACGGCGCACCGGAATCAGCCCGAATATTCATCGAGGTCAAAGCTTCAGAACTCAGGCTGGGCCGTGAATGGCTTGAGCAGGCATGATACGCAATCCGCTCCATTCCGCCACACTCAGGAAAGCGCCGCCTGCGGCTCCATACCGCTCAATCCGTCTGTTCTTCCTACTCGCGTCCGTTCGGATTGATTCGTCAATGCAGCGAATCAATCTGAGTCCGTATGAGTGAACTGCTGACCCTGCTGAACAGGAGCGGGGCTTTGCGGCCCGGTCACACCGTGTTCCGCAACGGCGCTCACGCGGACGGCTGGATCGAGAAAGGAGACGTATTCAAGGATTCTCGCCTTCTGAACACCGTGGCGCAGGTGCAGGCCACGCACATCGCCCAGAACTTCGGCGAGGCCACTCTGCTGGTGGGCGCCCCAGCCTGCGGGGGCACCCTCACGTCCTTCATTGGGCTGCACCTGGGTCTCCCCGTCGCTTACGTCCTGACCGAGAATCCCCTGCACTGGCACCGTATGCATGTACCCGGCCAGCCGCAACGCAGCATCTACATTGACGACCTCATCTGCACGGGCACAGGTACACGGGCCGTCACTCATTTTCTACACAGTCAAGGCCATGAAGTCCTTGGCGTGAGTGCCTGGCTCAGCCGTGCCACACTGGAAATGCCGACCCTGACGTTGGATGCACACCCGTTCCATACGTTTCGGGCTCCGGACTGCCCCCTGTGTCATGAAGGACAACCAGTGATCTGGAATGGTATTCGGGAGTAGCCGAGTTTCCCAGGGTTGGCGCAGTAGCAGGCTGCAGTCATGGCCGGCATGGGTTCGCCGGGACCACGGCACCGAGCAGGCGCAGCACGCTCCACACCGGGTCCGTGATTCGATGGCCATGAATGGCGTCTGCTGCCCCTATTGACGACGCCCCGCCGGTACATCCAGCATGACTCGCAGGCGCCAGTTGATGGTGGCACCTTAATCCGGAACGAGTAGAGCGCGGGCGAAAGCACGGGCTCTCCTCGTTGTTATGCTTGGGGCGTAACATTAGCGTTGACCTAAGTATCCCTGTGGATTCAGCGAATCTCCTCCCACGTTTGGGGTCGGGTTATGCATGAGACTGTATTCCTGGGAACGATGCATGACTGCAGCGTTCACACCTAAAGGAGAACCCACATGACCCAGATCAATCTCGTCCGCATGTCCGATATCGACTCCCAGCTTGATCTGTCCAGCGGCGTCTATAACCCCCGCGGCAACACCGCCTACGGCGCTGGCGGTGAGAAGGTCGGCAGCATCTATGACGCGCTCGTGGATCCGCAGAGCGGCGCCATTCAGTACCTGATCGTGGACGTCGGCGGCTGGTTCTCCAGCAAGCACGTGCTTGTCCCTGTGGGTCAAGTCCGTTTTGCGGAAGACGGCGCCTACTTCGACACCCTGACCAAAGACCAGGTGCGCGGCCTGAGCGAGTATCACGAAGGTCAGACCTACGCGCATGAGAGCCAGCTCGCCGACGAGCGCGTCCTGCGTGCCGCAGACGTTGATGAGGCCACCTACCGTCAGCAGGCGTTCCAGACGCCCGAGACCCTGAAACTCCTCGAGGAGCGCCTCGTCGTCAACAAAGAGCGCTTCGTGACCGGTAGCGTCGAGGTCGGCAAACGCGTCGAAACCCACGAGGAGCAGGTGAACGTCGACCTTGACCGCGAGGAGGTCGTCATCGAGCGCCGCGTTGTCACCGATCCCCAGCCGGTGGTGGGGGCCGTCCTGGGTGCCGCGACTGAAGCGGTCCGCGTGGACCTCGAAGCTGAACGAGCTGACGTGTCCAAACAGGCCTACGTCACTGAAGAAGTGAGCATTGGGAAGCGGGAAGTCACGGAAACGCAGAGCTTCACTGAAACCGTCGGTAAGGAAGTACTGGAAGTCAACAAGACCGGCGACGTGAAACTGGGCGACGATACGGACACCCTCAAGCGATAAAAGCAGGGGAGGGGGCGGGCAGGTATGTTCCTGCCCGCCCCGCTATGTAGGGGGATGTATGACCGATGATCAGTACGCACAGGACCGGACTGCTAACCGGCTGGTGACGCGGCTCGATCTGCTTGAGGAGCGGGCCAGCGTGCAGGTAATCCGGGACAGCGTGGGAGGAGTCACGCTGCGGCGGGTCGTGCGCGAAGAGGAAGTCCTGGTGCCCGTCACGATCAGCCGCGAGTTCTTGGAACTGACCGTCAAGTCTGGCGGGGGTCAGATCATCCTGGATGGGGTGCCGCTGGAAGCGGGCCGAACCTACGAGGTCTTGCTGAGTGAGGAGCGGGCGCAGATCGTGAAAGACGTGTACGCCGCTCAGCAGGTTGAAGTATGGAAGCGCACCCGAACCGAGCAGTTCCAGCAGAGTGTGACGTTAGGCCGCGAGGTTCTCGAAGTAACGGGTCGCACTGATCTGGTCACGGAGCAACCTGCCGGGTCGGACGCGGATACGTCAGGCCTGGCCGCGGGAACCTGAGTACGTTGAAGCTAAGTACCTTGAAGCTACCATTGCGAGATTCCGGGAAAGCGCCGGAACCTCTCCATTCCCGCTCCAACGTACTTTCTTCTGCTGCGCGCTCCGCGCGGTTTATCTACAAGATCAACGCAGTGTACTGAGGTCAGCGAGGTCGGGAGCCCTGAGGTTAGACCCAATCAGAGACCGGCTGGGGGAGGCCAAGCGGGTTCCGGTCGTGGAGCGGGCGGCCCGGTGATGGTCCAGGGCTTCAGTGAAACAAACGGAATCCGTATCACAGCCAGCGGGACGCGAGCCACCCGCCCAGTTCCAGGTGGTGGCCTACCCGCTCATGCGTCAGCCCGGACACGACCTCTAGCCGGCCCACCTGCACGGCCCGGCCGGCCACGCGGAACATGGCGACGTCGTTGTCGCTGTCCCCAAAGGCCCAGCTCTGGGAGGGGTCGATGCCCAGGCCCCGGCACACGGCCAGCAGCGCCGCACCCTTGTCCGCGCTTGGAGCAGAGAGGCTCATGTTGTCCGCGTAGGGCGGCTGCGCCCCGGTGACGTGCAGCCCGGGACACTCCGCCAGAACCCGCGCCTTCCACACCAGCACGTCCGGATGAAAACACCACAGCCCCAGCAGCGGCGTGTGGCCCAGCCGTGCAAGCGGCCCGAAAGGGCGGTGTGCGAGCGCCCAACGCTCCCGGAACGCTGCCAGCGCCGCCGCGTCCGCGAAGTGTGTGGGATCGGCGTACACACCCGGCACGGTCAGCGCCAGCACCAGCCCACCGGGTGGCGCAGTGCGCTGGGCCAGATCCAGCACCGCGGGAGGAAGATAGGCTTCCTGCACGACCTCTTCCCCACACACCACCCGCGCCCCATTGTGCAGGGCGTAGGCGTCGGGGTTCAGGGCCTGCACCGCCGGGGGAAGGTCATCGCGCCCGGTGATGACCGCCAGCTTGACGCCATGCGCCCGGTAGCGGGCCAGGGCCAGCGCGGTGGCACCTGGCAATTCCATTCCCCCGTCGGCCAGCAGCGTGCCGTCCAGGTCAAAGGCCAGGAGCGCGGGCGGGTGCC
>NZ_JAGLBB010000050.1 GCF_018260555.1 Deinococcus sp. | reverse complement strand
ACTGGTCAGCGTGTTCACGGGGGATATTCTCATGCCCAATTTCTCTGTCTGATCGTCCCCTGCTGAGCAGTTACCTTTCTACTTAAAAGTCAGTACGCTCCACAGCTCTGTGGCCGGTGGATATGCCGTCTTGGGGCCAGGGTTCATACGGATCTCTAGTGACTGGCTCCAAGACGGCGCAAATTGAGCGGATGTAGGTGAGACGGATTGATTTCCGCGCGCGGAATTGGCGACCGAGGGATATCCAGGATTGTCAGTAGAAATAGGTAGAATCCGGATCACGGCGCCTGTTCGTCTCAAGCACATTTGGAATGGCCGTTCGGGGCCATAAGGTAATTGAGTCTACCCAGAGGCCGGGGGGCGGTAAGCAACTGTTACGACAGGATTCAGGCCCAGTTGAAACAGGGCTTGCACATGGAGACTGGTCAGCCGATCACACCTGGGTCAAAAGAGAGCTCGCCCTATACACAAGGGGCACGGGCGTAATCGTGGCTTACGAGCCAGGCGTATGGGAGCAATCCTGCCAAGTGCTCGTCACGTGACGAGCGGCGGAGGTTGCGAATCTCCAAGCCCGCTGGGACGTCCAGTAATCAGGCAGCACGCAGAGATAGAGGGCACGGTTGTTGATGCACGAATCGATTGCTCGTCACGTGACGAGCAGCATTCAGGCATTCGGCAAAGGAGTCGTCATATAGCTTCCGCTCCATTCGGCAAAAAGGCGTCTGTTGCTCCTCATCGTACCTGCTCGGATTCGTTCGTAACTGCACCCAATCAACCGCAGTCCAGATCAGCCCCTACCATGCAGGCATGATCGTTGCCTTTATCAACCCCCGCGCCACCTTGCTCCACGCGTCTGAGAGCAGCGAGACAGACCGCCGCTCGAACGGTCTGAATATCCTGCTACACAATGCCGAACTGATTCCCGTGACGGATCTGGACGAGGAGGGCCTGCTGGGCGTTCCTGCTGCTTTCACCTCGTGGCAGGTGCTGCTACGCGGCGCGGTGGTGATAGGGCCCGATGGGCTGGAGGACGAGGGATGGAGACGCCTGAGCCTCGAAGCACAGCGCAGCTCCGAGCAGGCCATCCTGCTCGCCTACCAGGCAGCCGATCACATCGAACAGCTCGGACAACTGGGACTGGAGGTAAGCCTGATCGTGCGCAGCGGCGCCCCCTTGCTGGTACGAATCACACATGCCCATGGATTGGAGTTGGCGCTGCGGCAAGCAGCCACCAGCCTGCGGGAATGGCTCAACGACGGGCCCTTCAGCAGTGCCCTGACGCTGGAAGTCACGCCCGACACGGTGACAGTGTTGCCCCGTGACATCCGGGTCGAGGGGGCCGTGAATTACGTCCTGAGTCAGCTGAGGGGCGTGACACTGACGGTCGGTGTCAGCGCCGAGACCTCGGACCGCGCTTTCCTGGCACTGTGTGACTACGCCCTGCTACCAGGAGAAAGTCAGCTGCTGGAACAGGGAGGGACCGCCACAGAGGCCGACGACCTGGACTGATACGGGTTGGCAGTTCAGTCCTCTGCCTGACCAGAGAGCAGGTCGCTGAGTTGCCGCAGCAGCTTCTCGGCTCTGGCCCGCTGACGGGGTTCCAGTCTGGCCAGGCCCTTACGGTCACGCAACTGCCGGGACACAGTATCGAACACGTCCGGGTTCGGTAGAGACGGCCCGTGCAGCAGTTGACGCAACTGCTTGACCGTGGCCCCGCTGGCAGCAGCTTCGAGCAACTGCGCCCGCAGATCGGGGGTTGCGGCGCGGCCGATCACCAAGGCCTTGCGGTAATCCAGGCCGGTTCTCACCGCTTCTTGCAGGTCCTCGGGGAGGTTCAGCAGGGCTGCGCGGTTCCGGATGAAACTGCGCCACGACTCCCGTCCAAGGGCTCCGAACGCCGCGTCGAGTTCCTCGATCAGCGCGGGTTCGCTTTCCGCATGCCGGTCCAGGGCAAACATGCGCGCCACGGCAGCGTCCTCGCTGATGCCCAGAGTCACGGCAGCCACCTGAAGTTTTGCGCGGACTTCTTCCATGACGTTCAGGTTCTCGCGTTGCAGGTTCTCGACCGCCGCGGCCAGGCGCGCTTCACTGTCCGTGAGTGTCCGGATCAGGACCGGAACCTCGCTCAGGCCAGCCTGACGCGCGGCCCGCCAGCGGCGCTCACCTGCCACAATCTCATAGCGTCCTCCGGGTAACGGACGCACCAGGAGGGGTTGCAGGACGCCCTGCTCGCGGACGCTGCGGGCCAGGTCGTCCAGTGCGTCAGGGTTGAAGTAATAGCGTGGCTGAAATTCGCCTGGGTCCAGCAGGGCCGTGCTGAGGCTGGTGGTCGCCGGTTGCGCCAGGGTGTCTATGCCCGCCACGAGTCCGCTCAGGCGTGAGCCGACCACTGGCCGCGCCTTTCGGGTCACGACTGGGCACCTGCAATCTGCACGTTCAGTCCGGCAGCCTGCGCGATCTCCGCAGTGGCGCGGAGCACATCCCGGTGAACGGGAGAACCGGGGGCATACACGCCGACCGGTTGACCGGCGCTCGCGCTGTCGTTCCAGACAGCGCCCCGGTCGGCGATGGGGCTGGCCAGGGGATTCAGGAGTTCCTTGAGGACGGCGTAGGCTTCGCGGTCGTGGGATCGGCGCGCGTCATACAGGGTCGGCACGTACAGCGCCACTGTCAGATCCGGGCGGAGCTTACGGTAGGTGGCCATCGCCTCGCCCAGCCCCGCCAGCGCGTTCATGCCTTTTTGCCGGGTGGGAACCGGCACGATTAGATGATCGGCGGCCAGGGCTCCCAGGATGGACAGTTGCCCCAGGCTGGGTGGGCTGTCGATCAACACGGCGTCGTAGCGATCCTTCCACTCGAACAGGGCCTGCCGCAGATGCAGGTGGGCGCCGACCACGCCCATCATCTGCCCTTCGGCCAGGGCCAGAGAGACGTCACTGGGAATCAGATCCAGCCCGTGGACGTGAATGGGGGAGGGCAGGGGTTCGCCGCGTGTCGCAGTGTTGTAGACGGTCTGGTCACGCGTGACGCCCGCCACGCCCAGCCAGTCGGTCAGGTTGGCCTGAGGGTCCAGATCGACCAGCAGGACACGCTGCCCGGCTTCAGCGAGTGTGTAGCCGACATCGCGGGTCAGGCTGGACTTCATGACCCCACCGGCGTGGTTGAAGAGCGTCAGGGTGAGCATTACTGCCCAGAGTAGCGCGCCGGAGCCACTCCCGTTGCGTGAACCCCTGTCGACGCTCGTCACGTGACGAGCAACGGAGCCTGACCTGCGTTTCACTGACACTCTGGAAACGCAGCGGCTTGACGAGTACGCACCCGAAACCCACGTCGCACCGGCTCACTTTACTATGCGTCAGTTGAGCCACTGGTCGTTACGTACCTTGAAGCTACCATTGCGCCATGCCGGGAAAGCACCGGAACCTCTCCATTCCCGCTCCAACGTACTTTCTTCTGCTCCGCGCTCCGCGCGGTTGATCTACAAGATAAACGCAGTGTACTTGGTTCATGGTGCCCACCAGTCAATCGGAGTCCGCACGAGGAGCCCTCCGGACTATCGGACAACTTGCGCCGTTTTTGATCAGGCTGGCACGGATGCCCAGCAATTGCACTGATGGTCATCCGAAAATCTTCCTGTGTCTCCAGCTCGGCTCCCTCGATGATGAAGTCCCAGCAACCAGCCACACCCGTCCCTATGCCGATACACGCGTCACGCGAGCACTCGTTATCGGTAGAGTCAAGAATTTACGTGTCCAGCTTAATAGAGGTTGCTTTTTTCTTCCCATACGTACTCAGGACTATCGGACAACTTGCGCCGTTTTTGTGATCGGCCCTATCGGACAACTTGCGCCGTTGCAAAAAATTAAGTGTCCAGGACAACGCTTTTGGACACCAAAACTCCGTACAGACGACTATCGGACAACTTGCGCCGTTTGGGAGAGAACCGTCGGACAACTTGCGCCGTTTTTATCCACAGGTATCGGACAACTTGCGCCGTTTGGCCCGGGGAGGTATCGGACAACTTGCGCCGAATGTATCGGACAACTTGCGCCGTTGGGGCCGAACTATCGGACAACTTGCGCCGAAAAGGGGGCAAAACTATCGGACAACTTGCGCCAAACTATCGGACAACTTGCGCCGTTTGACCCCAAGAAGGCCGTGTGGCACGCATCTGGCTTGGGCTCTTGTTGTTGACAACATATATTCTTTCTTTTAAGAGATTTAAAACAAAAAGAAAAACAACAGACACAGGAGGGCAGGGCCATGGCCGACAGGGGAATCAAACGCTTTGACGAACTCAACATCGCCCGGTTGAGTCTGATCAGCGTGCAGGAACGAATCCCGGCGAACTACCGCGACTGGAGCGTTGAACTCGAAGACGGGGACCGCCGCTACCGGGTCACCTGCCAGGCCCTGCCCGAGTACGGTGTGCCGCATGGCATCGACACCGACATCAGTGCCGCGCTGGTCAACCTGTACATTGACCAGGGCTCCCCCGACGATGGCACCGTGACCTGCACGCCGTACCAACTGCTGCAGATGGCCGGACTGGACACCAGCGGCCGGTACTACACCTCGCTGGATGAAAGCCTTAAACGCCTGACCACCACGACGTATTTCATCTCGGAAGGGTGGCGTGATCACCCGCGGGGCCGCTGGACGAACGTGAATTTCCGGTATATCGACCGCATTGAGTTCACTTCCGGCGAGGCAGAAAAGCTTGACGCGTCCAGCGTGCTGCGCATCACGTTACCGCAGGAAATCTCGCGGAGCGTGCGCGCCGGATACATCAAATCACTGGATCTGTCGTTCATGCAGACCCTCAAACGGCCCCCCACCCGGGCGCTGTACCGCCTGCTCGACGCGCAGCGCCGGGATCCGGAGAACCCAGACGCGGTGGCGATGGCGTACCAGGTAGGTCTGATGGAGTGGGCTGAGGCCTGCAAGATCGTGACGGACCGTCCCAGCATGGCGCAGCGAACGCTGGACGCCGCGCACGAGGAACTGATCGAGAAGGGCTTCTTGAAGAGCGTCGAGTATCTGGGGCGTGGCAAGAAAAAGATGCTCCAGTACACGTTTGGTGAGGCGTTCATCCCGCCGGACCCGGCGCTGCTGCAGGAACTCGCGGACCTGGGCGTCACCCAGACGCGTGCGTTGCAGCTGGTCCGCGAACATGGCGAGCAGACCGTGGACGACGCGGTCGTGCGCTGCAGGGCGATCCTGGCTGCCGGGTACCGGCCACGCTCGAAACCAGCCTTCTTCGTGGACGTTTTGAAGAACCCCGGCAAGTACCAAGTGCCCGAAGGGGTCTCGGAGGCGCGGAAAGCCACCGCCAAGGGACAGCAGACTACGGCCCGGGGTTCGGGTCAGCCCAGTCTCTTCGGGACGCCTTTACGGCCTTCTGAGGAGGAAATGGACGCCGATACGCTGTTGCGGGCTCAACCGCGCGAGCAACAGGTCGAGGAAGTGATGCGCACGCTGACCTTCCTGCTACGTAACGACTTGAAACTTCAGGAACTCGATACGCTGCGTCTGGCGCTCGACGAGGGCCTCGAAGATCCGCTTGAAATCAAGGCCTGGGCCATCAAGGGCATCAGCGGAGGCCAGAAGAGCACGGTCGTGCGTGACCTGCGGACCCGCCTTGGGGTCAAGTTGCAGGCTCTCAGGGACCAGACCCTTGACGTCTGACCGCTGGTTTTCGTCAATCGACTTCAGGTCAGATCGCCCGGCGGCGCGTGCTATCCGCAGCGGTCCCGGGTCTGCTAGGCTGAGCGTACCTGAGGAAGGGGAAGTCCGGTGAGAATCCGGCGCTGTCGCGCAGCGGTATGCCAGCTAGTTCAGCAGAACTCGGTCATGGTGAGCCCGAATGCCCCTCAGGGACGCCCGTTCACGCTGTCAGTCAGCGCGTCCGTGGCACCTCTCGCCGTCAGAGGGCCGTGACATGAGTGCTGCTGAACCCAACCGGGGGCCTGCCCAGGTGTGTTCCCGCTCCGGCCCCCGGTCAGAGCGGGTTTTTCATGCTGTGCGCCCGCTTTCGGCTGTCGTCCCAGTACGCACTGGAGTTCCCACCATGTCCCACCTGCCGTTCCGACTGCCACGCCCCTGGCCCCTTGTGTTCATCGCTGCCGTCATGGGTGCCGCGCAGAGCGCACGTGCCACCACCTACCCGCTGACCGTCACCGACGACCTGGGCCGCCGCGTCACGCTGAATGCCGCGCCGCGCCGCATCGTGTCCATGCTGCCCAGCCACACCGAAACCCTGATTGCCATCGGCGCGGGCGCGCAACTGATTGCGGTAGACCGCTTCAGCAATTACCCGAAAGCCGCCGTGGACAAGCTCCCAATGGTCGGCAGCGCCTACCAGCCGAACCTCGAGGCGATTCTTGCCCTGAAACCCGACCTCGTGCTGGCCGACGCGTCCAGTGGGTCGCGCCTGACCGAGAAGCTCGCGCAGGCGGGCCTGACCGTGTACGGCGGGACCGGGCAGACCTTCAATGAGGTGTTCGAGAAGATCGCCGTGATCGGCAAACTGACCAACCACGAGGCCGGGGCCACGCGGCTGGTCACGTCCATGCGCACCGACCTGAACGCCCTGCAGGCGAGCGTGCTGCGGCTGCCGAAGGTCAGCACCTACTACGAGATCGACCCCAGCCCATACTCGGTCGGGCCGGACTCGTTCATCGGGACGCTGATCGCCAAGGCGGGGGGGAAGACCATCGTGCCCGCCGCGCTGGGTGACTTTCCGAAACTCGACCCGGAGCTGATCGTGCAGCGCAACCCGCAGGTGATGATCGGCCTGAGCCTCGACGACGCCCGTCGGCGTCCCGGGTGGGCCGGACTTCAGGCTGTGAAGGCGGGCCGTGTCTTTGCCCCGACACCCGAGGAGCGCGACGCCCTGAGCCGTCCAGGCCCGCGACTGCCGGACGCGCTGCGCGCCCTGATCCGCTTCATTCACCCGGAGACCCTCAAGTGAGCGCAGAGCCCGTATCCGAACTCGATCCCGCCACCCGCGAGCGCCGCGAGAAGGCCATGCAGGAACTCGCGGCTGCCCGTGACGCCCACCGCAAGGCACAGGGCGTCAGCCGGGGCCGCCGGGGCCTGCTGATCGTGAATACCGGCAACGGGAAGGGCAAGACCACCGCCGCCCTGGGCCTGATGCTGCGCGCCCACGGCCGGGGCCTGCGCGTGCGGATGTTCCAGTTCCTGAAGCACGAGAGCGCCAGGTTCGGCGAGCACCGCACCCTGGACCTGCTGGGCCTGCCGTACGAGGGTCTGGGGGACGGGTTCACGTGGCGTTCCAAGGATCTGGAGAACAGCGCCGCGATGGCCGCGCACGGCTGGTCCCTGGCACGCGCCGCCATCGAGAGCGGCGAGCACGACCTGATCGTCCTCGACGAGTTCACGTACGCCTTGAAGTACGGCTGGGTGCCCTGGCCGGAGGTCGAGGCGGTCCTGCGCGGCCGTGACCCCCTCCTGCACGTGGTCATCACCGGGCGGGACGCCCTGCCGGAACTGATCGCCCTGGCCGACACGGTCAGTGAAATTCAGCCCGTCAAGCACGCCTACGAGGCGGGTATCGGCGCGCAGACCGGAATCGAGTACTGATGCGCCCCGTTCTGTGTTCCCCGGACCTGTGTTCCCCAGTCCCGAGTTTGCCTGGCTCGTGGGACGCGCGTCTCTCCGGGGGCGCGCTGTGATCATCTGCGTCGGGGCCGGACCCGGCCACCTGGATTTCCTGACACGCGGCGGGGCTGACCTGATTGCCGGCGCGGACGTGGTCGCGGGGTTCGACGCGGTCGTGGACGTGATCCGTCCATTGCTGACCACCCAGACCGTGATCACCATGGGGTACCGCGATCAGGTCGAGCAACTGGCCGGGGTGGCGGCGCTGCACCACGCCGGGAAACGCTGCGTGGTCGTGTTCATGGGCGACGTTCATTTCAGCGGCTTTCAATTCCTGGAGAGGGTCGAGACGGCCTGCGGCCACCCGGTTCAGACCCTGCCGGGCATCAGCTCCGCGCAGGTGCTTGCCAGCCGCGCGCGCGTGTGCTTCGACGAGACGACGTTCCTGACCTTCCACCGACGCGGCGACATGGCCCCCTTCAGGGCGCATCTGCGTGACGTGCTGGCCGCGGGGCGCAACGCCATCGTGATTCCCCGCCCGTGGGATTTCATGCCGGGCGACGTGGCGGCGTTCCTGCTGGGACGCGGCGTGAGCAGCGCGCACCGCACGGAAGTCTGGGAGAACCTGACCCGCGCCGAGGCCACCTGGACCGGCACGCTGGGCGAACTGGAGGGCCGGACCTTCAGCGACATGAGCATCCTGCTGATCCGGGCGCTGCGGTCCATGCCGACCGGCCTAGAGGGAGAGGTATGACACAGCTTCCGTCTGTTTCGTTGCCAACCCAGAACCACATTTGGTCGTCAACTCCACGCCCGGAATCCGTTCCTCTGCTACCCGTTCTACTCGCATCCGTTCGGATTGAATGGTCCTTGCAAACCACTCGATCGGAGTCCGTATGACCTACGCGGTGGTTCTGGCCGCGCACGGCAGCCGCGACCCGGCCAGCAGCGCGCAGTTCGAGCAGCTTGCGGCCCTCGTGCGGTCCCTGGACCCGGGGCGGGTCATCACGCACGGGTACCTGGAATTCAACTCGCCCACGCTTGACGAGGCGGCCCGCGAGGCGGTGCAGGCGGGCGCGCGCGAGGTGGTGCTGGTGCCGGGTGTGCTGCTGGCCGCCACGCACGCCAAGAACGACCTGCCGGCCGAGGTGCAGGCCCTGCGTCTGGAATTCCCGGATGTGACCTTCCACTACGGCGCGGCGATGGACCTGCACCCGGCGCTGCTCGACGTGTGCCGTGAGCGGCTGGTCCAGGCGGAGCAGTCGGGCGGCGAGGTGCGCCGCGAACAGACCCTCCTGCTGGTCGTGGGGCGAGGCACCACCGACCCGGACGCGAACGGCGACGTGCACAAGCTCGCGCGCTTCCTGGAGGAGGGTCTGGGGTACGGGGCGAGCGGCGTGTGCTTCAGTGGCACGGCGCAGCCGGACCTGAAGACCGGACTGGCCCGCGCCGCCCGCCTGGGTTTCTCGCGGGTGATCGTCATGCCGTACCTGCTGTTCGGTGGCGTGCTGGCCCGGCGGGTAGAGGAGGCGGTCGCGGCGGCCCGGCAGCGGTACCCGGACGTGGAATTCCTGACCACCCGGCCGCTCGGCGCGCACCCCAAGGTCGCGCAGGTGTTCCTGGAACGCGCGCGCGAGGGCGTGCAGGGGCAGGGGCACATGAACTGCTCGCTGTGCAAGTACCGCGTGCAGATCGTGGGCTACGAGCGTCAGGTGGGCGAGGTGCAGGTTGGGCATCACGGCGCGGCGCGGGGTCTGGACGCCCGCGCAGACATGCCGGATGCCCCCCGTGAGATTCCTGCGTACGTGCCGCACCCGATCGAGGCCGAGTCCTTCCGGATCATCGAGGAGCTGCGCGACTGGTCGGTGGTCCCGGATTCCGACCGGTACGCGGCGCAGCGGCTGGTGCACACGGCGGGCGACCCGGCGGTCGTGGACGAGCTGTTCTTCTCGCCCGGTGCGTGCGAGGCGGGGATCGGCGCGGTGCTGCGCGGCCTGACGGTCGTGACCGACGTGACCATGGTCAGCAGCGGCCTCAAGCGCGAGGTCCTGAAGACGCTGGGGGTGCCGGTCTGGTGCGGCGTACACGATCCCGAAACACACCTGCTGTCGCGCGAGGCGGGCATCACCCGCTCGGCGGCGGGCGTGCGGCGGGCCTTCGAGCGGTTCGGGAACGACTGCATTCTGGCCATCGGGGACGCGCCCACCGCGATCTTCGAGGCCAACCGCTTGATCCGCGAGCGGCACTGGCGGCCGGCTCTGGTGATCGGCCTGCCCGTGGGCTTCGTGGGCACCCGCGAGAGCAAGGCAGCCCTGCGCGCCTGCCTAAGCGTGCCGCGCATCACGAACGCCGGCACACGCGGCGGGAGCCCCTGGGCCAGCAGCGTGGTGAACGCCCTGATGATCCAGGCCCAGAACCGAGTGGCACAGGCCACGTCGGCGCAGGCCAGTCTGCCCCTCTCCCCGGTGCGGGACGCGTGAGCCTGAGCGTGACCCCGCCCGCGAGACTGGACCTGAGCGTGCCTGCCAGCAACGGACT
The DNA here is from genome assembly GCF_018260555.1 of Deinococcus sp. Classification (GTDB taxonomy): domain Bacteria; phylum Deinococcota; class Deinococci; order Deinococcales; family Deinococcaceae; genus Deinococcus. The sequence continues at coordinate 14,013 of NZ_JAGLBB010000050.1, read as the reverse complement.
GCGGCGCGGCTTCACGACCGGCAGCGCGGCCACGGCGGCCCTGAAGGCGGCGCTGCTGTGCCTGCGCGGCCAGACGGCGCGCGTGGTGGACATCACGCTGCCCGGTGGGGAACTGCTGGCCGTGGAGGTCCGGGCCATGCGCCGCACCGACGCCGGAGCGTACGCGGAGGTCGTGAAGGACGGCGGGGACGACCCGGACGCCACGCACGGCGCGGTGATCTGGGTACGCGTGACGCCGCAGGACTCGCCGGTCATGTCCTTTCACGCCGGGGAGGGCGTGGGGACCGTCACCGCGCCCGGCATTCGCGTGCCGGTGGGCGAGGCGGCCATCAATCCCGGTCCGCGCGGCATGCTGCGCGCGGCGGCGCACGAGGTCGCGGGGCACGAGGCCTTCGCGGTGACGGTGGGCTGCGTGAACGGCGAGCAGATCGCGCGCCGGACCTTCAACCCGCGCCTGGGCATCGTGGGCGGCGTCAGCATCCTGGGGACGACCGGCGTGGTGGAACCCATGAGTCTCGAGGCGTACATGGCCTCGGTGGAGGTGTACGTGCGCGTCGCCGTGCACGCCCGCCCGGACGCGCTGGTGTTCACGCCGGGCAAACTGGGCCGTGACTTTGCGCGGGACACGCTGGGCGCCGCGCCCCTGGCGGTGGTGCAGATGGGCAACTTTGTGGGCGCCGCGCTGGACGCCCTGCAAGAAGCGTTGCAGGAGGCGCGGGAGGAACAGGCGCGCGCGGCCCGGCCACCATTGACGGCGCCACCACTGACGGCGCCGCCGCTGCTCGTCGCCGGGCATCCCGGAAAGCTGGCCAAGGTGCTCAACGGCGACTGGAACACCCACAGCGCCCACAGCGGCATGGCCATGAACGCCGTTGCCCGCGTCGCGGCCCGCCTGGGGCTGCCGGATACGCTGGTGGGCGCCCTGCACGCGGCGAACACCGTGGACGCCTGCGTGGACCTGCTGGCCGGTGTCGGCGCGGGCCGCGCCGCTCAGGTGTGGGCGGCCGTGGCGCGTGACGTGGCCGCCTGCCTGCACGGGCGCGCGCCGTTACTGCCGTTCGTGCGCGTGGCGCTGTTCGCGCTCGATGGACGCGCGCTGGCCGACGAGAGCACCGCCACCTTCCCTCCCGGCACCCTTTCCAACCCCCATTCAGACGGAGGAACCCTATGACCACCCACCTCACTTCACCCACCGCTCCCGGCTGGTTCGCCGGACTGGGTGTCGGGCCGGGCCAGCCGGGCCTGCTGCCGGTCGCGTCACTGGACGTTCTGCGCGGCGCGGACGTCATCTACGCGCCGCGGTCACGGGTCTCGCAGGCGTCCGTGGCGCTGGCGGCCCTGCGGGACCTGGACTTCCCGGCCGGGCGCGTGCAGGAGGTCGAGTTCCTGATGGACGGTGACGACGACCGCATCGGCGGGCATTACGCCGCGCTGGCCGAGCAGATCGCCGGGCAGCAGCGCCAGGGGCTGAATGTCGCGTACCTGACCATCGGGGACGCCATGACCTACTCCACGCTGGGGTATCTGGTGAGTGCCCTGCGCCGCGCCGCGCCGGACCTGCCGCGCCGCGTGCTGCCCGGCGTCACCAGTTACGCCGCCGCCGCCGCCCTGACCGGCTTCCCACTCGGGGAGGGCCGCGAGCGGGTGCTGATCCTGCCTTGCCCGGACGACCTGGCGGCGCTGCGGGCCGATATCGCCTCACACGACGTAGTCGTTCTGATGAAGGTCGGGCGTCGCCTGCCAGCCGTCCTGGACCTGCTCTCGGACCTGGGCCTGCTCGGGCGCTGCGCGCTGGCGCACCGTCTGGGCCTGGACGGCGAGGTGATCCTGCCCAGCCTGGAGTCGCTGCGCAGCGAGACCCTGCCCGGCGAGACCCTGCCCAGCGGCCCGGACGCGGCGCGGCTGGGGTACCTGAGCGTGCTGCTGATCCGGGGCGAGCGGCCGGGGAGGTTCGCGTGAAGGTGTACTTCATCGGGGCGGGTCCTGGAGCGCCGGACCTGATCACGCTGCGCGGCGCGCGGCGGCTGGCCGGGTGCCCACTGGTCATGTACGCCGGGTCGCTGGTCCCCGAGGCGGTCCTGGAGCACGCCCACCCGGACGCCGAGTGCGTGAATACCGCGCCGCTGAACCTGGACGAGCAGGTAGCGATCTACCGCCGTGCGCAGGCGGCCGGGCTGGACGTGGCGCGCGTGCACAGCGGCGACCCCGCTATCTACGGCGCGACCGCCGAGCAGATGCGCGCCCTGCGGTCCCTGGGTATCGAGTACGAGGTGGTGCCGGGCGTGAGTTCCTTCACGGCCAGTGCGGCAGTGCTGGGCGCGGAACTGACCCGGCCGGGCGTCACGCAGACCGTGATCCTGACCCGCGCGTCGGGCCGGGCCAGTCCCGTGCCGGACGCCGAGAACCTGCGCAGCCTCGCGGCGCACCGCGCCAGCCTGTGCGTATTCCTGGGCGGGCGGCAACTGCCGCAGATCGTGACCGAACTGCTGGAAGCCTACCCGCCGCACACCCCGGCGGCGCTGGTGCAGCGGGCGTCGCAACCCGACGAGCGGCGGCACGAGGCGACGCTGGGAACCCTGCTCACCGACCTGACCCTCAGCGACTGGGCGTTGACGACCATGCTGCTGGTCAGCCCCGCGCTGGGCGACCCGCAGGACCTGACCGAACCGAGCCGTCTGTACGACCCGGCCTACGCGCACCGCTTCCGCCGCGCGGCGGACAGTCAGGACTCGTGACCGCCGCGCCGGACACGCGACGGCCGGGCGTGCGTCTGCCGGACGTGGGCATCTGGCCGGTGCAAGCGGGCGCGGTCGGGCTGGCCGCTAGGCTGGAGCGCGCACTGAGCGGCCCAGGCCGCCGCGTGACCGTGTACCGCCCCTGGACGCTGGGCCGGCAGCAGGACGCCTTCCGGGCCGCGTACCCCGGCGCGCGGGCCTGGGTGCTGATCGGCGCGGCCGGGATCGCCGTGCGCTTCCTGTCGGGCCTGCCGGCCGACAAGACCCGCGACCCGGCCGTGCTCGTGCTTGACGACGCCGCCCGGCACGTCATTCCCATTCTGGGCGGGCATGAGGGGGGCGGGAACGCCCTGGCGTACGCGGTCGCGCGGGCCTGCGGGGCGGCGCCGGTCATCACGACCGCCAGCGAGGCGACCCGGCCCCTGACCCTGGGCGTCGGCTGCCGCCGCGGCGTGCCCGAGGACCGCATTGCCGCCGCCGTGACCCAGGCCCTGACGCGGGCCGGGCACGCGCTGGACGACGTGCGCGAGGTCGCCACCGTGGACCTGAAGGCGGACGAGCCGGGCCTGAACGCCTTTTGCGACCGGCACGCGCTGCCGCTGCGGATCATCGCGCACGCCGACGTGCAGGCGCGGCCCTTCGTGACCCACCCCAGCGAGTGGGTGCAGCGTAGCGTGGGCCTGTCCGGTGTCAGTGAACCCTGCGCCCTGATCGCCAGTCCGCGCGGCGAACTGCTGTTCCCCCGCCTGGCGCTGAACGGCGTGACGGTCGCCGTCGTCCGTGACGGACCGCACGCCCCAACCCCTTCCCGCCCCCCGGAGACCACCGCATGACCCTACCCACCCATCCTGAATCCACCCGCCTGACCCCGCCCTCCCCGCGACCGGGCGGGCACCTGAGTCTGGTGTCGGTCGGGCCGGGCGACCTGAACCTCGTGCCGCAGCGTGCCCGAGAGGCCCTGACGCGCGCCGACGTGATCGTCGCCTACGACCTGTACCTGCGCTGGGTCGCGCCGCTGCTTGACCCGGCCCGGCAGGAGATCGTCACGCTGCCGCTGACGCGGGAGAAACGCCGCGCCGAGGTCGCCATCGAGCGGGCCGCCGCCGGGCAGCGCACGGCGCTGGTCAGCAGCGGCGACATCGGCATCTACGCGATGGCCGGACTGGTCTTCGAGGACCTGCCGGACCCCACGCCGTTCACCGTGGAGGTCATTCCCGGCATCACGAGCGCCACGGCCTGCGCCAGCCTGCTCGGGTCGCCGCTCACGCACGATTTCGCCACCCTGAGCCTCTCGGACCTGCTGTGCCCCTGGGAGTGGATCGAGCACCGAGCCTCGCACATCGCGCAGGCGGACCTGTCGTGCGTGCTGTACAACGTGCAGAGCCGCGCCCGGCAGGAGGGCGTGTACCGCGTGCTGCGCCTGATGCTGGCGCACAAACGCCCGGACACCGTGTGCGGCGTGGTGCGCAACGCCTACCGCGAGGATCAGGAGGTGCGAGTCACGACCCTGGAGGCGCTGCTGGACGACCAATTCGACATGCTGACCACCATCGTGATCGGGAACCGGTTCACGCAGCGGCGCGGGAGGTGGATGTTCACCCCGCGCGGGTACAACGCCTGGGAGGCCGGGCGCGACGCGCCCACCGCCGCCACGCCCGCCCCATACAGCCCCGCCCCGCACAGCCCCGCCCCGCACAGCCCCGTCGCCACCGAAGCGGCGCCGGAGCACGCGGGCCGCGTGTGGGTGTTCGCGGGCACCTCGGACGGCAGCGCCCTAGCACAGGCCATCGCCGGGGACGGGCTGCAGGTCACGCTGAGTGTCGCCACGGCCCTGGGAGCCAGCGTTGCCCCGCAGCGTCCAGGCGTGCAGCTGTACAGCGGTCCGGCGGGCGTGCAGGCGCGGCGGCTGGCCCTGCGCGGCGCGCGTGCGGTCGTGGACGCCACGCACCCGTACGCGCAGATCATCACCGCGCAGCTGAGGGAGCTGTGCGAGGAACTGGGCGTGCCGTACCTGCGGCTGGAACGCCCAGCGAGCCTGGAGTCCGACCCGGCGCAGCAGGACGGAGTGAGCGTCGTGGACGACCTGAGCATGGCCGCCACGCAGGCCGCCGCGCGGGGCGGGCCGGTGTTCCTGGCGACCGGCAGCCGCGACCTGGACGCCTTCTGGACCGCGTTCCTGGCCGCTGGTGGTCTGGGCGAGCAGGTGTTCGTGCGCCTGACCCCGCAGCCGGACGTGCTGGCGCGCGCGCTGGCGCTGGGGGTTCCCGCCCGGAACGTGAGCGCCCTGATCGGCCCGTTCTCCCGAGAGTTCAACGAGGCGCAGTGGCGCGCGCAGGGCATCCGGACCGTCATCACGCGCGACAGCGGTGACGAGGGCGGCTTCGACGCCAAACGCCTCGCCGCGCGCGCCCTGGACGCCGCACTGATCGTGCTGCGCCGCCCCGATCCCGTGCCCGGCGCGTTCCACGATCCGCAGGCCCTGCGCCGCGCCCTGCTTGACCTCGCCGCCCGGCCCGGGGCGGCGGCCCCCCTGGAGACCGCATGAACCTCCCTGACACCACCTTCCGCACGCCCGTCACGTTGATGTCTGGTTTCCTGGGCAGCGGCAAGACCACCCTGCTGAACAACCTGCTGCGCCAGACGCACGACCGCACGCTGGCCGTGATCGTCAACGAGTTCGGGGAGGTCAGCATCGACGGGGCCCTGCTGAGCCGCGAGGACGGTGTGGAACTGTTCGACGTGAGCGGCGGCCTGCTCGCCTACGGAGGCGACGACGACGCCTTTCGCCGCACCCTGCGCGCCCTCCTCGACCGGCGCCACGCCTTCGACCACGTGCTGATCGAGACGAGCGGGCTGGCCGCCCCGACCGCTGTGATGGTCGCCCTGCAGGACCCGGTCTTCGCGGACGCCTTTACCCTGGACGCCACGCTGGTCGTCGTGGACACGCCGCTGCTGCTGGAGGGGGCTTTCGACCCGGACGGCCTGAACCCGGCTGTTCCCAGTCCACTGGCCCGCAGCGCCGCGCAGGTGTTCGACGCGCAGCTGGAATTCGCGGACGTGGCGGTCCTGAACAAGATCGGCGACCTGAACGACGCGCAGCTGTTGCAGGCCGAGGCGGACGTGCGTCACCGCGCGCCGCGCGTGCGCTTCCTGGAACTGGCGCACGACGCGCGGCTGGACACGCAACTCACGCTGGGCCTGAACCTGCACGGCGCCCGCCGCGCCGCGCACCACGCGCCGGTCAGCGGCGCTCCCGGCGACCTGAGCGGCCCGCTGCACGACCACACCGGCCTGGACGGTCACTCGCACGGGGACCTGGACGCGCACGTGCACAGCCTGGGCACGCACCAGCACTTTCACGAGCATGACCCGGGCTGGCAGTCGTTCCGGCTGACCGGCTCGGGCGCGCAGGACCCGCAGGCGCTGGCGACCGCCGTACGGAACGTGGCGCGGGTGTTCCCGGTGCTGCGCGTCAAGGGGTTCGTGACCGACGCCGCCGGGCAACGGCACGCGGTGCAGGCCGTGCGCTCGCGGGTCGAGCTGACCCCCGCCCCGGCGCGGCCGGACGCACCGAACGAACTGGTGTTCATCGGGTATCACGTGAGCCGCAAGAAGGTCACGGAAGCGCTGGGCCGGGCCCTGCCGCAGCGGTGGGAATGATGAACATGGACGCTCCGACCGCTCTTCGCGCTCCGGGGGCGCCCCTGACCGTGCGGCACAGCGTGCGCCGCTCCGCGCCGTTCCTGCTGGCCGTACTGGCCCTGCACGCGGCGGGCCTGTGCCTGCTCGCGCTGTCCGCGCCGGGGCAGCCGCTGCTGTGGGGCCTGGGCCTGAGTGCGTACCTGTTCGGCGTGCGGCACGCCTGGGACGCCGATCACATCGCCGTGATCGACAACACCGTGCGGCGCCTGCTGACGCTGGGCCGCCCCGCGTACGGCGTGGGCCTGTACTTCAGTCTGGGGCACTCGGGCGTGGTGCTGCTGATGGCGGTCGCCGCGGCCCTGATCGGCGGGGCGCTGCTGGGCACGCACGGTCAGCTCGGCACGGTCGGCGGGTGGGTGGGGCCGTTCGTGGCCGGGGCGTACCTGCTGGTCGTGGCGACCCTGAATCTGAGCGCCGCCGCCCGGATGCTGCGCGGCGCACCCGAAGGGCACGGGGATCACGGGCATCATCACGGCGGCCTGCTGGCGCGGCTGATCGCGCCCCTGACCCGCCTGATCACCCGCCCCTGGCAGGTCATGCCGCTGGGCTTCCTGATGGGCCTGGGCTTTGACACGGCCAGCGAGGTCGCGCTGCTGGCCCTGGCCGGGCAGGCCGGGCAGCAGTCGCTCGGCTGGGCGGGCGTCCTGGCGCTGCCGCTGCTGTTCGGGGCGGGCATGACCCTGTTCGACACCTTAAATGGCGCCTTCATGACGCACGCGTACGGCTGGGCGCTCGACCGGCCCGGCGCCCGGCGCACGTACAACCTGCTCGTGACCGGCCTGTCGGGACTGGTGGCGCTGGTTGTGGGCGTGGTCACGCTGGGCGCCTGGGCCGCCGAGCACTTCCCGGCACTGTCGGGTCTGCGCGCACTGGAGCTGCTGGACCTCGCGCCGCTGGGCTTTGGCCTGACCGGCGCGGCGGGGCTGCTGTTCCTGGCGGCCGTCCTGCGCCGCAAACGGGCGGGCGCGGCGTGAGCGTTCCTCCGGCCGTCCCCACCTCCGCAGCCCCTTCCGCTCCTGTGAGCGCGCCGGACCGCGCGGCCCTGTGGCGGGTCATGGAGGCCCGCCGCGACCACCGGCACTTCCGGCCTGATCCGGTTCCGCCTGAGCTGCTGGCACGCGTGCTGGACGCCTTCCGTGTGGCTCCCAGCGTGGGCCTGAGCCAACCGTGGCAGGTCACGGTGATCCGCGATCCGGCGCGCCGGGCACAGGTGCACGCCAGTTTCGTGCAGGTGCGCGCCCAGGAACGCCTGAGCTTCAGCGGCGAGCGCCGCGCGCTGTACGACACCCTGAAACTCGAGGGCATCCTGGACGCACCGCTGGGCCTGCTGGTCAGTCTCGACCCGCCGGACGGCCCGACCCTGGGGACCGGCGGGCTGAGCGGCATGCTGGAAGCCAGTGTGGCCTGCGCGGTCACGCTGGCGTGGCTGGCCGCCACCGCCGAAGGCCTGGGCCTGGGCTGGCTGAGCCTGGTGGACGGCCAGGACCTGCGTGAGCGGCTGGACCTGCCGCCCGGCCGCCCGCTGGCGTACCTGTGCCTGGGCTGGCCCGCCCTGAGCCTGGACGCTCCGCTGCTGGAAAAGAGCGGTTGGGCGCGCCGCCGACCGCTGCGCGTGTACGACACGGACGTGACGCCGTGACCCGCGCCTCGCGCGAACGCGTGACCCGCGGCGATGGCCGGACCATCAACGTCGCCCGGCGGCGCGGGCACCTGAGTTACTGCTTTCACGGCTGCTGCTGCGGCCGCACCGACAAGGGCTACGTGGCCGCGCCCGCCGACGTGTACAAGGACGAGTGGGTGCGCCGCCGCCTGCGCAACACGGTGCACCTGACCAAAGGAGGCTGCCTGGGGCCGTGCTCGCTGGCGAACGTGGCGCACCTGGTGTTCGACGGGCACGACGTGTGGTTCCACTCGGTGAACGACGCGTGGCTGGTCCGCGCGATCTTCGATCACATCGAGGCGATGGTCCGCGCCGACCGCTTCCTGCCGCTGCCGCCGGAGCTGATCGAGTACGCCTTTAACTACTACACCTGGGACGCCGCGCAAGCCCTCCCGATGCACCCGGACCTGAACGCCGCGCCGGGCGCGGCAGGGGAGACCCCCGACGCTTCAGCCGACGCGACCCCCCTGAGCGGCGTGGCGTTCCTGACGCACGCGGACACCGACCTGCTGAACCTGCGGGCCGCGCGCGACACCCTCCCGGCCGATTTCGGCCCGGTGACCGGCGTGGCGCTGGGCAGCGTGCGCAGCGAGGAGCAGATGCAATCACTGCTCTCCGGCGCGGTCGGAGAGGCGCAGATCGTGCTGGTCCGCGTTCACGGGCGCTTTGAATCGGTGCCCGGCGCGGCGCGGCTGCTCGCGCACGCCCGCACGCGCGGGCAGCGGCTGCTGCTGATCAGCGGCACGAACGAACCCGACCCGGAACTCGCGGCCCTGAGCCTCGCGCCGCTGCCGGTGCTGGACACCGCCCGCGCGTACCTCGCCGCGAGCGGCTGGCCGAACCTGCGCGAACTGCTGCTGAGCGTCTCGGATTCGCTGCGCCTGACCGCGTACGGCGCGCAGCCCCCGCAGGCGCTGGCGCTGCACGGCGTGTACCACCCGGACCTCCCGGAAGGCCTGGACGCCCCGCAGGCGCTGGCCGAATGGGAACGCAGGCGAGGCGCGGCCGCCCCGCGCCGCCCGGCGGTGGGCATCCTGCTGTACCGCGCGCACGCCCTGAGCGGCAACACGGACTTCATCGACGCGCTCGTCACGGCCCTCGACGACGCCGGGGCAGACGCCCTGCCGGTCTTCACGACCAGCCTGCGCGACACCGACGAACGCGGCGACCCGCACGCCCTGGCGCTGCTGCGCGCCCAGGACGGGCCGCGCGTGGACGCCGTGATCAGCACCCTGAGTTTCGCCATGACCGAGGTGCAGGGCGGCGCGGTCACGCCCGCCGGGGAGGCCGTGGGCGCCTTCGCGCGGCTGGGCGTGCCGGTCGTGCAGGGCCTCACGACCGGCGGGCCGCGCGGTCCCTGGGCGACGAGTGCGCGCGGCCTGAACCCGCTGGACACGGCCATGAACGTGGCCCTGCCGGAATTCGACGGGCGGCTGATCAGCGTGCCCTTTGCCTTCAAGGAACATGTCGGGGACGGCGAGGGGGCGGCCCGGCTGGTGGCGGACCCGGAACGCGCGGCGCGCGTGGCGGGCGTCGCCGTACGGCTCGCGCAGCTGCGGCACGCGCCGAACAGCGAGAAACGCGTGGCGTTCGTGTTCACCAACTCGACGGCAAAGGCTTCGCAGGTCGGGAACGCCGTGGGTCTCGACTCGGCCGCGTCGCTGCTGGTCGCGCTGCGCGCCCTGCGGGACGACGGATACGACGTGGGCACCCTGCCCGCGACCTCCGACGAGTTGATGCACGCGCTGCTGGACCGCGCCACGTACGACACGACCCTGCTGACTCCCGCGCAACTGGAACGCGCGGTCCTGGTGCCGGGCGAGCGCTACGCCGCGTGGTTCGCGGACCTGCCGGACACTCAGCAGCGCCGCATGCGCCAGCAGTGGGGCGACCCGCCCGGACAGGCGTACCTGAGCGGGACCTCGCTGGCGCTGGCGGGCCTGCACTTCGGGAAGATGTTCGTGGCGCTGCAACCCCCGCGCGGGTACGGCATGGACCCGGACGCCATCTACCACACGCCGGACCTGCCGCCCACCCACCACTACCACGCGCTGTACCGCTGGCTGCGCGAGGCGCCCGCCGACGGGGGCTTCGGCGCGCACGCGCTCGTGCACGTCGGCAAGCACGGCACGCTGGAGTGGCTGCCCGGCAAGGGCGTCGGCCTGAGCACCGCGTGCTTCCCCGACAGCCTGCTGGGTGACCTGCCGCTGTTCTACCCCTTCGTCATCAACGATCCGGGCGAGGGCACGCAGGCCAAACGGCGCGCGCACGCCACCATCCTCGATCACCTGCCGCCACCTTTGACCCGCGCGGACACCTACGGCCCGCTGGCCGAACTGGCCGCGCTCGTCGATGAGTACTACCAGCTGGAACTGCTCGATCCCGCCAAGCTGCCGCTGCTGCAGGGGCAGATCTGGGAGCTGGTGCAGCGCAGCGACCTGGGCACCGACCTGGGCACCCTGCTGCGCCGCGACCACGGCGATCACGTTCACGAATGGGACGACGAGTTCACCGAGGACGGCGTGCCCGTCACGCTCAGCGAGATGAACGGCCCGGACGTGGCGCACCTGCTCGAGGACATAGACGGGTACCTGTGCGAACTGGGCCGCGCGCAGATCCGGGGCGGTCTGCACGTCCTGGGCGTGCCGCCACGCGGCGAGGCGCTGCCCGAGATGCTGGTCGCCCTGACCCGCCTGCCGAACGCGGGCGTGCCCGGCCTGCACACCGGACTGGCCGCCGCGCTCGCCCTGAACCTGGAGGACCTGCTCGACCGCCCCGGCGCGCGCCTGGACGCGCCGCCCCTGCTGGGCGAACTGGCGGGCCGACCCATTCAGACGAACGGGGACGCGCTGGAACTGCTCGACGAACTGGCCCTGCACCTGTACCAGCTGCTGGTCGAGCGCGACTTCGACCCGGCCAGCATTCCGGACGTGCTGGCCCTGACGCTCGGGAACGCCGCGCAGACCGGGCCGCTGAGCGCCACCCTGGAGTACGCCTGCCGGGAACTGCACCCGAACCTGGAGGCCACCACCGACGAGATCCGGCACCTGCTGGCGGGCCTCGCCGGGCGTTACGTGCCGGCCGGACCGAGCGGCGCGCCGTCACGCGGGCAGGCGCACATCCTGCCCACCGGACGGAATTTCTACGCGGTGGACCCGCGCGCCGTGCCGTCCCCCGCCGCGTGGACGGTCGGCAGCGGACTGGCCCGCGAGGTCCTGGCCCGCCACGAGCAGGAGACTGGCGCCCTGCCGCAGCGTGTGGCGATCAGCGTGTGGGGCACGAGCAACATGCGCACCCAGGGGGACGATGTCGCGCAGATTCTGGCGTTGATCGGTGCGCGGCCCCGCTGGCACGCCCAGAGCCGCCGTGTGGAGGGCGTGGACCTAATTCCCCTGGCGGAACTCGGGCGGCCCCGCGTGGACGTGACCGTGCGCATCAGCGGCTTTTTCCGGGACGCCTTCCCGCACGTGATCACCCTGATCGACGACGCCGTGCAGGCCGCCATGCACGCCGACGAACCCGAGGATCAGAATCCGCTGCGCCGCCAGTACCTCGCGGACCTGGCCGGGCGACTGGCGGACCTGCCGCCGGACGAGGCCGCCGCCCGCGCCGCGTACCGCGTGTTCGGCAGCGCGCCCGGCACGTACGGCGCCGGGATTCTCGACCTGATCAACGAGGGCAACTGGGCCGATGACGGTGATTTCACGCGTACCTTCGTGAACTGGGGCGGGTACGCCTACACCGCCGCCGAGCACGGCACGGACGCCCGCGACGACTTCCGCGCCCGGCTGGGCGGCACGCAACTCGTGCTGCACAACCAGGACAACCGCGAGCACGACATTCTCGACAGTGACGATTACCTGCAGTTCTTCGGCGGCATGATCGCGTCCGTGCGGCACCTGAGCGGCACGCAACCCCTGCGGTACTTCGGGGACACCTCTAACCCGGAACGGGCCCGCGTGCGCGACCTGGGCGAGGAAACCCTGCGGGTGTACCGCTCGCGGGTCGTGAACCCCAAGTGGCTGGCGGGCATCCGCGCGCACGGCTACAAGGGCGGCCTGGAGCAGACCGCCACCGTGGACTACCTGTTCGGCCTGGACGCCACCGCGCAGGTCGCGCACGACTTCATGTACGAGGGCGTGGCGCAGGCCTACGCGCTCGACCCGGAGAACCAGGCGTTCCTGCGCCGCTCGAATCCCTGGGCCCTCCAGGCGATCACCACCCGCCTGCTCGAAGCGCAGGGCCGGGGCCTGTGGACGCCGCAGCCGGACACCCTGCACGACCTGCAGAACCTGTTGGTCGAGAGCGAGGGTCTGCTGGAAGAACGCGGCGAGACGGCCCGCACCAGCGGAGGCGGCGCGTGAGCCGTGTCACCCTGAACCGCCCTGTATGGACTAAGCTTAGTCCATGCCGGAGACTGTCAACATCCACGCCGCCAAAACGCAACTGTCCCGCCTCGTGGACCGCGCCCACGCCGGCGAGGAGATCATTCTCGCCAAGGCCGGAAAGCCGTACGCCCGACTGGTTCCACTGGCGCCCGCCACGGCGCGTGAACTCGGATTCCTGGCCGGAACCGTTCAGGTCGGCGCGGCCTTCGCGCACGAATCCCTGCGCCCCCTGTCCGCCGAGGAACAGGCGGACTGGGAGTGAACCTGCTGCTCGACACCCACATTCTGCTGTGGGCGACCCTTCAGCCGGCGCTGCTGCCGGGGGCGTGGCAGACCACGCTCCTCGATTCCCGCAACCGTTTGATCCTGAGCGCCGCGACCGCCTGGGAACTCTCGATCAAACACCGCAGCGGCCGCCTCCCGGAAGCCGCTCCGCTGCTGCTGGATTTCCACGCGGTCGCCGCCCGACTCGGAGCCAAGGTGATCGACATCTCCCCGGCCCACGCGGTCCGGGCCGGAGCGCTCGACTGGGATCACCGCGACCCCTTCGACCGCATGCTGGTCGCGCAGGCCACCGAGCATGGGCTCACGCTGATGACGGTGGACGCCAGCATCACGGCCTACGCCCACGCCCCGGTCCTGCCGCCCCCATGATGCGCTTCACGGGGGCGGCGTGACCCCCTCCGGACCCCCTCCGGACGCCGCGCCGCTGTTTCCACTCTCGGCGGTGGCGCACCAGCCGGACCTGACGCTGGCGCTGAGCCTGCTGGCCGTGTCGCCCGCGCTGGGGGGCCTGCTGATCCGGGGGGACCGGGGCGCGGCGAAAAGCACGTCTGCGCGGGCGCTGGCGGCCCTGCTTCCAGCGCACGCGCAGGGGCCTGCGGGGCACACGGACGGCGCGGCCCCGTTCGTGAACCTGCCGCTCGGCGCGGGCGAGGAGCGCGTGGTGGGCACGCTGGATCTCGACGCGGCCCTGCGGGGCGAGGCGCGCCTGAAACCGGGATTGATCGCGCAGGCGCACGGGGGCGTGCTGTACATCGACGAGGTGAACCTGCTGCCCGACCACCTGGTGGACGTGCTGCTGGACGCCGCCGCGATGGGCGTGCACCGCGTGGAACGCGACGGCCTGAGCGTCACCGCGCCCGCCCGCTTCGCGCTGGTGGGCAGCATGAACCCCGAGGAGGGTAACCTGCGCCCGCAGTTCCTGGACCGATTCGGGCTGTGCGTGGACGTGCAGGCGCCCACCGCGCCGGGCGAGCGGGCCGAGATCGTGCGCCGCCGCCTGGCCTTCGACGCCGACCCCGCCGTGTTCACGCGCAGCTGGGCGGGGGCAGAGGCGGACCTGCACGCCCGCCTGAGCGCGGCGCGTGGGCGGCTGGCGCTCGTGACCGTCCCGGACGCGCTGCTGATCCGCATAGCCGATCACGCGGCGGCGGCCGGCGTGCGCAGCCTGCGCGCCGATCTGGTGCTGTACCGCGCCGCCTGCGCCCTGGCGGCGCTGGAGGGCCGCACGGCGGTCACGGCGGCC
>NZ_JAGLBB010000004.1 GCF_018260555.1 Deinococcus sp. | reverse complement strand
ACAGAGGTCTTCGGGTGGATTGAGGTGTTCTACAACCGTCGCCGCCACTCGTCGTTGGGCTACCGGTCGCCGACGGCCTTCGAGGAGCAGGTCCCCATCCCGAACTGAGGCTCCACCAAACCCTTGACAGATCACTACTCCCACTCGCATTCGCCCGGATGGAATGGATGTTGCCCACCATTCCACCGGAGTCCGTATCAGTTCAGGGCACCGATCTGGAACTGGAAGTTCGTACCGTCGAAGTCCACGTTCAGGCTGGTGTTGTCGGGCACGTGCCCTTGCAGGATTTCGCGGGCCAGTGGCGTCTCGATCTCGCGGCTGATGGCGCGGCGCAGCGGGCGGGCACCGAAGGCCGGGTCGTACCCGATCTGAGCGAGGCGGTCCTTGGCCGCGCCGGACAGGTGCAGGCTCACGCGGCGTTCGGCGAGGCGTTTGATGAGGCCACGCATCTGGATGTCCACGATGCGGTGCAGGTCCGCGGCCGTCAGGGCGTCGAACACGATGATGTCGTCCACGCGGTTCAGGAACTCCGGACGGAAGTGGCCCTGCAACTCGCCCATCACGGCCTCACGGATGTTGCCGGCGCTGTCACCCCGGTGCTGCATTTCCAGGATCAGCGGACTGCCGATGTTGCTGGTCAAGATGATCAGGGTGTTGCGGAAATCCACGGTGCGGCCCTGCCCGTCCGTCAGGCGGCCATCGTCGAGCACCTGGAGCAGGACGCCAAACACGTCCGGGTGGGCTTTCTCAATCTCGTCGAACAGCAGCACGGCGTAGGGCCGGCGGCGGACGGCCTCGGTGAGCTGGCCGCCCTCCTCAAAGCCCACGTACCCGGGAGGCGCACCGATCAGGCGGGCGACCGTGTGTTTCTCCATGTACTCGCTCATGTCAATGCGGACCATGGCGTCCTGACTGTCGAACAGGAATTCTGCGAGCGCCTTGGCCAGTTCGGTCTTACCGACGCCGGTCGGCCCGAGGAACATGAAGCTCCCGAGCGGGCGGTTCGGGTCGCTCAGCCCGGCGCGGCTGCGGCGAATGGCGTCTGCGACGCTGACAATGGCGCGGTCCTGCCCGATCACGCGGTCATGGAGTTGCTCCTCGAGTTTCAGCAGTTTCTCGCGTTCACCCTCCATCAGTTTATTCACGGGAATGCCGGTCCAGCGGCTCACGACGAACGCAATGTCCTCCTCGGTCACCTGGGTGTGCGCGAACTCCGCGCCCTTGAGTTTCTGCTCCAGCTCCTGCACTTCCTTTTCCAGTTGCGGGAGGATGCCGTACTCCAGTTCGGCGGCGCGTTGCAGGTCGTAGTCGCGCCGGGCCTTCTCGATGTCCGTGCGGACCTGATCCAGTGACTCGCGTTTGGCGCGCAGCGCGCTGACCTCGTGCCGCTCGCCCTCCCAGCGGGCGCGGACATCGGCAAGTTCGTCCGTGATGGTTTTCAGGACGCCCTCGATGTCCAGCAGTCGGTTCTGGCTGTCCTGGTCTTTCTCGCGCTTCAGGGCCTCGCGTTCGATCTCCAGTTGCAGTTTGCGGCGTTCGAGCTGGTCAATGCGTTCCGGGCTGGATTCGAGAGCCATGCGCAGGCGCGCGGCAGACTCGTCGATCAGGTCGATGGCCTTGTCCGGCAGCTGCCGGTCCGTGATGTACCGGTGAGAGAGCTGCGCCGCGGCCACAAGCGCCGGGTCGGTGATCTCCACGTTGTGGTGCACCTGATACCGCTCCTTGATGCCGCGCAGGATGGAGATGGTGTCCTCGACGCTGGGTTCATCCACGAACACCGGCTGGAAGCGGCGTTCCAGGGCGGGGTCCTTCTCGATCTCGCGGTACTCGCTTAACGTGGTGGCTCCGATCAGGTGTAGTTCCCCGCGTGCCAGGGCGGGCTTGAGCATGTTGCCCGCGTCGGGGCTCCCCTCGGTTTTGCCCGCGCCGACGATGGTGTGAATCTCATCCACAAACAGGATGACCTCACCGGCCGAGGCGATCACCTCATCGATCACGCCTTTCAGGCGTTCCTCGAACTCGCCCCGGAACTTCGCGCCTGCCAGCAGGCTGCCCATCTCGAGGCTCACGATGCGTTTGTTCTTCAGGCCGTCGGGCACGTCGCCCTTCACGATACGAATGGCGAGGCCCTCGGCAATGGCGGTCTTGCCCACGCCGGGTTCCCCGATCAGGACGGGGTTGTTCTTCGTGCGGCGCAGCAGGATCTGCATGGCGCGGCGGATTTCCTCGTCGCGGCCGATCACGGGGTCGAACTTTCCGTCACGGGCGCGCTGCGTGAGATCGGTGCCGTACTTGGCGAGGGCGTCGAACTGCTGCTCACTGGTTTTGGTCGTCACGGTTTTTCCTTTGCGCTGCTCATTCACGGCGCGGTTCAGGTCAGTCTCGGTGGGCAGGCTCCGGCCACGGTACTCGCCGCGCAGGGCCAACAGGAGGGCGTCGGCGGCCACGAACGAGTCACCCATCTGGCCGGCGAGGGTGTCGGCCCGTCCGAAGGCGCGGCTCAGGGCCGGGTCAAGGTACAGGTTGTCCCCGCCACCCTGCACACGCGGGAGCTTCAGCAGTTCGGTGTCCAGCTCGGCGCGGATCTGGAGCAGGTCGCCGCCTGCCAGGGTCAGGGCGCGCCCGGCGGTGTCATTGTCGGTCAGGGTGCGCAGGACGTGGGTGGGCGTCAGGTTCTGGTGGCCGCTCTGCTGCGCGAGCCCCTGCGCCTGCTGAACGGCTTGCGTGGCGGCCTCTGTGAAACGGTCGGGATTCAAAGTGGGAACCTCCGGGAATGAGGGGAGTGGGGGCGTGGGTCGTCGGTCAACTACACCCATTCTGAAACTTGAGTGTGGTCATGTCAAGTTTATTGCGGATGATTTTTAGTTACCCGGGTAACCACCGAGACGGATTCCGAGAAGCCCACTCCGACCCCGGAACTGTTCCTGCCCTCACTCGGAGCGAAGCGAATGAGAGCAAACGGGTTCCGGGCGTGGAGTGGGCAACCTTGTGTCTTTTCAGGTTGTGAATGAGACAGACCGCTATTCGGATTACAGGGCACGCGGGCCAAAGCAAACCGACCCCCCGATTGCTCGGAGGGTCGGCAGCGTGGGCCTTATACGGACTGCCGCTCCACTGCGCCACAGTCGGAAAAGCGCCGCCTACGGCTCCATGCCGCGAAGGGGCGTCTGCCCTTCCTACTCGCGTCCGCCCGGGTTGATTTGGGACTGCAGCGAATCAATCGGAATCCGTCTTATTCTTCGCCCAGGTACGCTTTCCGCACGCTCTCGTCGTTGGCAATATCGGCGGCGTTCCCGCTGAGTTTGACCTCGCCCGTCTGGAGGACGTACGCGCGGTGGGCGATGCCCAGGGCCATGCTGGCGTTCTGCTCGACCAGCAGGACGGTCGTGCCGCGTTCCCTGTTGAGCTTGACGATGATGTCGAAGATGGACTCCACGAACAGCGGAGACAGACCCATGCTGGGTTCGTCCAGCAGGAGCAGGCGCGGGTTGACCATCAGGGCGCGGGCGATAGCCAGCATCTGCTGCTCTCCGCCGGACATGGTGCCGCCCAGTTGTGTCTCGCGCTCTTTCAGGCGCGGGAAGAACTCGAAGCCTTCCTGCACGCGCTTCTCGATCAGCGCGCGGTCAGTGACGGTGTACGCGCCGACTTCCAGGTTCTCGCGGACCGAGAGGTCCTTAAAGATGCGCCGGCCTTCGGGTACGTGACTGATGCCTTGTTGCATGATCTGGTGCGCGGGAATACCGGAGATGTTCTGCCCCTGATAGGTCATGGTGCCCCGGCGGGGTTTCATCATGCCGCTGATGGTGCGCAGGCTGGTGGTCTTACCCGCGCCGTTCCCGCCGATCAGGGCGACGATCTCGCCCTCGTTGACGGTCATGCTGACGCCCTTGAGGGCGTGAATGTGGTCGTAATAGGTGTGCACGCCGTTCAGTTCCAGCATGGGTTTGAGTTCAGACATGAGGACGCTCTTCCTTCCCGTACTCGCCGGCGGCGGCCCCGCGGCCCAGGTACGCTTCCATCACACGGGGGTCGTTGCGGACCTGGTGGGGCAGGCCCTCGGCGATCTTGCTGCCGTAGTCCAGCACGGTGATGTATTCGGACAGGGTCATGACCAGTCGCATATCGTGTTCGATCAGGCACACGGTCACGCCCAGTTCGTCACGGACCCGGCGGATCAGGCTTTTCAGGTCCTCGGTCTCGCGGGGGTTCATGCCGGCGGCCGGTTCGTCCAGCAGGATCAGTTTGGGTGTCGTGGCCAGCGCACGCGCAATTTCGAGTTTGCGCTGGTCGCCGTAGGGCAGGTTGGTTGCCAGTTCGTCACGCCACTGGCTCAGGCCCACGAAGTCCAGCATCAGGCGGGCCGTGTCGCGCGCCTCCTGCTCGGAATCATGGAATTTCCTGGTGCGCAGCACGGCGTCCACGAATCCGCTCTTCAGGCGGGCGTGGCGGCCCACCATGATGTTCTCCTCGCTGGTCATGGTCGAGAACAGGCGGATGTTCTGGAAGGTGCGGGCAATCCCGGCTTCCGTGACCTGATCGGGGCGCATGCCCACCAGTTCGCGCCCGGCCAGGCGGATGGTGCCGCTCGTGGGCTGGTAGATGCCGGTGATCATGTTGAAGAACGTGGTTTTCCCCGCGCCGTTCGGGCCGATCACACTGACGATGCTGCGCTCGGGGATGCTCATGGTCACGTCGTTCACGGCGACCAGGCCACCGAAGACCTTCATGACGCCCCGCACGTCCAGAATGTTGCCAGTGCCGGTCATCTGCGGCCTCCTGCGTTGTCCTCGTGTTTGGCGGGCGCGACGCCAGCCGAGTACACTTCGGCGCTCGTGTTCCCCAGCGCGCCGGCGTTGCCGTCCACGCTGTCGTCTTCCTGATTGTCCTCGTGGTGCAGTTCGCGGGTCCGGCGCCGGTTGGGCAGCAGGCCCTCGGGGCGCAGCAGCATCATGGTGACCAGGATGATCCCGAAGATCAGGCGTTGCAGCTGTCCAGGGTTCACCTGCTGCGGAAGGCCCAGGTGGGCGGTCGCTTCGCCCAGGCCCGGCAGGATGCGCAGGTTCAGCAGGGTCACGACGGCCGCGCCCAGGATCACGCCGGGGAACGAGCCCATGCCGCCCAGGATGACCATGCTCAGCACGCCGATACTCTGGAACAGGTTGAAGGACTCCGGGCTGATGAAGGTCTGCTTGGCGGCGAAGATCATGCCCATGATGCCCGCGAAGCTCGCGCCGGTCGCGAAGGCAATCAGTTTGGTCTGCACCAGCGGCACGCCCATGGCCTGCGCGGCGACCTCGTCGTCACGAATGGCGATCCAGGCGCGGCCGATGCGGCTGCGGTCCAGGCGGACGTTCACCAGCAGGATCATGCCCAGCACGATCAGGACCAGCACGTACAGGAACAACAGGTAGTGCTGCTCCTCGCTAAAGCCGAGCGCTCCGGCCAGCGAGTTGAACCACGGCACGTTGGCGCTGCGAATGGGTGTGATGCCCTGCGAGCCTGCCGTGTACAGGTCAAGGTTGTTCGCCAGCACCCGAATCACCTCGCCCAGGCCCAGCGTGATGATGGCGAGGTAATCGCCCTTCAGGCGCAGGACGGGCAGGCCGATCAGCACGCCGACAATCGCGGCGGCCAGGACACTCAGGGCCAGGAACAGCCAGAAGAAGCCGGGAGCGATGCCGCTGGCGAGACTGTCCGCCTGACCGGACATCAGCACGACGGCGGCGCGCGACGCGAGGGTCAGGCCCGCCACCAGACCGAAGGCCGCGAGGCGGAAACTCCAGGTGCTCGTGGCGGTGGGTGGCTGGCGGTTGGTCAGGCGGTTGATGTACACCATGCTGGCGGCCGTCACCACCGTCAGGAACAGGCCGATGGCCAGCGTACCGGCGTTGGTGGCGCCTGGATTCTCGCCGTAGTACCTGAGGATCTCGGCGAAGCGGGGACTGGCGAAGATCCCCCAGGTGTACGCGCCCACTGCGAAGAACGCCACGTACCCCAGGTCCAGCAGGCCCGCGAGTCCCACCACGATGTTCAGGCCCAGCGCCAGCGCCGCGAAGATCATGATCTGAATGCTCAGGTCGAGCAGGCTGGTGTCCTGCCGGCCGGCCGATGGCAGCACGATCAGCAGGCTGCCCACTCCGACCAGGGCACGCGCCCAGGGAGCGGCCTTCCACAGGTACGCGAACAGAACGTTTGCCAGGAACAGCGACACGAAGAACGCTTCCGTGATGGGGTTTTTCAGGAACTGTCCGGCGGCTCCCATGCTCTCAAGGAACGGACGGTTATGCGAGGCCAGCAGCACGGCGCTGGTGATCAGGAAGAACGCGATCAGCAGGATGGTGCGGTCGGGTTTCGCGTCGCGGTTGGTGTCGAACATGGAGGGCAGGCTCATACTTTCTCCACGTTGCTCTTGCCGAGCAGGCCGGTGGGTTTGAAGATCAGGATCAGAACCAGCACCAGGAACGCCCCGATCCGCTGGTAACTGGCGTCGATGACCTCCAGGTTCGCACTGCCGACCACCATGCCCAGGATGTTCGTCACGCCGATCAGGTTCTGGATGACGCCCAGCGTCAGGCCGCCCAGCACCGCGCCGGGAATACTGCCGATCCCGCCCAGCACGGCAGCCGTGAAGGCAATGATGCCCGGGTCGAAGCCGCTGTAGGCGTTCACGGTCCCGAATTTCATCCCGAACAGCACGCCGCTGATGCCGCCCAGCGCCCCGCCGATCAGGAAGGTGGCGCTGATCATGCGGTCGCTGTCGATGCCCATCAGGCCGGCGGTCACGCGGTCCTGCGCGACAGCGCGAATGGCTTTGCCCATGCGCGTGCGGTTCACGATGTAGTTCAGCACCGCGAGGCTGATCAGCGCCACGATAACCAGGATCACGTCCTTGAGTTGCATGTCGATGCCCACGCCACGCAGAAAGTTCCCGAGCGGCGCGCAGGTGCTCTCGGCGGCGCAGAATTTGTTGGCGAAGCCGCCCGGCAGGGTGTACGTCAGGTCGAAACGGCCCTGGAATCCCTCTATGACCCGCAGGACGTCTTGCAGAATCAGGGACACGCCGATGGCGGTGATCAGCGGCACCAGTTTCGGCGCGCCGCGCAGCGGGCGGTACGCCAGGCGTTCGATCAGGACGTTCAGGGCGCCTGAGATGGTCATGGCCGCGACCAGCGCGATGAGCAGCTTCAGGTAGCCGTTCATCTCGACGCCTTTCAGCACGCGGAAGACTTCGAAGCCCACCACGGCGCCCGTGACGAACACTTCCGAGTGCGCGAAATTGATGAGTTGCAGCACGCCGTACACCATGGTGTACCCCAGCGCGATGATCGCGTACACGAAGCCCAGGACGAGACCGCCGACGATCACGTTGACCAGGAAGGGCAGGAGGGTCGCGAGATCCAAAGAAATTCAACTCCTTTGCGGGGGAGTGTGGTCGCCCGGTCAGTGAACTGACCAGAGCGCCACGAAGAAACGAAGAGTGCACCCGGGAAAGGAGTGTAACCGGGAAAGGAGTGTAACCGGGAAAGGAGTACAACCGGGGAAGGAGTGCAACCGGGGAAGGAGTGCAACCGGGGAAGACCGACTCGCGGTGCTTCCTCCGGTCCCTAAACCCGCGCGGTTCCGTGCGCCGAAAGCGGTTCCGTGCGCCGTCGCCCACTGCGTCTTGACTGGTAGGGCGGCGGTCATGAGAACTGGAGCCCGGCGCGTGGCCCGGCCCCAGGATGGTGCGGGGAAGCTGAGTTGTGCGGGGGCGCGTCTGTGCACGCCCCCCGGGTGAACTTCAGTTCTTGGGAGCCTTGACGGGAATGCTGGTGCTGAGCTTGAACTTGCCGGCCGTGACGTTCATCACGTACAGGGTGCCGGCCTTGCGGTCGCCGACCGAGTTGAAGGACACGTTCCCCGACAGCAGGCCCGTGAAGCTGCCCTTGCGGATGGCCTTTTCGACCTGGGTGCGGCTGGGCAGTTTGTTGCCGTTGGCGCGCACGGCGTTCAGGGTGCCCTGCAGAACGACCTTGGCGGCGTCGTAACCGAAGGCGCCGAAGCCCTGAACATCGTCCTTGAAGGTCTTCTTGTAGTTGGCGGCGAACACCTTCGCGGCAGGCAGCGCGTCGATGGGCGCGGCGACGGTCGTGAAGTAGATGTTGTTGGCGTTGGCCGTGCCGACGATCACGGGCAGTTCGCCGCTGTCGAGGCCGTCGCCGCCGACCACGGGGGTCGCGACGCCGCCTTCACGCAGCTGCTTGATGAACACGCCCACCTGGTTGTAGATGCCGCCGAAGTAGATGGCGTCGGGCTTTTGCAGCTTGATCTTGGCGATGATGCTGGAGAAGTCGCTTTTCTCCTCAGTGCCTTCGGTCGCGATGACGGTCACGCCGCTGGCCTTCAGGGCCTTCTCGACTTCCTTGGTCAGACCTTCGCCGTAGGCGGTCTTGTCATTGATCAGGTAGACGCTCTTGGCTTTCAGGGTGCCGCTGATGAAGTTCGCGCCGGCCGGGCCCTGCGAGTCGTCGCGGGCCACGATGCGGTTCATGTTGCTCAGGCCACGGTCGGTGACCGAGTTGGCGGTGTTGGCCGGGCTGACCATCGCCACGTGGCTGGGCTGCAGGGCGGCGCTGGAGGGAATCGCGACGCCACTGTTCAGGGTGCCCACCACGGCCAGGATCTGGCGATCGGCGGCAATCTTGCGGGCGGCAGCGGTGCCGGTGGCGGGGTCAGCCTGGTCGTCGTAGGGCACGAGAACGAGGTCGAAACCGAGTTTCTTGAACTGGGCCTTGTACTCGTTGACGGCCAGCTGGGTGCCGTTGCGGATCTGGGTGCCCAGGTCGCTCTGGCCGCCGGACAGCGGGCTGAGGCTGGCGATCTTGATGGTCGTCTGGGCGGAAGCGGTGCCGAGGGCCAGGGCGGCGAGTACGGTCAGGTTCAGTGCGCTTTTCTTCATGGGTCCTCCAGGTATGGGTGCACGTTGGGGCTGGTGCCCCGGTGCTGTGTGGTGATACCTCCGATTCTATGAAGCGCTTAAGGTCCTGTCAATGCCTGTCTCATGAAACTCGGTGAAACGATCAAAGCGAGACGAAAACATTCACAGGCAATAATTGCTAACCGACGCCGTCAATGAGCAATCCAATTGCGCGGCTGGTGGCTGTCCGAAATGACCGAAGCATTCTGATGAAATGAAACGCAAGACCGGTCTGACCCATGCAAGCGCTTGACACCCCTCGGTAGGGAGCGGTTTCCGGCTGAAAATCCGACTCCGGTTGGAGGGGTGGTGGCAGCGATTGACCGGAGCAGAGAGGGCAAAAGAGAACTCCAGACCTGAAGCTGGCAACCCCGCGTTTTGGCGGGTGGATGGCACAACATACGAAATCTGGATGATCCTGTCCTGGCCCGTCACCAATAAGCCTATGGATAGACCTATGAGGACCGGGTAGGTAACGCGCAGGCCGCCTTTCCCGGTACTCCAGCTTCAGGCGGCCGGGGCGCTCAGATCAGGTCCAGGTAACGGTCCAGTTCCCACTGGTGCACGGCGGCACTGTACTCGCGCCACTCGGCGCGTTTGGCGGCCACGAAGTGCTCCATGACGTGCTCGCCCAGCGCGCGGCGCATCACGTCGTCCTTCTCAAGTTCCTCGACCGCCTCGCGCAGATCGGTGGGCAGTTCCTTCACGCGGTGGTGGCGTTTCTCGCGGACGGTCATCTTGAAGATGTTGCGCTGAATGGCAGGCGCGGGCTCCATCTGCCCTTCCAGGCCGTCCAGACCGGCGGCCAGCATGACGGCCAGCGCCAGGTACGGGTTGCAGCTCGGGTCGGGCATGCGGACCTCGGCGCGCGTGGAATTCCCGCGTTTGGCCGGAATGCGGATCAGAGCCGAGCGGTTACTGGTACTCCAGGCCACGTTCACCGGGGCCTCGAATCCCGGCACCAGCCGCTTGTAACTGTTGACCAGCGGGTTGGTGATGGCCGTCATGCCACCCGCGTGGTCCAGCAGGCCCGCGATGAACTGTTCGGCGGTGCGGGACAGGCCGTACTCGCCGGCAGGGTCCGCGAAGGCGTTCGCGCCGTCCCGGAACAGGCTCAGGTGGCAGTGCATGCCGCTGCCGTTCACGCCGGGAATGGGTTTGGGCAGGAACGACGCCAGCAGGCCGTACTCCAGCGCCACGCGCTTGACCACGAACTTGAACGTGGCGATGCGGTCGGCCGTTTCCAGCGCCGGGGCGTAACGGAAATCGATCTCGTGCTGGCCGGGCGCGACCTCGTGGTGGGACGCCTCGATCTCAAAGCCCATCTCGACGAGTTTGTTGGTGATCTCGCGGCGGATGCGTTCGCCCTTGTCGATGGGCGCCAGGTCGAAGTACCCGGCCCGGTCGTGCGTGACGGTGCTGCCCACCCCGGCCGGTGTGCGCTCGAACAGAAAGAATTCCGGTTCGGTGCCCACGAACATCTCGAAGCCAAGGGCCTGCGCCCGCGCGATCTGCCGCTTGAGCACCTGCCGGGGGTCGCCCTCGAACGGCGTGCCGTCCGGCAGGGCCACGTCGCAGATCAGCCGGGCCACCCGCCCACGCTCTCCTTCCTCGCGGGAGAACTGCGGGTAGATCAGGAAGGTCTGCAGGTCCGGGCGCAGCAGCATGTCGGATTCCTCGACGCGCGTGAAGCCCTCCACGGCGCTGCCGTCGAAGGTCACGTCGCCGTTGAGGGCCTTGGCGAACTGGGATTTGGGGACCTCGACATTCTTGGTATTGCCCAGGATGTCCGTGAATTGCAGGCGCAGGAACTTCACTTCCGCTTCCTGCAGGTGGGTCAGGATGCTCTGCGCGGTTGGGCCGTCCGGTTGCGCGGAACGCACGGTGGGCGCGGCGGCGGACGTCGCGGGCGTTTTACTGGAAGGGGGGGGCGTCATGGTGAAAGGAACCTCCGGAACGAGAAACGCACAGATGAAGTGAGCCAGGTGAAGTGAGCCAGGTGAAGTGAACCAGGTGAAGTGAGATAAGGACAGCAGGATTCAGGAGGAGTGGCGTCCAGGCGGGGGTCAAGCGGCTCAGGGCCCCGGAGCACACAGCGTGATGGCAGAAGAAGCCGGGAGGACAGAGGTGAGGTCCGGCCCGTGAGTCGGGAGAGGGCAGAACCCGAAGACAGAACCCGGCCTGAGCGGGCAAACCGCAGCCGGGTCCAGACCGTAGCGCACCACCCGGGCATGTTGAAATGGTACGACCTTAGCGGCTGCCCAGTCAGCCGGGCCTGCGTGTGCGGCCCGGACCAGTCGGTCGTTCCCCGGACGGTCCCGTCACGCCGCGCCGCATGGCCTATGCAGAGTGTCCCGTACAATCGGCAGTTTTGTACATTTGGCTGGTGACAAGCTGCAAGGCCAGGGACCTCTGGTCTAGAAGACTGCCAGAAGTTGGTCATCTTGTTCAGAACACTGCGTTGACCCTGCCGGTGCACCCCCCTATACTCGCGGGCAGTACGTGAGCCACCGTCCGGCGCGGAGCAGTCCGCAGCCCATCACACCGCGCAGCCAACGGCGTGGCCCACCACAGGGAGCGACATGAACCAGGACTTCGACGTTAACTCGGCCGCACGCAACTGGCGCGTGGAAACCACCCCCTCCGCCTCCCCGCTGGAAGTCGTGAACGACCTGTTCGCCAGCGACGTGCTGACCCTTGAGCAGCTCAAGGCCCGCCTCAGCAAGAGCGCCCACAAGAGCCTCCAGGGCACCGTGGAACGCGGCGCGCAGCTTGACCCCACCATTGCCGACACCGTCGCGATGGCCATGAAAACCTGGGCCATGGAAAAGGGCGCCACGCACTACACCCACTGGTTCCAGCCTCTGACCGGCAGCACCGCCGAGAAACACGACTCCTTCCTGAACCCCGCCGGTGACGGCGTGGCCATCATGTCGTTTTCCGGCAAGGAACTTATCCAGGCCGAGCCCGACGCCAGCTCCTTCCCGTCCGGCGGCCTGCGCGCCACCTTCGAAGCGCGCGGCTACACCGCCTGGGACCCCTCGTCCCCGGCGTTCATCATCCGGCACGCCAACGGCGCGACCCTGTGCATCCCCAGCGTCTTCGCCAGCTGGACCGGCGAGGCCCTCGACCTGAAAACCCCGCTGCTGCGCTCCATCGAGGCCCTGAACAGCGCCGTGACGCCCGCCCTGGAACTGTTCGGCGCCAGCGCCGGCACCCGCGTCAGCAGCAGCCTCGGCGCCGAGCAGGAGTACTTCCTGATTGCCGAGGAGTACTACTACCGCCGCCCCGACCTGGTCATGACCGGCCGCACCCTGTTCGGCGCGCAGCCCCCGCGCGGCCAGGAGCTTGAGGACCACTACTTCGGCGCGATTCCCGAACGGGTCCTGAGCTTCATGACCGACGCCGAAATGCAGCTGTACGCGCTCGGCATCCCCGTCAAGACCCGCCACAACGAGGTCGCACCCGGCCAGTTCGAGATCGCCCCGATCTTCGAGAACAGCAACATCGCCGCCGACCACCAGCAGCTGATCATGCAGGTCCTGCGCACCACCGCCCGCAAGTTCGGCCTGGTCTGCCTGATGCACGAGAAGCCCTTTGCCGGCGTGAACGGCAGCGGCAAGCACTGCAACTGGAGCATGTCCACCAACGCCGGTGAGAACCTGCTGGAACCCGGCGAAACCCCCCACGAGAACATGCAGTTCCTGTTCTTCTGCACCGCCGTCCTGAAAGCCGTCGATACCCACCAGGACCTGCTGCGCGCCTGCGTGGCCAGCGCCAGCAACGACCACCGCCTCGGCGCGAACGAGGCGCCGCCCGCGATCATCAGCATCTTCCTGGGCAGTGAACTGACCGACATCTTCGACCGCATCGTCAGCGGCCAGGGCGGCAGCGGCAAGTCCGCGGGTCTGATGGGCCTGGGCAGCAGCGTCCTGCCTGAAATTCCCGTGCACGCCGGTGACCGCAACCGTACCAGCCCATTCGCCTTCACCGGCAACAAGTTCGAGTTCCGCGCCGTGGGCTCCTCGCAGAGCATCTCCTTCCCCATCACGGTCCTGAACGCCATCGTCGCCGAGAGCGTCTCTGAACTGACGGCCGACCTGAAAGCCAAACTGGGTGCGGGGCAGCGCCTCGACGACGCCGTGGCCGAAGTCGTCAAGAGCACCTACCAGAAGTACCAGCGCATCGTGTTCAACGGCGACGGCTACAGCGAGGAGTGGCACACCGAAGCCGAGAAGGAACGCGGCCTGCTGAACCTGCGCACCACCCTCGACGCCGTCAAGGAACTGAACAACGACAAGAACACTGCGCTGTTCGGCAAACTCGGCATCCTGAACGAACGCGAACTCGGCGCACGCCAGGAAATCATGTTCGACATCTACTTCAAGACCGTGAACATCGAGGGTGAAACCACCGAGTACATGGCCCAGACGCAGATTCTGCCCGCCGCCCTCACCTACCTCGCGGATCTCGGCCGGGTGAGCGGCAGCAAAGCCGCCCAGGGTGTGACCGCCGAAGTCAGCGCCGCCGCCGACGAACTGTTCAGTGCCATCCAGGCCCTGCGGACCCAGAACGAGATGCTGGGCGGCGAGGAAGTGCACGAGAAGGCCCACCATATGCGTGACCACGTGCTGCCCGCCATGGGCGACGTGCGCACCGCCGCCGACAAACTGGAGAAGGTCGTGAGTAGCAAGCTGTGGCCGCTGCCCACCTACCGCCAGATGCTCTTCGTGAAGTAAGGAAAGCGGGGTGCAGGGCGGGCCGTATTGACTGGATCAACTGCCCACCCGCAGCCCACACCATGACCGGCACAGCCAACCCCCGACGCCCGTGACCCGACCTGCCCCGCAGCAGGCGGGTCACTTCTCTCTGCCTGGGCTCTGTGGCTGGACTCTGTGGCTGGCCAGCTCACGTTTCAGTCCTGCTGCGCGGAGCGGAGTAAACTGAGGGCGTGCTGAATCTGCTTCGCCGCTCCGTTGTCACCCCCGCCGAACTGGATGAGGGGCTGGGCGCGCTGGGACTGGACGGGTCGCAGCACGTGATCGTGCACGCGAGCCTGAAGTCCTTCGGAACGCTGGACGGCGGGTCCCGGACCATCGTGGACGCCCTGGCCGCGCGGACGGCGACGGTGGTGGCCCCGGCCTTCACGTACACGACGCTGCTGTCCCGGCCGACCTCGACCACGCACGCCCGCTTTCACCGGGACAGCCGGGTCAGCCGCGATATCGGGCGGGTCTCGCAGGAGATCGTGGACCGCGCAGGCGCCCTGCGATCCTTTCACCCGACCCTGAGCTTCATCGCGCTGGGCAGAGAGGCGGCCCGCATCACCGAGGCGCAGTCGCTGAGCAGCCCGTACCAGCCCGTCGGGGCGCTCTACGACCTGAACGGGTACGCGCTGCTGATGGGCGTGGATTTCGGAAGTAACACCAGCGTGCATTACGGCGAGCACCTCGCGGGCATGCCGTTGCTGACGCGGTACGTGCCGCTGGACGGTCAGGTGCTGCCCACCGCCTTCCCGAACTGCTCGGCGGACTTTGATCACCTGGCCCCCGAGGTGCACATGGGCCTGCGGAGCACGCAGGTCGGCCAGTCCACGCTGCGCCTGTACCGCGTGCGGGACCTGGTGGACGCCACCGTGCGTCTGCTGAACCGTGACCCGGAGGCGCTGCTATGCACCTACCGTGGCTGCCGCTGCCAAGAGGTGCGGACACTGGTGCGGGCGCAGGGACTGACGCCGCGCCCGCACACGGGCCTGATCAGCTGAGGCGTTTTTCGCTGGAGTGACCGGGCCGGACCTTCAGGTCAGGGCGAACGTGCTGCGCCGCGTGATTGGCCGCCACGGCCGCCTGCGCCAGGGCCACCGAGATCAGCTTGAACTCCTGCCCGGACGCGGCCACGTCGCCGGCCACGAACACGCCGCGCAGCGCCGTCCGGCCGCCCGGCCCATCCGGTACGTAGTCGCCCTGCCAGTCCAGCGGCCAGCCCTGCACCGGGGTCAGATCCGGCAGGTAACCGTTCAGGATCAGGACCGTGTCGGCCTTCACCTCGTGGGGCTTTCCGTCCACGGTCAGGGAGGCCCCGGTCAGGCTCAGGGTGCTCAGGGCAGCGGGGGCCAGCAGCTTCAGTTGTCCGCCGCTGGCCGCGTCCTCCAGGGCGCGCAGGTCGGCGGGACTGCCCCGGAATCCGGCGCGCCCGTGCGTCAGCGTCACCTGCGCCCCCACCCGCACGAGTTCCAGCGCGGTGCGGGTGGCCTGCGGCACGCCGCCCACGACCAGCACACGGCGACCCGCCAGTTCCGCCGCCTCCGGTACGTCCGTCCGCACGTCCGGGTGGGTGTCGGTGCCGGGCACGCGGGCCTCGCGGGGCAGCAGCGCGCCCAGACCGGCCGCCAGGATCACGGCCCCCGCCCGGAAGGTCCGTGGTCCGTCCGGGGTGGTCGCCCCGACGCGCCAGCCCTCACCGTCCGGTTCCAGGGTACGGGCCACGGTCCGCAGGTGCCACTGCACGTCCAGGCCGCCGAGTTGCCGGACCAGTCCGGCGATCACGTCAGCGGCGGGCGCTGCGGGCAGGCCCGGCACGTCGTACACCCGTCGGTCTGGGTACAGGGCGGTCAGTTGCCCGCCGGGTTCATGCCGGGCGTCCAGCAGGCTCACGCTCAGGCCGCGCCACGCGGCGTAGAAGGCGGCGTGTAGTCCGGCAGGCCCGGCACCGACGATCAGCACGTCGCCCGGCACGTCACCCGGGACGGCCGCGTCACGCTCAGGGGAAAAGGCGGGGGAGGGGACGCTCATGCGGCGAGTATGCCAGACGCGGCCGCGTAACCGTGGCGGCCCCGCCCACACGGGAACAGTATCAATCGGAATCCGTCTGAGTGCAGGAGCGTTCGTGTGAAGCTGCGGGCGCAGCGTTCAGTCCTGCCCTGTGCAGGTCAGCTCTGGCGGTGGCCGAGCATCATCTCGCGGTGTACGATCTTGCGGCGGGGGCGGCCCTCGGCCTGACCGGTCGCCAGTTCGTGCGCGTCCAGGGTCTGCCAGTCCGCAAACGAGTACACCTGCACGCCCCGAGCGGCCAGCAGGGCGTCCACGGCCGCGCGGGTGGGGTGGGCCGCGCCGGGCAGGAAGCCGCCGCTGACATCGGCCAGCAGGTGCGCGACGGTGTCGGTGGCGTCCTTGCGGTTGGTGCCGACCACGCCGCTCGGGCCGCGCTTGATCCACCCGGCGGTGTACTCGCCCACGCGGCCCTGGACGCGGCCTTCCTCGTTGGGGATCACGCCGCGCCGCTCATCGAAGGGCACGCCGGGCAGCGCCACGCCCCGGTACCCGACCGAGCGCAGCACCATCTGCACGGGCAGCACCTCGTACTCGCCGGTTCCCACGGCGTTTCCGTTCTCGTCCAGGCGGTTGCGTTCCACTTTCAGGCCGCCCACATGCCCGGTGCCGTCGTCGATGATCTCGGTGGGGGACACCAGGAAGCGCAGGTGCACGCGGCGGGATTTGCCCTGCGGGGTGCGGGCGGCGAAGTCACGCAAGACCTCGATGTTCTTCTTCTTCACGTTGTCGGTCACGGCCGCTTCCTCGGCGTCGGTCAGGGCGACCTCGGCAGCGTCCACGACAGGTTCGGACTCGTGCAGCTCGCCGAATTCACGCAGTTCCTTGGTCGTGAAGGCCGCCTGCGCCGGGCCGCGCCGACCCAGGATCCACACGTCCTTCACGGCGCTGTGCTCCAGGGCGTCCAGGGCGTGGGGGGCGATGTCGCTGCTGCGCAGTTCCCCGGTCGTCTTGGCCAGGATGCGGCTCACGTCCAGGGCCACGTTCCCCACGCCGACCACGGCGACACCACGGGCGCTCAGGATCATCTCGCGGGCGGCGGCGTCCGGGTGACCGTTGTACCAGGCGACGAACTCGGTGGCGCTCATGGAACCGTTCAGATCTTCGCCGGGAATCCCCAGGTGGCGGTCACTGCTGGCCCCCACCGTGTACAGGACTGCGTCGTAATGGGACACGGCGTCCTCGTGCGTCAGGTCCGTGCCGAAGGATACGTTGCCCAGGAAGCGCACACGCGGGTCGCCGAGGGTCTTCTCGAAGCCGCGCGTGACACTCTTGATGGTCAGGTGGTCGGGCGCCACGCCGTAACGCACCAGTCCGTAGGGGGTGGGCAGGCGGTCGAACACGTCGATCTCAACGTTCAGGTCGCTTTTCAGCAGGGCTTCAGCGGAGAAGATGCCGCTGGGGCCGCTGCCGATCACGGCGACGCGCAGGGGTCGGTCGGGGGTGATTGTCAGGGTCATGTGGTCGAGTCTAAAGGTCAACCCCTTAAGGGGGAATGGCAAACGCTGCCCGCTGTCCACTCCGGAACGTGTCACGCGGGCGCAGACAGTGCGCGGCGCGTGGTGCCCGGCGCAGCAAAAACGGGGCGCTGCCCGTCGTGAGGACCGGGCAGCGCCTGCTGAACACGGGGTCGCTTGGTGTAGATCAGGCGGCGGCGATGACGCTCAGGGCTTCTTCGTTCTTCAGGGTGATCTTGCCGTACCCGGCGCTGATGACACCCTCGCGGGACAGTTCGCCCACGACCTTCGTGACGGTCTCGCGCACGCTGCCGACGGCGGCGGCCAGTTCGTCGTGCGTGGCGTAGATCATGGTTTCACCGCTGTCGAGCTGGGTCGCCAGGGCGGTGTCCTTGAGTTCCAGCAGTTCCCCGGCGATGCGGGCGCGCAGTCTCTTGCCGACCAGGCGGAAGATGCTCTCGTAGGCGCGTTCCAGCGTGCGGACCAGGTGGGTGGTCACCACGAGGTTGTCCTCGGCGCTCATCAGGGCGGGGTTGATCACGTCGATGCTGGAGTCCGTGACGGCTTCGGCAAAGTAGGCGCGGTTCACGCCGGCCAGGGCTTCCTCGCCAAAGTACTCGCCGGGTTTCACGTAACGCAGGGTCAGGCCGTTACCGTCGTCGTCCATGGTGTGCACGCGCACCAGACCGGTCGAGACGCGGTAGAGCATGTCGCTCTTGCCGGGGTAGAGGATGACGGCGCCGGGGCGGTAGGTGACAGTATCCACGTAGGTTCGGGTGTTGGTGCTAAGGGTCATTGTGTGCGCCTCCTTGGGCGGTGGGATACGGCCTCCGATTGATTCGGTGCAGTTCAGAATCAATCCGAGCGGTTGCGAGTAGGAACAACATACGGATTGGGCGGAATGGAGCGTCAGTCCGTATGAGAAGGGGGAAATGGAGTGCCGGGGGCTTATTCCCGACCTGCTCACAGTGTAACCCAGTCTCACTTTTTTGTAAACACTTTTGTTTCTTTAATCAGCGTTGAGGTTACAGATCAATCGCTCTATCGCTGTTCCCGTCAATGCCCGGCAGGACAGCGCCTTCGGCCCGTTCCTGGCCCCGCCACGGCTCACCGGCCGCTCACCGCCGGGGTGCGCTCTTTAACGGCGCGTCAGGCAAGCGGAGGCCCAGAGCTACCCGTTCTTCGCGGGGACGGGCCAACGCTATCCACGGTTCGCTCGGTCCGGCTGGAACAGGCGTGGGCGGCGAGGCCCTCACCCCACCGCCCACCCGCAGCCCGCCTCAGCGGATCAGAGTTCGTCCTCGCGGCGGATCGGGAAGGCGCTGATCACAGAGTCCTTGTCAGACACGTTGATCACCTTCACGCCCTGCGCGTTGCGGCCCGTGACCCGGACCTCCTCGACGCGGGTGCGGATCACGGTGCCCTTCTCGGTCAGGACCATCAGTTCCTCGTCACCGGCCACGCGGGCCAGCGTGACCAGTTTGCCGGTCTTGTCGGTCACGTCCAGCGTGATGACGCCCATTCCACCGCGCCCCTTGGCGGGGTACTCGCTGACCGGGGTGCGTTTACCCAGTCCGCACTCGCTGACGGCCAGCAGTTCGCTGTCCTCGTCACCGCCAGGCACCAGGGCCATGCTCACCACGGCGTCCCCCTCGCCTTCACGCAGGCGGATGCCGATCACGCCCTGCGTGGCGCGGCCCGTGTCGCGCACCTCGCCGCTCTGGAAGCGCATGGCCTTGCCGTTGCGGGTCGCCAGGATCACGTGATCACTGTCCTGCACGATACCCACGCCGATCAGCTCGTCGCCGCTCTGGAGGTTGATGGCGATCAGACCGGCCGAGGTGATGTTGCCGTAATCGGTGATCAGGGTCTTTTTCACCACGCCGTTGCGGGTCGCGAAGATAAAGCACCCTTCCTCCTCGAAGCCCCCCACGCTCAGGACGGACGCGATGTTCTCCTCGTCACGCAGGCCGGGCAGCAGGTTGCGGATGTGCGTGCCCTTGGCGTCACGGCCCGCTTCCGGCAGGTCGTAGATCTTCTCGTGGAACACGCGGCCCTTATCGGTGAAGAACAGCAGGAAGTCGTGCGTGCTACCCACGAACACTCGGGTGTTCACGTCCTCGTCGCGCAGTTTGCCGCCCGACGCGCCGCGCCCACCCCGGCCCTGCGCGCGGTAGGCGTCCAGGTTGCTGCGCTTGAGGTACCCGGCCTTGGTCATGGTGATGACCATGTCCTCGACCGCAATCAGGTCTTCTTTGCTGATGTCCTCTTCGAGCAGCGTGATGGTGCTGCGGCGTTCGTCGCCGTAATTGTCGCGTACGGCGCGGATTTCCTTCTTGATCTCCTTCCAGAGCAGGCCCTCGTCACCCAGGATGGAGCGCAGGAACGCAATCGTCTTCTGGAGTTCGTCGAACTCGGCCATCAGCTTCTCGCGTTCCAGGCCCACCAGGCGCTGCAGGCGCATGTCCAGGATCGCCTGCGACTGCTCCTCGCTGAGCCCGAAG
This sequence comes from Deinococcus sp., assembly GCF_018260555.1. Taxonomy (GTDB): domain Bacteria; phylum Deinococcota; class Deinococci; order Deinococcales; family Deinococcaceae; genus Deinococcus. The sequence goes on along the minus strand of NZ_JAGLBB010000004.1, from coordinate 59,965 downwards.
CGGACCATCAGCGAGTCGCGCGCCTCGGTGCCCGTGTTGCTGGCACGGATCAGGTTGATGACCTCATCGATGTGGTCAAGCGCCTTGATCAGCCCTTCGAGAATGTGGGCGCGGGCCTCGGCTTTCTTCAGTTCGTACTGCGTGCGGCGCGTGACCACGTCGCGACGGTGAGCCAGGAAGTACCGCATGGTATCGACCAGCGGAAGCACGCGCGGCTCGCCGTTCACGATGCTCAGGTTGATGACCGTGAACGTGCCCTGCAACTGCGTGTACTTGTACAGCTGGTTCAGGACCAGGGTGGGAATCGCGCCGCGCTTGAGTTCCACCACGATGCGCACCGGGTCCTTGCGGTCGGACTCGTCACGCAGGGCGCTGATGTCGGGAATCTTCCCGGCCTTGTACATGGCGCTGATCGTCTGGATCAGGTTGGTCTTGTTCACCTGATACGGAATCTCGCTGATGATGATCTGGTTCCGGCCGTTCTTTTCCTCGATGCGGGCCTTGCCGCGCACCTTCAGGCCAGCGTGGCCCGTGGCGTAGGCTTCGCGGATGCCGACCTGCGAGATGCGCCCGCCGGTCGGGAAGTCCGGGCCGGTCACGTGCTGCATCATGCCGTCCAGGTCGATGTGCGGGTCGTCGATCAGGGCCAGCAGGCCGTTGCAGATCTCGGTCAGGTTATGCGGCGGAATGTTCGTCGCCATGCCCACCGCGATGCCCGACGCGCCGTTGATCAGCAGGTTCGGCACGGCCGAGGGCAGCACGCTGGGTTCGACGGTGGTCTCGTCGTAGTTGGGTTTCAGGTCCACCGTTTCTTTTTCTAGGTCGGCCAGGACCTCCTCGGCGACCTTGGTCATGCGGGCTTCGGTGTAACGCATGGCGGCGGGTGGGTCGCCGTCAATGGAGCCGAAGTTGCCCTGCGGGTGAACCATGGGGTAACGCATGTTCCACCACTGGCCCAGGCGGACCATGGCGTCGTAGATGGAGCTGTCGCCGTGCGGGTGGTACTTCTTCATGACCTCGCCGACCACAGAGGCCGACTTGGCGTGTTTCTGGTTGGCGTAGAGGCCTTCGAGCATCATGGCGTACATGATCCGGCGCTGCACCGGCTTGAGGCCGTCGCGCACGTCGGGCAGCGCGCGGTCCACGATCACGTTCATGGCGTAGTTGATGAAGTTGGTCTTGACTTCGCTGGTGATGTCAACGGGAAGAATTCCAGTCATGTTGCTCCAGTGGCGCAGGTCCGGGCGTGGCCGGAGCCGCGCCGCAGAGGTGGGATGAGGATGCCCGGCGCGGGGGCCGGGAGTGGATCAATTCTAGCACGATTATGTTTTAAGCGTAATAGAACCGACGCCTTCTATGGTCCCCATTGTACCCGAAAACAGCCCCCGACACCGCGACTCCCACCAGCACCGGAACCCGCCCAGCACCAGCAAAATCAGTTCTCCGTAACCCCCTGGACTCCACCTGCCACGGCAGGCGCGCTCTACCACCGCTCCTGCATCCCCGGCCGAGCCCGCAGTGGGCACCCCAGCCGCCTCAAACAGATGGCAGTCTGTTTGGTTGACAACCCAGAACACCACCGGGGTGCCATTTCGACGCCCAGAACCTGCCCTCCTGCTGCTCGGGTCGAGAGGTCCTCTGCCCGCGCCTCCGTCCCCACCTGGGGTGCCGGGACGCGTTGCATTCGTCCCGGCATGGGCGCGCTAGCGTAAGCGCATGCAAGACCGTCCCCGCCGCCTGCGCCGCACGCCCGCCCTGCGCGCCCTGACCCGCGAAGTGCACCTGCACCCAGAGCAGTTCATCCACCCGGTCTTCGTGCATGAGCGCGACACCGTCACCGACATCGCCACCATGCCCGGCGTGAGGCGCCACAGTATCGAAAGTGCTGTGGCGCAGGCCCGCGAGGCCCTGAGTCTCGGCATTCCCAGCGTGATTCTGTTCGGCATTCCTGACCACAAGGACGCCCTGGGCACCCAGGCCTACGCAGAAGACGGCATCATCCAGCGGGCCACGCGTGCCATCAAGGCGGCGGTGCCGGGCATCAGCGTCATCACCGACACCTGCCTGTGCGAGTACACCGACCACGGCCACTGCGGCCCGCTGTGCGAGGTGCCCGGCCAGAGCGGACCGGACGCCTGGACGGTCGATAACGACCCCAGCCTGGAGTTGCTGGCCCGCACGGCCGTCTCGCAGGCCCGCGCCGGGGCGGACGTCGTGGCCCCCAGCGCCATGATGGACGGACAGGTCGCCGCCATCCGCGCCGCGCTGGACGGGGCGGGTTTCGCGCATACCCCGATCATGAGTTACGCCGTGAAGTACGCCAGCGCCTACTACGGCCCCTTCCGTGACGCCGCCGGGTCCGCGCCCAGCGTCGGGAACCGCGCCACGTACCAGATGGACCCCGCCGGAGGCTACCGCGAGGCGCTGCGCGAGGCCCGCCTGGACGCCGAGCAGGGCGCCGACACCCTGATGGTCAAACCCGCCCTGGCGTACCTGGACGTCCTGAGCCTCCTGAAACGCGAGTTCGACCTGCCGGTGGTGGCGTACAACGTCAGCGGCGAGTACTCGCTGATCAAGGCGGCCGCCGCCGCCGGATTCATGGATGAACGCCGCACCGTCCTGGAAACCCTGACCGGTTTCAGGCGCGCCGGAGCGGACGCCATCATCACGTACCACGCCCTGGACGCCGCCCGCTGGATCGCCGAGGACGCCCGCCAGTGACCAGCGCCGCCAACCCCATCCGCGTGGACTGGATTCCCACCGGCCTGTGGCCCGGCCGCCTGGGCCTGACCTTCGCGCCGGGCAAGAAGGGCGGCAGCGTGTACCAGCCGGGCGTCACGCACGACCGAGACCTGACCGAGGACATGCGCACCCTGGCACAGGACGGCGCGAACGTCATCGCGCCCCTGCTCGAAGACCACGAGTTCCCCATGCTGGGCCTGGAGGACTACCACGACGCCGCGACCACCTTCGGACTGGAAGTCGCGCCGTACCCCATACCGGACGCTCACGCTCCGCACGACCCGCACGACTTCGCCGCGTACATCGACGAACTGATGACCTACCTCCTGAACGGCCGCAGCGTCGTCGTGCACTGCCGGGGCGGCCTGGGCCGCGCGGGCCTGAGCGCCGCGTGCCTGCTCGTGCAGGCGGGCCTGAACGCCGACGACGCCATCGCCCTCGTCCGGGAGACCCGCAGCCCAAACGCCATCGAAACACCCGAGCAGGAAAGGTTCATTCACGACTTCGCCCGCTGAAGGCACCCAGGATGAGCATCGCCAACCGCATCCATGGCAAGGCCCAGGAAGGGCGACGTCTTGCAGGGGCGCTTCTGTGTCCCTGGCGCTGACCTTCCGGGTACCCTATACGGATTCCGATTGATTCGGTGCAGTTCCGAATCAATCGGAGCGGAGCGAGTAGAAGCAAAACGGGTTCTGGACGTGAAGCTGACAACCCGGTGCCCTTCCGGGTTGTCAACGAAACAAACGGAATCCGTATGAGTCGGAGCCGATGCGGGAAGTGTGGCGTGACGCTGGCCGATCACAGGCGGGCCGGGGCATGGTGGGATTGACGCGCGGGGCGGTCAGGGGCGGGGCGACGGTCGTGACCCACGGTACAGCCTGCGCCGCCCATGAAAAAGCCCCGCCCACCGGCAGGCGGGACGGGGCTCGGGAAGCTTCGGCTTACGCCTGGCCGTACATGACGGCGCGTTTGACTTCCTCGATCAGTTGCGTGATCGGAATGTCGCGCGGGCAGGCCTCGGTGCAGTTGTACGCGGTGCGGCAGCGCCATACGCCCGTGTTCTGGTTCATGATGCCCAGACGCTGCTGCGTGGCCTCGTCGCGGGTGTCGAAGATGAAGCGGTGTGCCTGCACGATGGCGGCCGGGCCGAGGTACGACCCGTTCACCCAGAAGATCGGGCAACTGGTCGTGCAGCACGCGCACAGGATGCAGTTGCTGGAGTGCGCCATGCGCTCGGCTTCTTCCTCGGACTGAATACGCTCGGCGGCGGGGGCCGGGGACTCGTTGATGAAGTACGGCATGATCGCCTTGTACGAGTCGAAGAACGGCTCCATGTCCACGAGCAGGTCCTTCTCGACCTTCAGGCCGCGAATGGGTTCCACCGTGATGGTCCCGCCGCTCTTGGCCACGTCGCGCACCAGCGTCTTGCAGGCCAGTCGGTTACGCCCGTTGATCAGCATGGCGTCGCTGCCGCAGATGCCGTGCATGCACGAGCGGCGGAAGGTCAGACTGGGCTCCATGTACCACTTGATGTGGTTGATGACGTCCAGTACGCGGTCGCTGGCCTGGGCTTCCACGTCGTAGGTGGTCCAGTGCGCCTTCTTGTCCTTTTCGGGGTCAAAGCGCAGAACCTTCACTTTCAGTTGGATCATCGGCACGCTCGCAGAGACGGGCGCGGCGCTGGTCGGTGCGTGGGTCTGGGTCATTGAGATTCCTTCCGGGCGGCGTGCATGGCAGCGCCGCCCGAGTGGGTAGGGGGGGCGGGGTCAGTACACGCGCGGCTTGGGTTCAAAGGCCCGCGTGAAGCCCTTGAGGGACACGGGCTTGTACCCGATCTGCACCTGACCCTCGCGGTTCAGGTCCTTGTACGCCATGGTGTGCTTGAGCCAGTTCTCGTCGTCGCGCGTGGTGAAGTCCTCGCGGTCGTGCGCGCCGCGCGACTCGGTGCGGTTAAGCGCGCTGGCGGTCATGGCCTCGGCGCAGTCGAGCATGAAGCCCAGTTCCATCGCCTCGATCAGTTCGCTGTTGTAGCGGCGGCTGGGGTCGCTGACGCCCACGTTCGCGTAACGCGCCTTGAGTTCCTGCACGATCCCCACCTGTTTGGCCATGTCGGGGCCGTTGCGGAAGATCCCGACGTTGTTCATCATGGATTCCTGCAGTTCCTTGCGGATCGAGGCGGCGTTGTCCTTGCCGTTGCTGGCGCGCAGGCGGTCGAACAGGTCCACGCTCTCGCGTTCGGGGTTCTCGGGCATGTCCGCGAATTCCACCTGACGCGCATACTGCGCGGCGTAGATTCCGGCGCGGCGGCCGAACACCACGAGGTCCCCGAGGCTGTTGGTGCCCAGGCGGTTCGCGCCGTGCAGGCTCACGCAGGCCTGCTCACCGGCCGCGTACAGGCCCTCCACGCTGCCGCCGTTCCCGTCACTCAGGCACAGGCCGTTCAGGTCGGTGGGAATGCCGCCCATCGCGTAGTGCGCCGTCGGCTGGATCGGCACGAGGTCCTTGACCGGGTCCATGCCCAGGTACGTGCGCGCCAGGTCGGTAATCTCGGCCAGTTTGCCCTCGATCACCTCGCGCGGCAGGTGCGTCAGGTCGATGTTCACGGCGTCCTTGTCGCGGCCCACGCCGCGGCCTTCGCGGATCTCGGTGATGATGGAGCGCGACACGATGTCACGCGGCGCCAGATCCTTGATGGTCGGCGCGTACCGCTCCATGAAGCGCTCACCGCTGTCGTTTCGCAGAATGCCGCCCTCACCACGAATGCCTTCCGTGACCAGGATGCCCAGCTTCGCCAGTCCCGTCGGGTGGAACTGATAGAACTCCATGTCCTCAAGGGGCAGGCCCTTGCGGTAGTAGATGCTCATCAGGTCGCCCGTCAGGGTCAGTGCGTTACTGGTGATCTTGAACGCCCGCCCGTACCCGCCCGCCGCCAGAATCACGGCCTTCGCGTGGAAAGTGTGCAGCTCGCCGGTACTCAGCTCGTACGCCACCACACCGCGGCAACGGCCGTCCTCGATCAGCAGGTCCGTCACGTGGAACTCGTTGTAGAACGTCGTTCCGGCCTTCACGTTCTGTTGGTACAGCGTCTGAAGGATCATGTGACCCGTGCGGTCCTTGGCATAACAGCTGCGCTCCACGGCCGCCTTCCCGAAATCACGGGTGTGCCCACCGAACTTACGCTGCGCGATCTTCCCGTCCGGCGTGCGCGAGAACGGCAGACCCATGTGTTCGAGCTCGTACACCGCGTCAATGATGTCCTTGGCGAACACCTCGGCGGCGTCCTGATCGGTCAGGTAATCGCCGCCCTTGACGGTGTCGAACATGTGCCATTCCCAGTGGTCTTCCTGCACGTTCCCCAGCGCCGCGCCGATCCCGCCCTGCGCAGCGCCCGTATGAGAACGCGTCGGGTACAGTTTGCTGATGCAGGCCACGGACACGTTGCCCTTCGCCGCGTACAGCGCCGCCATCAGGCCCGCACCGCCCGCACCTACAACCAGAACGTCATAACGATGATGCATAGTTATCCTTTACCACCTGCCAATTCTGGACGCAGGCTCAGATTGAGAACAGGCCAATGGTTCCAAACGCGAACAGCAGCGCGACGACCGTGTAGAACACACCCTTCACCCACGCCCGGTTCGGACGGGACCGCACGTAATCCTCAATGGAGTACCGCGCGCCGTTCGCGCCGTGCATGAGCGACAGCGCCAGGATCAGCCAGTCGTAGAACTTCCAGGCGGGATTGGCGAGTTTCCCCACCACCGCGTCGAACGTGGCGTCCGACTCGCTGACCTGAATGAACGTCATGTAGACGTGCCCCAGAATCAGGAACACCAGGATCAACCCGCTGATCCGCATGAAGATCCACCAGTTCAGCTCTGCGTTGCTGTGCGACTGCTGCCGCGCGTCTGTGAACGTCCGTGCGCGAATCATCAGTACCCCCCCACCAGACGCGGGTACAGCGTCCACGCCGCGTACAGGAACGCCGCCACGCTGATCAGCAGCACCCCGTACCACATCTGCCGCTGGTACGCCACACCAAAGCCCGTGAAGTCCATCACGATGATCCGCAGACCATTGAACGCGTGATACACCACGCCCGCGGTCACGAACACCAGCCCAATCCGGAACGGCCACAGGTCATATGTCTCGTGAATCGCCATGTAAAAGCGCTCACCAAAAATAAACGACCCGATGCTGAACACGTGTAGCAACAGATAAGCCAGAATTGCCAGCCCGGACAGGCGGTGAAGTAGGAAAGCCCACTGCCCCTCTCTTCCTCGGTACATTCTCCCAGTCCTCCTCGACGTCTAAACCTCTTCGCGTAGGCCCCGACACGCCACCACACAGTAAGGCGAAGCGTTATGCCGCGTGGGTGACCATTCACACCACTCTTTCAGACAGCGCAGTTTACCACTCACCCGGCACACCACGCGCGGCCCGGCCCGGCGCTCCGGGGACCCGATGTCACCGCCTCAGGTGCAGCTCCCGCCGCCCACGCGCTACCCTGGCACCCATGACCGCCCCCACCCCCAAAGACCCCCAGGCCGAAGCCGAATTTACCCGCAAAATGGTCCTTGGCATCCTCAGCACCCTCGAACACAAGGGCCTGCTGAGCAAACACGAAGTGGACAGCATCATCCGGGCCGCCCGCCAGGCCGCCTACCCCACCCCACCCCACCGCACCCCTGGCCCCGCCGCGCCCGGCACCCAGTGGGTCAAACCCGGCCAGCCACAGCAGCCCATGGACCGCACCACCCCCGTCGCCATTCCCAACGTGCAACGCGCCACTCCTGCACCCAGCCCAGAGAACGACTCGCCGAAAGAAGAGACGCCCAGGGCAGAAGCGCCCCCCGTCCTCGACTTCGACTTGCAGTAATCCGGCGCCCCCGTTCCCTACCGATAGAGCCAGATCAACAGACTGGAAGGCCGCACCCCGGAAGCTGGGGTGCGGCCCTTGTGATCTTCTGTGATCTTCCGTCGTCCCTGGAGGCTGGCGCCTATCTACACCACCTGTTCGTTGCGTACAGGGGGTGGCGTATGCTCGGGGCATGTTCAGCGGTTCTGTGCGGGTCGGAGCGTCCCTGGTGGGGCTTCTTCTTCGCTTGGGGCGTTGAGCGCGGCCCAGCGTTCAGTGTTCGCCCCCGGTAGCTCTCGCAGCGGCCGGGGGCGCGTTTCTTGAGGAGGGAGTGGTATGGGAATGACGATTGCAGAGAAGATGCTGGCGGCTCACAGTGGGCATGACGCGGTGGTGCCGGGGCAGTTGATCGAGTGCGCGACCGACTGGGTGCTGTGCCATGAGATCACCACGCCGGCGGCGTTGCGGATGCTGGAGGAGCGTGGCATGGACCGGGTGTTCAACCCGGATCAGATCGTGGCGGTGCCGGATCACAGCGTGCCGGCCATGAACATCAAGGCCGCGAAGATGTACCAGAAGCTCAAGAGCTGGGTGCAGGAGAAGGGCATCAAGCACTTCTACGACGTGGGCCGGGGCGGGATTGCGCACGTGGTGCTGGAGAACACGGGCCTGATGAAGCCGGGGCAGACGCTGGTCAGCGGGGACAGTCACACCTGCAACGCGGGCGCGCTGGGGGCCTTTGCGACCGGGGTGGGCAGCACGGACCTGGCGGGGGCGATCTACGCCGGGAAGGTATGGTTCAAGGTTCCCGAGACCATGCTGATCCGCGTGACGGGCCAGACGCAGCCGGGCGTGACTCCCAAGGACATCGTGCTGGAGGTCATCAAGCGCATCGGCGCGGACGGCGCGAACTACATGGTCATGGAGTGGGTGGGCGAGTACATCGACAACCTGGACATGGAGGGCCGCTTCACGTTGACGAACATGGCGATCGAGGCGGGCGGCAAGACCGGCATCGTCGCGGTGGACGACACGACGCGGGCGTACATGTCGGCGCGCGGCGTGACGCCCGACCAGTACACCGAGTACCAGTCCGACCCGGACGCCCGCTTCAAGGTGGTCGTCGAGGTGGACGCCTCGGCCGTCGAGCCGACCGTGGCGTACCCGCACATTCCCAGTAACGGGCGCGTGGCGGGCAGCGACCGGATTGCCGTGACGCACGCGTACGTGGGCAGCTGCACGAACGGCCGCATCACGGACCTGCGGGAAGTGGCGCGCATCCTGAAGGGCCGCCGGGTGGCGGACGGCGTGCAGATGATCGTCGTGCCCGCCACGCAATTGATCTGGAAGCAGGCGGCGCAGGAGGGCCTGCTGGAGATCTTCGTGGAGGCCGGGGCCAGCGTCAGTTACCCCAGTTGCGGCGCGTGCCTGGGCATGCACTCGGGCGTACTGGGGCCGGACGACGTGTGCATCAGCTCCAGCAACCGGAACTTCGTGGGCCGCATGGGTGACCCCAGCGCGCAGATCTACCTGGCCAGCCCGGCCACGGTCGCGGCGAGCGCCGTATCGGGCTTTATCAGCGATCCGCGCCAGTACAACGACACCATCAACGCCGCCGACTGATCCCACTGACTCACGCCGCCCCGGGGTTGAGCTGGGCGGGTAAAACCGTTCCATCGGGGCAGATGCGAGGGGGGAATAGGGCGGGTTCCGGGTGATGCGCGGAACGGACGGCACTCCCTCTAAAGCGGTCCCCCTTAACGAAGTGAACTGCCGTGAAGACGGCGAGGGAGAGGACACATGGACCTGAAGATTCTGCTGGCGGTGGCGGCCCTGCACGCCGTGGTGCTGATCGTGCCCGGGCCGGACGTGCTGCTGGTCAGTCAGACGGCGCTGGCCCGCACGCGGCGCGCGGCGCTCCTGGCGGGGCTGGGCGTGGTGCTGGGCATCAGCGTGTGGGCGTCCCTGGCGTTGCTGGGTATCGGGCTGCTGTTCGGGGCGTTCCCGTGGGTCCACGGCGTGATTCGCGTGGCGGGCGGCCTGTACCTGTTATGGATGGGCTACGGCCTGTGGCGCGGCAGCCTGAAAGTCCCGGACAGCGCAGGCGCCCACGGTGGCGGGGCCGCGCAGCTGGGCGTGCCGGTACGCGCGCCGCTGGACGACCTGCAGGGTGACCTGCGCGCTCTGCGGGCCGGGTTCCTGACGAACATCGCCAACCCGAAGGCGGCTGTGTTCTTCGGCAGCGTATTCAGCGGAGTGCTCGGCAACCACGCGGGAAGCGGCATGAAACTCGCGGCGTTCGGGATCATCGTGAGCCTCAGCGTGGTGTGGTTCGCGGTGGTGGCGCTGGGCATGTCCACCGCGCGGGTGCAGGGCGCGTACCTGCGGGCCCGCCAGGGTGTGGACCGCGTGGCGGGCACTCTGATGCTGGGCTTCGGGGCGCTGCTGCTCGCCTCACGCGAGTAAGCTGGGAGAACTTATGGGCGAAGCAAAACGACGTAAACAACTGGGTCTGATGCCCACCGTATATCCCTTCGACGCGACCATGGACGCGGATGGCACACTGACCTTCACGCGCGGCCCCGAGGACGCTGCTCACCGCGACCTGATCGCGGGCGCGCTGCAGCGCTCGCAGCCGTACGGGGCCGCCTGGGACAGTCAGTACCGCACGCTGCACGTCATGCATGGCCGCGCGGACCGCTTCCTGGAAACCGCCGAGGACGTGCAGTCCATTCCCGTGCCCACACTGCGCCGGCTGAGCGGTGAACTGGCGCTGGGCCGCGTCGGCGAGGGCAGTGACACCACCGGCCGCGTGCTGCCGGTCGAGGGCGGCGCGGTGCGCCTGCGTGAAGTGCAGCACTCTGCCGACGGCGTGAAGTGGGAGGCGTTCCCGGTGAACGTGGACGCCCGCCGCGCCCTGGAATTCCTGCTGCAACACCCGGCCGCGACGCTGGGCGGCGAGGTCGTCGCGACCTACGTGGCCGAGCAGTGGCGCGAGGGCCGCCTGGATATCGACCCGGAACCCCCGGCGGACCTGCTGGACACGCTTGAAACGCTGGCCCGCGAGTGGCACGGCGACAGCGACCAGGGCTGGCAGGATACCCACCTGGACGCCACCGACGGCGACGACACGGACCCCGTGCCGGTCGCGCGCCGCGTGGCCTTCGAACTGCGGCAGCCCGCGCCGCTGCAATCCCCGGTGAATCTGGCGTTCGCCACGCTGGGCAACGTGGAAGTCACCGTGAACCGTGAGGGCAGCAGTTACAGCCTCGACGGCGAGACGTGGATCTCGTACGCCGACCCGGACGGCGAGGCCCGCGAGGACGCCCTGGACCTGCCGGACTTCCTGGATGTGGAAACCGTGCCTGTTCAGGTGTTCGCCGACGGCCGCGTGGAATGGGTAGACGGAGACGTGCCGGCCGAGCATGAGGAGCGCCTGCGCGCCGACCTGCTGGTCGAGACCGGGGCCGGAAACCCCGCCGGGTGGGCGCAGTGGACCCGTGAACTGATCACGCAGACCTTCGAACATGAACTGGTCGTCCCGCAAGACACCAATTTGCCCGTACCCGTCGCGGTGCTGCTGGACGTTCCCCTGGACGCCCTGGACGACCCGGACCCGCTGGCGCAGTCGTTCATCGAGTCTGCCCTCACCTTCGACGGCACCAACTGGCGTGACCTGTACGACGAGGTCCTCCCGGAAGAACTCCGCCCCTACCTGAGCGACCACTGACGAGCACTCCCCGACCTCACCGAGAAACGATCAGCACCGGGACGGCGCGCGCCGCCAGGCCCACAGGAGAACCCATGACCACCGTGCACGTATTTGGCCGAGACCACATCAACACCGACGAGATCATCCCCGCCCGGCACCTGACCACCGACGTGGAAAGCGAACTCGCCAAGTTCGCCATGGAGGACTACGACCGGGACTTCGTGAAGCGGGTTCAGCCGGGCGACATCATCGTGGCCGGCGCGGACTTCGGCTGCGGGTCCAGCCGCGAGCACGCCGTGTGGGCCCTGCGCGGCGCGGGCGTGGCGGCCGTGATCGCCCCGAACTTCGCGCGCATCTACTACCGCAACTCCATCAACAACGGCTTCCTGGCCCTGGAATGCGACGGGATCGTGCAGGCCTTCCAGGACGGCGACCCGGCTGACCTGAACCTCACGGCGGGCACCATCACGAACACCCGCACCGGGCAGAGCCTGACCTTCGTGCCGGTCCCGCAGTTCGCGCTGGACGTTCAGAAGGCCGGCGGCTGGCTGGAGTACATGAAAGAGCACGATCAGGCGGCGCTGGAAGCCGAGACCCTGGCCGCCCACTCCACGCAGGCTGGTCACGGCCACCCCGGCCAGGACAGCAGCCAGGCCGCCGCGCAGCAGGAGAAACACCATGCCTAAGATCGTCTCCCTGCCCGGCGACGGCATCGGCCCGGAAGTCACGGCGGCCGCCGTGCAGGTGCTGCGTGAGGTCGCGCCCGACGTGACCGTCGAGGAACACCTGATCGGCGGCGTGGCCTTCGACACGCACGGCGACCCGTTCCCGCAGCCCACCCGCGACGCCCTGAAGGACGCCGACGCGGTGCTGCTGGGCACGGTCGGCGGCGCGCAGGACAGCGCCTGGAACCTGCTTCCCCGCCACCAGCGCCCTGAAAGTGGCCTGCTGGCGCTGCGCAAGGCGCTCGGCTGTTACGCCAACCTGCGCCCGGTACGCGTGCAGCCCGGACTGGAACACCTGTCGCCCCTGAAGCCCGAACTGGCGCGCGGCGTGGACATCCTGATCGTGCGTGAACTGCTGGGCGGCGTGTACTTCGACGGCGACCGCCAGATCAACGGTGACACCGCCTACAACACCATGCGCTATACCACCGCCGAGGTCGAGCGCGTCGCGAAGGTCGCCTTCTGGGCCGCCGAGCAGCGCAAGGGCCGGGTCACGAGCGTCGATAAGGCCAACGTGCTGGAAGTCAGCGAACTGTGGCGCCGGGACGTGACCGCCCTGCGCGACCGTGACTACCGCGGCATTCACCTGAACCACGAATACGTGGACAGCGTCGCCATGCTGATCGTCTCGGACCCCAGCCGCTACGACGTGATCGTCACCGAGAACCTGTTCGGCGACATCCTCAGCGACCTCGCGGCCGTCATTCCCGGCAGCCTCGGTCTGATGCCCAGCGCGAGCCTGGGCGACGGCGCGGGCCTGTTCGAACCCATTCACGGCAGCGCCCCCGACATTGCCGGGAAAGGGGTGGCAAACCCCGCCGCCGCCATCATGAGCGCCGGGATGCTTCTCCGGCACAGCCTGAAACGCCCGGACGCCGCCAACCAGATCGACCGCGCCGTGGCCCTCGCCCTGCGCGCACATCCGACCCGCGACCTGGGCGGCGCGGCCGACACGCAGACCTTCACGCGCGCCGTCCTGAACGCCCTGGACAGCTCGCCCGCTGTCGGGTAGAAGCAGCGGGGCAAGCTGGTATGGCTGGCAGGGGCAGGGGAGATCAGCTTCCCTGTCCCTGCCCCATGTTCTGCCCCGTTCTCCGCCCCGCGTCGTGATACGGACTCCGATTGAATGGGCTGCAAAGCCCGTTCAATCCGAGCGGAGCGAGTGGGAGCAAAACGGGTTCCGGACGTGGAGCCGGCAATCCGGCGAAGTTCCGGGTTGTCGGCGAAACAAACGGAACCCGTATGATACGGACTGCCGCTCCATGGCGCCATAGGCGGGAAGGCGTTATCGGCGGCTCCATACCGCAGAATCCGTCTGCTGTTCCTGCTCGCGTCCGCTCGGATTGATTCAGAACTGCGCCGATTCAACCGGACTCCGTATCAGTTCGCTCGGTCGCGTTCGAGTTGCTGGATGCGCTGCTCGAGTTCCCGCAGGCGGCTGCCTTCGCTCCTGTAAGCATGTTCCCGGACCGCGAAGCGGATCAGGGCGATGACTCCCACGGCGATGCTCAGGACACTCAGGATGAGCAGCAGGTCAGGTACCAGGATGCGCATGCCCGCAGCTTAAGCGGCCTTCCCGGTGAACGACGCCGCATTTGCCGCGGGGCCCCTGTTCACGGGTGCTTCACGCGGCGCATGCTGGGGGCATGATACGGACTGCGCACCATTGCGCCACAGCCGGGAACACACTGCCTGCGGCTCCATACCGCGAAACCCATCGGTTGGTCCTACTCGCATCCGCTCGGATGGATTCTGAACTGCAGCAAATCAATCGGAATCCGTATGAGTGACCCCGCCGTGACCTTTCCCGCCCCGCCGCGCATACCGTACCCGGGCGGCTGCGTGCTGGAACCCGGCCCGTACGCCCTGGACTACCTGCTGAACTGGCGGGCGGACGTGACCGTGCGCGGCACCCTGCACCGGGACACGCCGGTATACCCGCTGCTGCGCGCCCTGCTGGCCGACCCGGCCGCGCACGGCCTGAGCGCCGCCGAGGCCGGGGTTGCCCGCGACCGTTTTCTTGAACTGGCGGGGCAGGCCCTGACCGCCGAGGGTGGGCAGCGGGCGTGGCTGGAACGCGAATTCCGCTGACGGCCAGCGCCCGGGATGGGGCCACGGGCGGTCTGGCGGACGGCTGGCTGGACACCCTGACCCTCAGCGATCCGCACCCCGGCGAGACCCGCCACGCCCTGGTCGCGCGGACCCTGCGGGGCGCCGTGACGCGCGGCCTGCTCCCCGAGGGCACGCGGTTGCCCGGCCACCGCCGCCTCGCGCAGCGGCTGGGCGTGTCCCGCAACACCCTGGTCGACGCCCTGACGCAACTGCACGCCGAGGGGTACGTGCGCCCCAGGGGCCGCAGCGGCACAGTGATCAGTGTGCCGGTCATCAGCGTGCCGGTCATAAGTGTGCCCGTCATCTCTGGTCCCGTGAACAGTGGTCCGGGCCACGCGACCACGGCCCACCCGGGCGGCGGTGTGACCGCCCCTGCGCCGGATGGGCGGCCCCTGCCGCTGAGCGCCTGGGCGATCCGCGCCCTTGAAGGGCAGGTCGAGGAGGTCGGCGGGGACCGTTACGCCGTGGATTTCCGGGTGGGGCGACCCGTCCCGGACCTGTACCCGGAGGCCGCCTGGACGCAGGCCCTGGCCCGCCGGGCCGCGCAGGTCACGCACCCGCACCCGCACGATCCCCTCGGGCCGCTCGAGACGCGGCGCGCGCTGGCCGCGTACCTGAACGCGCAGCGCGGCGCGCGCGTCACGCCCGACATGGTCATGCTGACCGGCGGCACCCAGTCGGCGCTGGACGCCCTGGCCCGCGTGTTCCTGGAACCAGGCCGCCTCGCGGTCGTCGAGGACCCCACCTACGCCGGGGCGCGCGCCGCGCTGGCTGCCACCGGCGCAGACGTGACCGGTGTGCCCGTGGACGACCGGGGCCTCCGGACCGACGCACTGCCGCCGGGCGCGACCCTGGCGTACGTGACGCCCGGCTGCCAGTACCCAACGGCGGTCAGTCTGGGCGCGGACCGCCGCCAGGCGCTGATCGCCTGGGCTGCCGCCGCGAACGCCTTCATCCTGGAAGACGATTACGCCGCCGACCTGCACCTGACCTCCCGGCCCCCCCCGGTGTTGCAGGGTCTGGCGCCGGACCGGGTGATCCTGCTCGGCTCGTTCAGCAAGAGCCTCGCGCCCGTGACGCGCAGCGGTTTCCTGGTCGCCCCGCCTGGCGTGCTGCGCGTCCTGACCGGCACCCGTCCCCTGACCGACCGCCTGCCCGGCCGACTGGACGCCCTGGCCCTGGCGGACGTGCTGGCCTCGGGCGCGTACGCACGCCACCTGCGCCGCGCCCGCACGGCCGTCTTCAGCCGCCAGGAAGTGCTGGTGGGCGCGCTGCGTACCCACCTGCCCGGCTGGCCGGTCCTGCCCGTCGCGTCCGGCCTGCACCTGTACCTGCCGCTGCCGCCCCCGTGGACGGAAGTGGACGTGCTGGCCCGCGCCGCCCGGCAGGGCGTGGGACTCAGTCCGGTCGCGCCGCTCTCGCAGGGTGGTCACCCGCCGGCCGTCCTGCTGGGCTTCGCAGCCCTGTCCACGGCCGAACTGACCGACGGCGCCGCCCGCCTGGGCACCGCGCTGACACCGGCCCCAGACGCAGACCCCGGATACGGAGTCATAAGTACACTGCGTTGATCTTGTCCATAAACCGCGCGGAGCGCGGAGCAGAAGAACGTACGTTGGAGCGGGAATGGAGAGGTTCCGGTGCTTTCCCGGCATGGCGCCATGTGAGCTTCAACGTACTTAATATGGACCTCTGACGGAACACGGCTGGTCATCCGGTACGCAGGTGCAACCGTCTGTGTCTCTCATGCTTGCTCTGCGACGCAGCTCTCCGTGTCCGTACCAGTCCGTATCACCCGGGGTGCAGGTTGGTTCCGTCTACCTGGGGGCGCGGCTGCGGCACACGGGCCGGGCGCCGCGGGGTAGAGTGCGCGCAATGCGGTTTCTGCTGATAGCGCTGGCGCTTGCCCTGACGGTGATGTACTTCACGTTCGGGCTGCGCCTCGGGTACGTCACCCTGACCCCCACGTACCTGCTGCACGCCAGCGGCCAGAACCGCTACGGCCTGAACATCTACGAGGACCGCGCCCAGATCGGCGTGCGCGGCTCCTGCAAGGTGAGCGCGGGCACGGCCACTGTCCGCCTGCTCGACCCCCAGGGCGTGCAGGTTGCCGGGCGGGTCTGCCCGAAAGGCGAGTGGGGACTGAATGTGTTGACCAGTGGCCCCGAAGGGAGATACCAGCTGGTCGTGGACTTCGACCGGTTCACGGGGATGATCGATCTGAAAGAAGCCCGCCAGTAACCCGGTCGATCAGTACCCGGAGGGAGGGTCGCCGGGCGATACGGAAACCGTCCTGATCCGTTGGTCTCCCATTCGCTCTGCGGCGCAACTCTCCGGGTATTGATCAGCCCAGCAGGGCGCGTAGGCCCCGGCGCGGCCGGGGAAAGCGGGCGTCCTGCACCTGCGCCGCGAAGTCTTCCAGGGTGGCTTGCACCTGCTGAGCTTCGGCCAGCAGGCGGGCACTGACGCTCTGCACCTGCGTGTCGCGTTCCTGCTCCCAGTGGCTCAGGACGCGTTCGTTCAGGCGGGCGTGGTCTGGGCTGGTCACGTCACGCGGCGGGGCCAGGCGGTCGCGGGCCCGTTCGAGGTACGTGACGTGATCGACCGCGCGGGCGGCGCTCTCAAGCGTGCCCTGCGCCTTGAGGTCCGCCACGCGCGCCGCGAGGCGTTCGCGTTCCAGTACGTTGCGGGCGCGCTCGCGGCCCTGGATGAGCGCGGCGGCGGCCGCCATGCCGACCAGGGCCAGCGTGAAGGTCAGCAGGGACCAATGCTGCGGCGCGGCGTCCGGTGTGGGTGCGGCGCTCAGGTCGGTCAGCTGGCCCTGCTGCGCGGCGTTCGCGGCGATCTCGGCCGTGACGCGCAGGATACCGTCCCAGTTCAGGAAGCCTTCCACGCACAGGTACAGTGCGGTGACGGCCAGGATGCCCGCCGTGTACGTGCGCGGGTGGGCCATGCCGGGCGTGCCGGGCGCGAGCTTGGCGCGGTACGCGAGTTCGTCCACCAGCCACAGCAGCAGCACACTGAACATCACCCCGGCGGTCAGGGCGATCAGGGTCAGGTACAGCCGGGACTCCGGGTTGAACAGCAGGTTGATACTCACGCCGCTGATGACCCCCACGAAGAACTTGCTGAACACCGCGAATGCGTTGAACACGCGTTTGCTGCCACTTTTCTGCTCGGGCGGGCGGATGGCGTGACCCTCGCGGGCCAGGGTCATGACGGCCTGCTGCGTGTACAGGTCCTCGGCGCCGGTGGTGTCCGGGCGGGCACCCGTGGCGACCAGCGCCTCGAAGCGCCCGGCGCGGGCCTGTTCGATGGCGGCAGTCGCGGCCTCGTAATCGTGTTCCACCGCTCCGCTGGCGGCGTTCATGAAGTTCAGGTGTGCCTGCTGCCGCTCCCAGCTGCTGCGCACGCCCACGCCCGTCTCGGCCAGCACGCGGGTCAGGGTCGAGCGCGCCTGCTCGTGATTCACGCGGTACTGCTCGACGTTCAGGGCCAGCAGGCGGGCGCGGCTATGCAGGGCCGCGCGGGTCGCCTCGTCCGGAATCAGGCTCAGTTCGCCGCGCAGGTCGTCCAGGAGCGCCGCAAACTGGGCCGGCGGCAGCACCGGCAGGAACGACTCCGCGCTCAGCGGTTCCGGTCGTGGCAGCGCCGCCTCGTACAGGCGCGGGTCGAAGTCCGGTAGGTCATCCGGCGCGGCCTGAGCGGCTGGCGGCATGTCAGTCGGGGTGGTTTCCAGGTCCCCGGCTGCGGCGCCGTTGCCGGTGGGCTGTCCCTCGAATTCCAGGTCCACGGTGCCCAGATCCGGGCCGCTGAGGGTCACGCGCGACAGGGGCGGGGTGAGCGTGGGCCGGGCCGGGAGGCTGGTGTCGTCCGGGCGGGTCACTGGCGGGCCGCCTTCACGGCCGCCGCGAAGGTCGGGTACACGTTCGCCAGGTCGTACGCTCCGGCCAGCAGCACGCGCCGGTCACTGGCAGAGGCGCCCAGCGCCTTGACGAACGAGTCGCGCACCGACAGGCCGCCCGCCCCGGCTTCCGGGCTCAGGCCCGCCACGAACAGCGTCCGGGTGGTCTTGGCGCCCAGCAGCGTGCGGGTGGTTGCGCCCAGCGCGGCGCGTCCGGGGTCGTCGCGCAGCGCGCCGTCCGTGAACAGCACGATCACGTCCCCGATCTTCGCGGTCTGCGCGGCGCGCCCGGCGGCCTGGGTCAGTCCGGCGGTGATGGCGCTGCCGCGCCCCGTGCAGGGGCGGGTGATCGCGGTGGTGTAGCGCAGGATGTCCGCCCTGGCCATGCGCGCGCCGTTCTTCGAGCTGAACGTGAAGTCTGCGACGGTCTGCACGCCGTTACACACGCGCAGCAGGGTCAGGGTGTCGCCGCTGCGCACCTGATTGAGCATCACGCTCTGCGCCAGCAGCCGCGCCTGATCCGCGTAGCGGAAGGCCGGATTCTTGCTGCTGCCGGTCATGTCTACCGCAACCGTCAGGTGCAGCGGCGGGGTGGACAGGCCCAGCAGCGTCGAGGCGCTCATGGCCGGAACCGGCAATGCCGACATAGACAGTGCGGGCATAGACAGTGCGGGTATGGACAGGGCGGACAGCAGGGCGGGGGTTACAGGCATGGGCACTCCAGAGGACGGGCGGGCGGGGCCGCCGGGGGGACAGGGGCTGGGGTCCGGGCGTCGCCGGGTGGGGAGGGTGGTCATGGCGCGGCCGGGACCGGGTTTCGGGGGTTCAGGCCCGCAACCGGGACGGCCGCGCCCGCCACGCGCGTGATGCCGGGCGGCACGTCCAGACTGCGGCGGTCGTGGGGTAACTCGCGCAGCAGGCCCACCTCGCGGCAGGCAGTCTGCTCGCGGTACAGCGTGACCGGCACACTCTGACGGCCTTCGGGATCACCGATCCACACGGCCATGGCGTACTGCGGGGTGACGGCCGCGCACCAGGTGTCGTTCACGTCGTCGGTCGTCCCGGATTTCGCGCCCAGCGGCATGGCGCGCCCCTGCACGCGCTGCCACAGACTGGGCCGCAGGAACGGAACGTGGCTGGCGTCCGTGCTGACAGCGGCGGTCAGCAGGTCGAAGGTCTGGTAGGCGACCACCTCGTCCCACAGCGGCTGGCAGTCCGGGCGGGGCAGCGGCAGCGGGCGCCCGGTGACGTCGGTCACCTCGGCCAGCAGGTGCGGGCGGCACAGCAGGCCATCACTGGCGAAACTGGCGTACGCGGCCGCCACGTCCAGCGGCGCGGCCCGGTACGTGCCCAGCGACGGGCTGGAGCGGTTGCTGCTGTCCTCGCGGTACCCGGCGGCGTCCAGCACGGCCCGCAGGGTCTGCTCGCGGGGCGTGCCGACCTGCACGGCCACGGTGTTCAGGCTGCGGGCGTTCGCCTCGCGCACGGTGACCGCCCGGCCCAGGAACGTGCCGCTGTTGTTGCGCACCGCCTGCGAGCCGTAGCGGGTCGCCTGATCCGTGAAGGTGCTCAGTTGCGTCACGCCGTCCCCGAACGCGGCGGCGTACAGCAGCGGCTTGACGGTACTCGCCACGGGGCGCAGCGCACTCGCCGCCCACTGCCGCGCCGCGTCGCTGCTCTGGTTGCCGCCCGTGGAACTGGCCAGCGCCACGATCCCGCCGCCCCGCACGTCCACGATGGCGGCGCCCTCGGCCACGCCGGTCGGGCGGGGGCCGGTCGCGCCCTCGCCGGTCACGCGGCGCGTCAGGGCGGCCTGCGCGGCCGCCTCGACCGTCAGCACGATCCGACCTGCCTTCTTCGGGTCCAGGCCCGCCGCGCGCAGTTCGCGCCGCACGAGTTCCTGCATGGCCCACACGGGCTCCGGCTCGTTGGTGTACGCGGGATTGCGGGTGGCCTGCACCACGCGCAGGTCCGTGCCGCTCCCGGCGTACTCGACCTGCCACAACCGGGGTTGCAGCGGCGCGGAGACCGCCTCTAGGTACTCGCCCTGCGCGATCAGGCCGTGAGAACGCAGAATCTCCAGCGTGACGAGTTGCTGCGTGCGCATCCAGCGGAAGCGGGCGGTGGCCGTTCCGGGCGGCGTGGAGTCCGTCACCAGGTAGCGGCCCGGTGCAGGCAGCAGGCCCACCAGGAACGCACTCTGCGCCAGCGTCAGGTCCGCCGGGTCCACGCCGAATACCGCGCGGGCCGCGTCGTACACGCCCTTTCGCTGACCGATCCCAATCCACGGGAGGCTGTTCACGCTCATGGCCAGCACCTCGCGCCGCCCGTAGCGCCACGTGACGATGGGCGCCAGAACGAATTCCGTGGCCTTGCGGGTCAGCGTCAGCAGCGGCCCGCGCCGATTCGTGTCGTAATCGAAATGCCCGGCCAGCACGTTGTTCTTCAGGAGTTGCATGGTGATGGTGCTGCCGCCCGCGCCGCTCAGCAGGGCGCGGGGCAACCGGCCCAGGTCCACGCCCATATGCGAGAAGAAGCGCACGTCCTCCTTGGCCACGTACGCCAGCAGGAACGCCTCGCTCACCCCGGTCAGCGGCACGCTCAGGGACTCGCGGCACGGCACGGCGTTCACGGCGTTGCCCGCGCGGCAGTGGTCGATCACGCCCAGCGGCGCGCCGCGCCGGTCCACGACCTCGATGGGACGCAGTTCCGCCCGCAGGTTCCACACCCGCCCCAGCGCCCCGGTCCCGATGGCCCCCGCCCCGCCCAGCGCGATCATGCCCAGGGTCGCCGCGCCCACCCACGCCAGCGCCGCCCGCACCACGCGCCGCAGCGTCCACGGCGCGGGGCGGCGCAGGAACGGCGAGCGCGGCCACGGATTGCGCCAACCGCCCCAGCCCCTCAGCACGCACCCCTCCACCCGTCCCGGCGCGGCACGCTCAGCGGACCACGTCCGTCACGCCGGCCGCCGCCGACCGGAACTGCCAGTCCCGCGCCGCGCTGTTCCACAGACCCGACAGGCCCACCAGCAGCACCAGCACCGCGCCCAGCGCCGCCAGCGCCGTCACCGCGCCCGGCCAGCCCGCACGGGGCAGCGTCGGCCGGGGCAGTCGGGGGCGCTCTGGACGGACCTGCCGCGCCGGGGCGGGCAGCACGGACGGCAGGGGGGGCGTTCCAGGCAGGCCCGACGAGTAAGGCCGGGGCTTACGCACGAAACTCATGGACAGAGCATAAGGGGACGGCATGAGGAGCGCATCCCACCAAAGGACGATCAAACGGACGTTAACGCCCTCCGGCCACAGGCCAGGAGCGGTGGAACTGGCCGCCACGCGTCCCTCACCTACTCCGATAGACCCTCGGGTGCTGGGGTGCGCTACCAACGTTCCAGCCGAACCCCGGCGCCTGGAGCGAGGTAGGCGGAACAGGTGGGGTCGGTGTCACGGTTGCGGCCGCAGCGTGAAGTCCCACTCGAACGAGCGGCCCCATGGGAGCGTGGCGTCCTGGAGGGTGTACGTGCCGCCCAGGCGCAGCGGGAAGGCGTTGCGCGCGAGGTTCAGGAGGGTGTCCTGCGTGCCGGGTGCTGTCAGTTGCGCTTCGGGGATAGCCTTTCTCAGGGCGGCGCGCAGGTCGGCGCTGTAGATCACGTCGTTGGCGTACTCGCGGGCCAGCAGGGCGTCCTGCCGGACCGGGTCCGCGCCCGGCGCGAGGGCCACTTTGGCGTGCGCCAGGGCCGTGCCCAGGTTGTTACCGGGCGTGCCCCAGGCGGCCAGGGCCTTGAGGTTCGCGGTGCGGCGCAGCGTCTGAAGGTCTGTCCACAGGCGCGGGTTGCCCAGGTTCACCTTCTCCACGTCGGCCACCGCGACCGGCCCGGCCTTCAGCAGGCGGCTGACGCGCACGGCGGCGCGGCGGGGGTCGCCGCCGTTGAACACGAACACCGTCAGGTCCGCCCGGCCTCCCTGGTCCGCCTCCTGCACGGTGAAGCCGCTGGCCTGCGCGTGGTTCACGGCGCTCTGGGTCAGGGGAATGCCCTCGTACTTCATGACCTTCCGTGCGGCGGCCGGGTCGCTGTACTCGAAGGTCACGGTGGCGGGCTGCGGGGCCAGGGCGCGGGCGGTCAGCATGGACAGCACCTCGTCCGCGCCGGGATACACCAGCACGTTCGCCGGGGCTTCTTTGGCCAGCGCCGCGCCCTCGGCGGGGGCGGGACTGCCGGGCAGGGCGTCGTCCCAGCTGACGTGCAACTGCGCGAAACTCCCGGCGCGTGCCCAGTCCAGCAGGGTGCGGATCACGGCGAGGTTGCGTTCGCGGTCCGTGGCGTCCGATTCGCGCGGGAGCGTGATGAACGCGTACACGGGCTGCCCGGTGCGGGCCGTCCAGGTGCGCAGGGGTTCCAGCCGGGCCAGTGCCTGCGCGGCACTCAGGGGACTGGTGCGCGACTGCACCAGCCCGCCGTAGGCCAGGGCGTCCAGTGCGGCGATCAGCGGGCCGTCTGTGGGTTGTGCCCCCAGCCACGCGTGCAGGGCGGCCGGGTCCGCGCCCGCCTGCGCGGTGCCCAGCAGCGGGGCGGGCGGAACGTGCGCCGCGCCGCCGCGCAGGTCCGCGATCAGGGCCGGCAGGACCCGCGTGGCCGGGCGGGAATCCAGGGGCAGCAGCGTCTGCGCGTGTGCGCCGCCCAGCGACCCTCCGAGCGCGAGGCTCAGGGAGGACAGCGTGCGCAGCAGAACCGGACGGGAGGACTTCATACCCCAGAGCGTACCGGCGCGGCGTGAGGCTTCCCGCAGAGAAGGCTCTGGACGCGCCGCCCGCCCGGGGCTCCGCACCCCCGCCCGCACCGCCCGGCCCGGGAGTCACTGTAGTCATGCGTCCCCACGCGGGCGGCCCAGGCGGCGTAGCCTGCGGCTCATGAAGTCGCCAGGATTACGATGGACGGACATCTGGAAACTCGCCTGGAGGGGCCTGACCCGCCGCCGCGTGCGCACGCTGCTGACCACGCTGGGCATCACGGTCGCGGTCGCCAGCATGGTGATTTTCCTGTCGCTGGGCGAGGGCATCCGCAAGGTGTTCGTCTCGCAGCTCGGCGGGATCGGCCCGGACGTGCAGGTCAGTCTCACGCCACTGTCGCAGGGACTGGCGTTGCAACCGAACCTGCCGCAGAAAACCGCCGATGACATCCAGGCGCTCGCGCCGGAACTCGGCATTCAGACGGTCACGCCGGTCATCATGGCCGTGCGCGGCGGCCTGGAAGTCACGCAGAGCGTCGTCCTGTACGGCCTGCCCGCCGCGCAGGGCATCGCGGCCGTATTTCCCACCACCACCGCCGCGCAGGGCCGATCCCTGACCCCGGGCGACGAGGGCGCAGGCGTGGCCGTCGCGGGGGCGAAGGCCGCGCAGAACCTGCGGCTGAAGGTCGGCAGTCCCCTGAACCTCAACCGCCGCAATCAGGTGAAGGTGATCGGCGTGCTCGCCCCGGAAAGTGGACTGGTGGATAACTTCATCTTCATTCCGCTCGGCACCCTGCAACGCAGCGAGGGCGCGGCGGGCCGCGTGTCGCTCGTCGCCGTGAAACTCCGCAATCCCCGCGACGCCCGGCGCGTGGCCGACGTGCTCTCCGAGAAACTGGACCTGGAGGCCGGCACCCAGAGCGACTTCCTGAGCTTCATCGACCGCGCCCTGATCATCAGTGACGCCGTGCGCTTCGGCATCTCGCTGATCGCCCTGATCGTGGGCGGGCTGGCCGTGGCAAACACCGTCATGATGGGCGTCTTTGAACGTACCCGCGAATTCGGCACGCTGCGCGCCATCGGGGCGCGGCCTTCATTCGTACGGTCCCTGGTGCTGACTGAATCACTGCTGCTGTCGCTGGTGGGCGGCGTGGGCGGCGTGCTGCTCGGCCTCGCCGGGATTGCCGGCGTGAACCTGTACACCCAGCAACTCGCCGGGATCGACGCGGCCGCCCTGACCCCCAGGCTGGTGCTGCTGGCGCTGGCGATTAGCCTGCTGCTGGGGCTGCTCTCGGGCCTGCTCCCCGCCCGGAACGCCGGGCGCATGAGTATCGTGGGCGCCCTCGGGAGAATCTGACATGACCACCCACCCCGCCCGCCCAGCGACCCAGGCTGCGCCCACGCTGCCCGGCCTGCGCACCGAGTCCCTCTCGCGCACCTACCCCAGCGGAGACGGGCAGGTGCTGGCCCTCGCGCCCTTCACGCACACCTTCCCGCCCGGCCTGACCGCCGTGGTCGGCCCGAGCGGCAGCGGCAAAAGCACCCTGCTGAACCTCCTGGCAGGCTTCGACGAACCCACCACCGGTCAGGTGCTCGTCGGGAACACCGCCCTGACAGGCCTGAGCGAAGCGGACCGCGCCGACTTCCGCCTGCGCCACTACGGATTCGTGTTCCAGAACCACAACCTTGTCAGCATCCTCAGCGCGCAGGAGAACGTCGAGTTCCCCCTGACGCTCGCGGGCATGCCCGTGCGCCAGCGGCAGGACCGCGCCCGTAAACTCCTTGCCCTGGTAGGCCTGGAGGCGCGCGCCGATCACCTGCCCAACCAGCTTTCGGGCGGCGAGGCGCAGCGCGTCGCGGTTGCCCGCGCCCTGGCACACGACCCCGCCATCCTGCTGGCCGATGAACCCACCGGCAACCTCGACAGCCGCACGGGCGAGCGGGTCCTGGGCCTGCTGCAACGCGCCGCCGCGACCGGCCGCACCGTCATCCTGATCACCCACGACCGCGACCTGGCCGCGCAGGCCGACCATCACCTGAGCGTGAAAGACGGCGTGGTCAGCCTGCAAGACTGATACGGAGTCCGGGTTGAATGGGCTGCAACGACCATTCAACCCGGACTCCGTATGACACGGTCTCGGCTCAGCCGGCGCTGACCCGGCCGGTGTCGCGCAGCCAGTAGGTATGCCCCAGGCGGTCTTTCAACCGCACCACGACCTGCACGTGATCGCCGGGCCGCAGGCTGCCGCTCCCACTCCAGGCGGCGGCGTTCAGGGCGGCGGTGCCCCCAGCCGGCGGGGACGGGCGCAGCGGGGCTTTCCAGGTGCCCTGGCCCGTCACGACGAACAAGCCGTCTAGCCTGAGGCTCCCGAGCGGCCCGGCCGGAGTGCCTGCCGGGGGCAGAGTGCCTGGACGGGGCGGCACGGACACCCGCACGCGTACGCCCAGCCCGCCGCCGTACAGCGAGGCGCTGGCCTGCGCTGTCAACACCCTCCCCTGCACGATCAGGGTGGTCGGGGCGCTCATCAGGGCGCCCGGCTGGGGTTCCGGCAGGCCGCCCACGGCCCCGGAGGCAGCCAGAACGCAGGCCAGCGCGGCCATCCAGAGCGTCTTCATGAGCCCCAGAGTAGCGGACGATCAGGGGGGTGTCTGCCACATAAAGTTGCAGCGGCCCCCACCGGGAGGGCGGCCACTGGCGCAGAGCGGCGCGTGGGGCCGTCTGGGACGGGTCGGCCGCAGCGATGTCGTACCCGTCTATCTCGTTCACAGCGAGCAGGAACGCCGGGTTGTCAGGTCCATGTCCGGACCCGTTTCTGCTCCCACTCCCCCCGCCCGGATTGAACGGCTTTCTTACTCGTTCAATCCGGGTCCGCGATATCGGCTCAGTGTTACCAGATCAAGGGTTACCAGCTCAGGCCGGGCGTGGTCACGATCCGGTCGGCGGGCTGATCGGTGAACAGCGTGTACGTCAGGGTGTACGTGCCGGGAATCACGCGGGGGAGCACGATTCCGTCACCGTCCACGCGGGGCGTGACGTTGGCCAGGCTGGGGCCCTGTACCTGAAGGGCGCCCCGCACGGCGGGCTGCGCGCCGCCCGTGGGCAGCGGGTCAAGCAGGCGCACGTTCTCCAGGGTGCTGTCCACGTTCAGGACCAGGGTCACGAGGTAGCCCTGGGCGCCGGCCTCCACGCTTTTGTGCAGGCTGGCGCGTGCGCCGCCCTGCACGTTGCGGGTCACGTTCGCGCCGCCGGGGTTACGCACGCGCGCCTGACCGGTAGTGCGCAGGTCGATGGGGTCCAGCACGGCCTCGGCGGTGTCGCTGCGGCACACGCGCACCGGCGCTTTCAGGTTCAGGGGTTGCCCCTGACTGAACTCGCCCGGCACTTCGAGCGGGTAGTCGCTCGTCCACCCGGTGGGCAGGTTGAGTTTGAGGCGGGCCGGGAGGCGGTACGGGAAGTCCGTGCGGGCCGTGGCGGTCAGTTGCGTCACGTCGCAGGCGTTCAGGATGTCGGGCGACGTGACCAGCGTGACTTCGGTCAGCACGCGGTACTCGATGGTCACGCGGTTCGTGCCGCCGTCAGCGACCCGGCCCGGCAGGGGGCGCGTGAAGGTGCTGCCGGGAATGGTGGTCGGCGCAACCGGGTAATCGCCGGGGGCCAGTGGCACCGTGGCGGGTGTGGTCAGGGTGCGTCCGTCGATGGCGAACGGCACGCCCGTCAGGGGGATGCGCTGGTCTCCGTACAGGGCGACGGCGTCCACCGCCAGTTGGCCCTGGGGCGGGCGGGCCACGAAGCGGATGCGGTTACTGCCCGGCTGGTACCGGACCTCGCTGGGCGACACGACGTTCCCGGTGCCTTCGAGCAGCGCGCCGCTGACCGGCACGTACCCGGCCGGCAGTTCCGGGCGCACCACGGCGTCCCCGACCAGCGAGTACGACGCCCCCGGAATCGGGCGGCCCTGCGGGTCCACCACGTCTACGATCAGGCGGTTGGCGATCTGCGCGTTCGCGGGGGGCGTGAAGCCGCCCACGCGGGCCGTGATGGGCTTGTCATCCAGGCGGAAGGCATAGCGGATGGCGTTGCTGTACTGCTTGGTCGTCGGGAGTACCCGGATGAACAGTTTCCATTCGCCCAGCAGGTCCGGCGTGATCTTGAAGGTGTCCGTGGCGGTGCGGCCGTTCTCGCTGGGAGTCAGGTTCACGCGCGTGCCGTTGGGCTGCACGGCCCACAGCTCAGCCTCCTTGGCGCCGTCCACGTCGTAGTTCAGCAGGCCCAGCACGCGGCCGTTCCATTCGCTGGTGACATTCAGGGTCGCGGCCAGCAGGTCGGCCGCGTCGGTGCTGCGGGCGTTCACACTGAAATCGCTGGTTTCCAGCGCGAAGGGCGCGGCGACCCGCAGCGCGAACGAGTTCTTACCGTCGCCCCGGCTGCTCACCTTCAGGGTGTAGGTACCGGCGCTCAGGCCACCCGCGAACAGGCTGTCCCAGGTGTGCTCTCGGTTCGGGCCGTAGCGGCGCTCGACGACCGTGCCGTTCGGGCCGGTCAGCGTGAACGTCGTCTCGAACGGCTCGTTCTTCTTGTACAGCTCGTCTCCGAAGTACCCGTCGGTCCGGCGGCCGTCCACGTAATCCGCGAGGTTGACCGTCGGCGAGTACACCTCCAGCCCCAGGGGTTTACCGGCGCTGGCGGCCGGAACGCGAATCACGTACGACTCCTGCGCCTGCGGCCACTTCTCACCGACCGACACCAGGGGCAACACGCCGCCCACCTGCGCGGCGGCGGGCGCGGCTGCCAGGGTCAGCAGACCGAGGGCCAGCAGGGCAGGGCGAAAACGGACAGATCGGGCAGCAGTGAACATGGGCATGACTGCGAAAAATCATACACGCCCCTGCCCCTGTGGCGGCCGCGCCCGTTCATACGGAAGTCCGTATCACAGGGCCCGCCAGGGGTAGCATGCTCGGTAGATGTCCGTTCTCGCCGCCCGCGCCCGCGCGCTGATCGATCCCGACGCCCTGCGCGCCAACCTGAGCGCCCTCGCCGCCCGCAGCGGCACGCCACTGATCCTGCCGGTCAAGGCGAACGCCTACGGGCACGGCCTGAACCTGATTGTGCCCCTGGCCGCCGCACACCCGGACGTCTGGGGGTTCGCGGTCGCCACGCCCCGCGAGGCGCAGGCTGCCGCCGCCCTGAACACCGGCAAACCCGTGCTGCTGCTCACGCCGCCCACGCCTGCCGAGGTGCCGGTCCTGGCCGACCTGGGCGTGCGCCTGCCCGTCGCGTCGCTCGCGGAGGCCGCCGCGTTGCCCGCCCACGCCCGCGCGCACCTGAAAGTCGAGACTGGCATGAACCGCCTGGGTGCCCGTCCCGAGGAGGCGGTCGCCGTGGGCCTCGAACTGGCCCGGCGCGGCCTGCTGGAAGGCGTGTACACGCATTTCGCCAGCGCCGACGAACCCGACCTGACCACTGCGCACGAGCAGCTGCGCCGCTTCCGGGCGGTGTTGGGCGCCCTGCCCCCCACGCCACAGCCGGTTCTGGCGCACGCCGCGAACGGCGGCGCCGTCCTGAGCCTGGGCCGCCTGCCGGGCATGGCCCTTGCCCGGCCCGGACTGGCCGCATACGGCTTCGCGCCCCCGCACCTACGCGCCCAGATCCCGCTGACCCCGGTGATGACCGTGCAGGCCAGCGTCACGCACCTGCACACCGTTCCGGCCGGGGAGACCGTCAGTTACGGCGGCCTGTGGCAGGCCCCGCGCGACACTCCGGTCGCCACGGTCGGCATCGGGTACGCCGACGGTTACCCCCGGAGCGCGACCGGCCAGGCCGAGGTGATCGTCGCCGGACAGCGCCGCCCGGTCCTGGGCCGCATCTGCATGGATCAACTCATGATCGACGTGACCGGCCTGAGTGTGCGGCCCGGCGATCGCGTCACCCTCTGGACGCAGCGTGGCCTGACTGTCACTGACGTGGCCGCCTGGGGAGGCACCGTGGAGTATGAGGTCCTGACCGGCGTGGGCGAGCGCGTGGAACGCCAGATGGGGGAGACCCCGTGACAGGAAGGTGGGCCGCAGGAGCAATCTCCCACGGCCCACCTCTCTCACCCACAGCCTAGAAGAAGCGGCTGACGTCCCGCACGACCACGAACATCATCAGCAGCATCACGAACGCGAAGCCCGCGAGGTTGATGGCCTGTTCCTGACCCAGACTCAGCGGGCGACCGCGCACGGCCCCGACCAGCACCAGCAGGATGCGCCCTCCGTCCAGGCCCGGAATGGGCAGCAGGTTGAAAAACGCCAGTGACAGGTTCAGCAGGATGGCAATCTGCACGAGCGCCCAGGGGCTCAGAGCGGCGGCCCGTGAGACGATCTCGGCCGTGCCGATGGGTCCACTGACGTTCTCGTCCCGCGACAGGTTCAGGGTCAGGAACCGCTGGATCAGCCCGCCGAAGCTTTTCAGAACCTGTGGCACCGCCTCGCCCGTCACCTGCCACGCCCGGATGAACGCGGCGGGCGCCGTGGTGGCCTGCACGTCCGGGCCGTAGCGGATGCCCAGCAGTTGCCGCTCGCCGTTCACGCTGGGTGTCCAGTCGAAGCGCACGTCGCGGGTCTGCCCGGCGCTCAAGACCGTGAAGGTGTGCGGCCCGGCCCGGGTCAGCACGTCCCGTACGCCTTCCCAGCCGGCGGCGTCACGGCCGTCCACGCGGGTGGTATCGGGGATGTCCTGCCCGTCGATGGCGGTGATCACGTCCCCGGCCCGCAGGCCCAGGGTCTGCGCGGTGGACCCGGCCACGACCTCCTCGATGCGGGCGCGGTCGGGGGCGGGGACGCCCTGCGCCGTGAAGGTCACAGTCATGAGGAGGACCGCGAGGAACAGGTTCATGACCGGCCCGGCCAGCAGCACCGCCACCTTGCCCCAGGCGGACAGCGCCGCAAAGCCCCGCACCGGGGCCCGCACCTGCCCGCTCGCGTCCTCCTCGGGGGCCATGCCGTCGATTTCCACGTACCCGCCGATGGGCAGCAAGCTCAGCCGCCACTCGGTACCCCGCCACTGGCGCCGCAGGAGCACCGGCCCCATGCCCACGCTGAACGAGTGCACGGCCACGCCCTGCCAGCGGGCCAGCGCGTAGTGCGCCAGTTCATGCAGGAAGGTCGCCACGCCGATGATCAGCACCGTCCACAGCAGACCCAGCGGCGTGAGCGCGGCCGTGATGCCCTGCACCACGTTCACGCCTGCACCCCGCTGCCCGTGCTGTTGCCCAAGCCTTGGGCGCACAGTTCGCGCGCCCGCGCCCGCGCCCAGGTGTCCGCCACGTCCAGGGAGTCCCAGCTCAACTCACCGGCCGGTGTTTCGTCCAGCAACCGCTCGATCAGGCGCGCAATGTCCATGAACCCGATCTGACCGGCCAGGAAGGCGTCCACGGCGACCTCGTCGGCGGCATTGAGCACCACCGGCGCGAGTCCGCCGGCGTTCCCGGCGCGGTAAGCCAGTTCCAGGCACGGGAAGCGCCGCAGGTCCGGCGCGCGGAACTCCCAGTCGCCCAGCAGCGGCCACGACCCGTGCGGGGGGACCTCCGGGCCACGCCGCGCGCCCCGCACGTCCCCCGGCCGCTGCATGCCGGTCGGCGCGGCGTCGATGGCGTACGCGATGGGCAGCCGCATGTCCGCCGGCCCGAACTGCGCTTTCAGGCTGCCGTCCCGGTAGCGCACGGCCGCGTGCACGATGCTCTGCGGGTGCACCACCACGCCCACCTGCGACAGCGGCAGGCCGTACAGGCTGGCGCACTCCATGACCTCCAGGCCCTTGTTCAGCAGCGTGGCGCTGTCCACCGTCACCTTCGGCCCCATGCTCCAGGACGGGTGGCGCAGCGCCTGCGCGGGCGTCACGGCGCTCAGGTCGTCCGGACCCAGCCGGAACGGCCCGCCGGACGCCGTGAGAATCAATTCGGCCACGTCCGCCATGTCCTCGCCGGTCAGGCACTGGAACATGCCCGTGTGCTCGCTGTCCACCGGCACGACCCGCCCGCCGCCCACGGCCGCCGCCTGCCACATCAGGTGCGCGGCCGTGACCATCGCCTCTTTGGTGGCCAGGGCCACGGCCTGCCCGGCCTCCAGCGCCGCGCGGGTCGGGGCCAGTCCGATCAGGCCGCTCATGGCGTTCACGACCACGTCGGTACGCTGCGCGGCCACCTCGGACGGGTCCGCGATCACCTGCGCCCCCAGCCCCGACAGGCGCGCGCGCGCCTCACCCAGCACGTTCTCCTGCACGCTCACCAGTCCGGGGCGGAATTCGCGCACCTGCGCTTCGAGCCGTTCCAGGTTGCTCCCGGCTGCCAGCGCCGCGACCCTCCAGCCGCGCCCACGCGCCACGTCCAGCGCCTGCGTGCCGATACTGCCCGTGCTGCCCAGGACCGTGATGGACTGCACCCGACCGGACGTGCTCTGTGCCTGCTGCTCCTGCTTCATCACCCCGCATGCTAGTGCAGCGCCCCGCGTGCCGTGCGGATTCACAGACACTCGCGGGGCAGGCGGGACCGCAACCAGGCGGCACCGCAACCAGACGGAGGCGAGGTGAACCAGAGGTGAGGGCGGCCCCACCAATACCGGCCGCCCCCAGCGTCAGTGCGTGAAGATATTGATATGCAGGAACAGGTACGTGGCGGGCACCGCGAACAGCAGGCTGTCAATGCGGTCCAGG
Source organism: Deinococcus sp. (assembly GCF_018260555.1). Taxonomy (GTDB): domain Bacteria; phylum Deinococcota; class Deinococci; order Deinococcales; family Deinococcaceae; genus Deinococcus. The sequence goes on along the minus strand of NZ_JAGLBB010000004.1, from coordinate 28,505 downwards.
AACCCGCCGTGGCCGGGCAGGCTGTTGCCGCTGTCCTTGGTGTTCAGGGAGCGCTTGATCAGGCTCTCGCTCAGGTCGCCCAGCTGACTGGCGCTGGCCACCAGAATCGAGTACAGCAGCGCCTCCAGGGGGGACCAGATGCCGGTCACGGTCGTCAGGGCCAGCACGATCACGAAACTGGCGATCAACCCGCCGATGGCCCCCTCCACCGTCTTGCCGGGACTGACTTCTGGTGCCAGCTTGCGCCGACCGAACAGGTAGCCCATGAAGTACGCGCCGATGTCGGCCGCAAACGTCGCCAGCAGCGGCAGCGCGAAGTACAGCAGGCCGTCTCCGGCGTCCGGGCTGTAGCGCAGCATCAGGAAGTACCCCAGCAGCCAGGGAATGTAGAGCAGGCCGAACACCGAGTACACGATGCGTTCCAGGGGCCGCTCACCGGGCCGGATGACCTCGATGACCAGCAGGTACGCCACGGCGACCGTCATGACTGCCTCGCGCCACGACCCGCCGGGCCAGGGCGTCTGCGGCCACATGGGCAGGCTCGCCAGGATGAGCGCCACGGCGAACACGCCCAGACTCACGCGGCGCACGTCGATGTCGTTGCGGTCGAGCATGCGGATGTACTCGAACAGCCCCATGACCGACACGAACAGCAGCGCGGGCAGCATGGCCCACCACCCGATCCACACGACCACGCTGATGATCGCAAACCCCACCACGCTGGTCAGGACGCGGCTGCTCAGCGACTCCACGCGGCCTCCGGAACCCTGACGGGATGTGGGCTGCGGGCGGAGGGGACGGCACCACACCCCAAGGCCCACAGCCCACATCCTGCTTCAGGCGTCCTCACCCGAGGATTTCCTGCTCCTTCTTCTGGAAGGTCTGATCCACCCTCGCCACGAATTCGTCGGTGATCTTCTGCACCTCGGCCTCGCCGCGTTTGATCTCGTCGTCACCGATGCCCTCGACCTTCTTCACTTCATCCAGGCTGTGCTTGCGGATGTTGCGAACGGCGATGCGGGCGTCCTCGGCGTAGTTCTTGGCGTTCTTCACAAGGTCACGGCGGCGCTCCTCGGTCAGCATGGGCAGGCTGATGAAGATCGTGTCGCCCTTGTTGTTGGGGTTCAGGCCCAGGTCACTGTCGCGGATGGCCTTCTCGATGGGGTTCAGCGCGCCCCGGTCCCAGGGCGTGATGACCAGCGTGCGGGCGTCCGGCGTGCTGATGCTGGCCACCTGATCGATCGGCACGGAGCTGCCGTAGTAGTCCACGACGATCTTCTTCAGGATGCCGGGGTTGGCGCGGCCCGTGCGCAGCACGGACAGGTTGTTCTCGAGGGACTCGATGGCCTTGGTCATCTTCTCGCGCGTATCAGCCTGGATTGCTTTCATGTCAGCCATGGTCAGGGCCTCCTGAGGGGTCAAGTGAAACGGAACGGTGTGGGGAGTGGGGGCGGGGTCAGACCCCAGGGAATGCCGGAAGTGTAGCGCAGCCGGGTCCGCCCCTTGCAGGCGTCCGGTCAGCTGGCTCCCGCCCCCGGGCGCGGCAGGCAGGGGAGCCGGGGCAGGGGAGCCGGGGGCGCTGGGGCAGGGAGGACAGGGCAGGGAGGACAGGTCAGTGAAGACAGGTCAGTGAAGACAGGTCAGGGCGTCTGGATCAGCGTGCCGACCCGCTGCCCTTCGAGCAGGCGGCGCAGGTTGCCCTCCTGGAACAGGTCGAACACCACGATCGGCAGGCCCTTATCCATGCACAGCGTCAGCGCGGTGGCGTCCATGACTTCCAGGCGCTGCTCGACCACCTCGCGGTGCGTGACCTGCGCGATGAACCGCGCGTCGCTGTTTTTGCGGGGGTCGCTGTCGTACACGCCGTCCACGCGGTTTTTGGCCATCAGGACCACGTCCGCTCCGATTTCCAGGGCGCGCAGGGTGCTGGTCGTGTCGGTCGTGAAGAACGGCGCGCCGTTCCCGCCGCCGAAGATCACCACACGGCCCTTTTCCAGGTGACGCATGGCTCGGCGGCGGATGTACGGCTCGGCCACGGCCGCCATCTGAATGGCGCTCATGACCCGCGTGGGCCGCCCGGCGCTCTCCATGGCGTCCTGAAGGGCCATGGCGTTCATGACGGTGCCCAGCATCCCGATGTAATCGGCCGTGGCGGGGTCCATGCCCTCGCCGTTGCGGGCGCCGCGCCACAGGTTCCCGCCGCCGATCACGACCGCGAGTTCCACGTCGGTGCCTTCCAGGGCCCCCGTGATCAGCCGGGCCAGCTGCGCGGTGGTGTCGGGGCTGATCCCGAAGCCCGATTCGCCCGCCAGGAACTCACCAGACAGTTTGAGCAGAACGCGCTTGAACATGCATACCTCGCTTGGGGTTGGCCGCGCCGCAGCGCGCCGGGAAAGAATGAACGTGGCTGAACGGCAACACAATACTCCCGGCAGACGCGCGGGCGGCTACCGGGAGTACTGTGTCGCGCGCAACGATGAAATCCGGCCTGACGTTCCGGCCCCGCCCGCGTGGAGCTGCGGCCGGAAGCTCAGGGGGATTTACGCGCCGATTTCGAAGCGCACGAAACGCTTGATGGTCGCCCCGCCCAGGTACTTCCCGACGGTGACGCTGTTGTCCTTCACGAAGTTCTGCTCGGGCAGCACCTTGTCGGAGTAGAACTTGCCGATCTGGCCCTCGACGATCTTCTCGACGATCTGCTGGGGCTTGCCCTCGTTCAGCGCCTTGTTCGTGAGGATCTCGCGCTCCTTCTCGATGTCGGAGCTGTTCACCTCGTCACGGCTCAGGAACTGGGGGTTCTCGGCGGCGACGTGCAGGGCCACGTCCTTGGCCTGCGTCTCGTTGCCACCTTCCAGGTCAACCAGCACGCCGATCTTGCCGTTGCTGTGCACGTACCCGGCGATCTGCTGACCTTCGATGAAGGCCACGCGGTTCAGGACCAGGTTCTCGCCGATCTTGCCGGCGGCGGCGGCCACGGCGGTCGCCACGGTGTCGCCGCTGGGCAGCGTGAAGGCGCGGAACACTTCGACGTCGCTCGTCCCGGCGCTCAGGGCGGCCTGGGCCAGTTCGGCCACCAGGGCCTGGAAGCCGTCGTTACGGGCCACGAAGTCCGTCTCGCTGTTCACCTCGACCATGGCGGCCTTGTTGCCGTCCACCACGAAGCGCACGAGGCCTTCCTTGGCTTCACGGTCGGCTTTCTTGGCGGCCTTCACGATGCCGCGCTCGCGCAGCAGGGCCACCGCTTTTTCCTCGTCGTTCCCGGCGTCGGAAAGGGCTTTCTTGACGTCCATCATGCCTGCGCCCGTCAGTTCACGGAGTTTCTTGATTGATTCCAGCATGTCATGCCTCCTGTGTCGGCTTGAACTTTCTTGGGGTTGGGTGGGTGTGCGCCCGGAAGTCCGGGCACGGCCGGGGCTGGGCCAAGGTTGAGCTAGGGCCGGGCCGGGGCTGGGCCGGAAAAAAGGGTGGTCCGAAGAGCGTACTCGCCGGACAACCCCCTCCTTTCCGGTCGCGTCGGGCCTTAGCTTTCGGTCTGCTCGGGTCCGGCGGCTTCCGTGGCGGTTTCTTCCTCGGCCGCGCCGACATCCTCGCCGCCGCCGCGCGCTTCGACGAGCAGGTCGCCGATGCGGTGCGTGATCAGCTGGATGGAGCGGATCGCGTCGTCGTTCCCGGGAACGATGTAATCGATAACGTCCGGGTCACTGTCCGTGTCGGCCAGGGCGATGACGGGAATCCCCAGTTTGTTGGCTTCCTGCACGGCGATGACTTCCTTGGTGGGGTCCACCACGAAGATCGCGTCGGGCAGGCGGTTCATCTTGCGGATGCCCCCCACGAAGCGCTGCAGACGGTCACGCTCGGCGGCCAGCTTGATGCGCTCGGCCTTCAGGCGGTCGTTGACGCGGCCCGACTCGAACATCTCGTCGAGTTCGTTCAGGCGGTCGATGCGGGTGCGCATGGTCTTGAAGTTCGTGAGCATCCCGCCGAGCCAGCGGCTCGTGACGAAGGGCATGCCCGTGCGGCGCGCTTCGAGTTCCACGATCTCCTGGGCCTGCTTTTTGGTACCGACGAACAGGATGACGCCGCCACGCTCGGACAGTTCCTTGATGAAGTCGAAGGAGCGGTCCACCTGCTTGAGGGTCTTCTGCAGGTCGATGATGAAGATGCCGTTACGCTCGGCGAAGATGAAACGCTTGAACTTGGGGTTCCAGCGCTTGGTTTCGTGACCGAAGTGAACTCCGGCTTCCAGCAGTTGCTTCATGGAGATGTACGACATATGAACTCCTGAGCGTTGAAATGTGGGACAAGTTTGCCGTTCTCGTGCCAGCCCAGCGTCATGAACGCCGAAGGTGGGCCAGGCCATACGCGACGCTCCAGCGCGCACAGCGGGTCACGGGGGCACCCAAACGGAAATTATACGACACCCGCCGCTGCCGTTGCCAGAGGGGACCGGGATCACCCGCCCATCCCGCTGGTCCGCTAATCGCTTCCCGGCATTGGGCTCTAAGCGCCGCCCGGAACTGTGCATACCCAGACCCCCAGGGTGCACCTAAAGAGGGACGCGCCGTGCCCAGTAACAGGGATTACAATCGGCAGCTATGGACTGGTTCTACGCAATCGTTTACGGCATCGTCGAGGGCATCACGGAATTCCTGCCGATCAGTTCGACCGGCCACCTGATTCTCACCGGGAACCTGCTGGGCGTCCCGTGGACCAAGGAAGTCAAGGACACCTTCGAGGTCGTCATTCAGGGCGGCGCGATTCTGGCCGTCCTCGCATACTACTGGAAGGATTTCCTGCAGATCCGCCGCATCGGAAGCGACCGCAGCCAGCAGACGCTCTGGCTGGGCGTGCTCGTCGCCTGCATTCCCGCCGTGATCCTGGGCCTGCTGTTCGGGGACGCCATCAAGGCCAACCTGTTCCGGCCCAGCGTGGTCGCCTGGGCGCTGATCGTGGGCGGCGTGATCATCTGGCTCCTCGAAAGCCGCCGCGTCACCCCGAGCGTGGCCGCCATCGAGAAGATCGGCGTGCCCCGCAGCCTGATGATCGGCGCCGTGCAGTGCCTCGCGCTGCTGTGGCCGGGCTTCTCCCGTAGCGCCAGCTCCATCCTGGGCGGCATGGTCCTGGGCCTCGACCGGCCCACCGCCACCAAGTTCAGCTTCTACCTGGGCGTTCCCACGCTGGGCGGCGCGGCCCTGCTGGACTTCATCAAGAGCCGCGACATCCTCGCCGAGATCGGCGTGGGGAACGTGCTGCTGGGGGCCGGTGTCTCGTTCGTGGTCGCGTACCTCAGCATCGGCTGGCTGCTGCGGTTCGTGTCCACCAACACGTTCAAGCCCTTCGCGATCTACCGCGTGGTGGTGGGCGTGATCATCCTGATCCTGATCGCCACGGGCGTCCTGAGCAATGGCAACCTCGCCTGAGCACACCACTTGGAGCCAGCAGACGGACTTCGATTGCAGGGCGCCGTAATGGCACGCGGTCCCCTGCACCCACCCCCTCCACCCGCCTCAACTCGCACGGCGCACGAACGTGCGCGTGGAACGCCAGACCGGTCTGCACCATGGCCCGCCCCCCTACAAAGGATTAACGCTACTCCGCGCCCACCTCCTGACCCGGCTGGACACCCAGGGCCTACACTCGGACCCGTGAACCGCGCCGCCCCCACCCTCGTTGCCCTGTTGCTCGGCGCGCTTCTGACTGCTTGCGACCTCCCGCAGGCCGACCGCACGCAACCCACCACACAGACGACCACGCAGCCCACCACGCAAGCGGCCCCCACCCGCACCGCCCCGCCAGCCTCCACCCGCGACCCGCACAGTGGCCTGCCAGAGGTCGCCGCGCGCGACCTGCCCCGCGAAGCCCAGACGGTCCTGACCCGCATCGCCCAGGGTGGTCCCCTGCGCTACAGCAAAGACGGAAGCACCTTCGGCAACCGCGAACGCCTGCTGCCCCCCCAGAACAGGGGCTACTACCGCGAGTACACCGTCCCCACCCCCGGCCAGAGTGACCGGGGCGCACGCCGCATCGTCTGCGGCGGCCAGCCCCGCACCAACACCACCGAGTGTTACTACACCGCCGACCACTACGACACCTTCAGGAGGATCCGACCATGATGCAGGTCTTCAACGAAGCGCCCCAGGGGATCCAGACCGCGCCGCACGAGCCGCGCATCCTGGCCGCCGGAAATCAGGTCAGCGTACGCGAAATCAACCTCGGGGACGTCTACGACAAGAGCAGCCTCATGCTCGCGTTCCTGAACGGCCTGGGCCTGGGCGACACCTTCGGCCAGAACTGGGACGCCCTGTACGACGTGCTCACCGACCCCGAGCAGCGCCCCGCCCGCCTCGCCCTGCTGCTGTGCTATCACGCCCAGTTTCGCCGCCGCCACCCTCGCCTGAACGCCGACCTCGAACGCGTTCTGCTGGACGCGCAGACCGAAGCCGCCCGCACCGCCCGCTCCCTCTGGCTCCTCAGCGAGGAACCCGACAGCGACACCCGCCACTGGTAACGCCGGTCTTCCTGAAAAGAGGTGAAGCGAACGTGCGCCCGAAACCACGAGTGACCCCAGCCACTGCCACCTTCGGCCCTACCTTCACCGGTCCGCCCCTGCCGTGGCCTGTGCGGGTGATCGTGCGCGCCCCGCTGCGCGTCCGGGCCATGCTGCGGGGTAGGCAGTGACCGGCCCCCTTGAAAGCCGGACGGTGCCAGTGGTGATCGTGAACGCTGACCGGGGCGCGCCGTGGGAGGTCTGCGCCCTGGCGTGCGCGCTGCTGTTCCTGGCGTTCCTCTCTCGCCGCGTCCCCTGGGCACGCTGGGCACTGACCGGCGCGGGTGTGCTGGCGCTGATTGTGGCGGGCGTCCTGTGGGCGGCGCTGGCGTAGCAGCACGGCATCCGGCTGTACGTCACGGTGCGTTCCTCGGTCACGGCACGTCACGGGAGCTTCAACCAGAGCATGCTGCCTGAAATAGCAAGAACCCCCGTACTGGACGGGGGTTTTCCTGGTGGGTCGTGTAGGACTTGAACCTACAACCCGCTGATTAAAAGTCAGCTGCTCTACCGATTGAGCTAACGACCCGACCTGTGTTTGGCTTGCGCGTGCCGCGTAGGCGCGTTCTCAGCGGGGATGAGTATATGGGCGCTGGGTGTGCATGTCAACCGCTGGGGTCGGGTGATGGGGAAGGGCGTGCTGCGCGCACGGGAATGCCCCCGGAGTGCGAGTGGTCCGGGGCCTTGCTGGCTGGTCAGGGTGGTGGATACTTCAGCGTTTCATGCTGGGGGGCATGGTGGGCATGCGGGGCGGTTTCATGCCCTTGGCGCCGGGGCCGCTCATGTGCTGGAGCATTTTCATCATGTCTTTCATCTGTTCGTGCATTTTCAGGAGTTTGTTGATGTCCTGCACGGTGTGGCCGCTGCCGGCGGCGATGCGTTTGCGGCGGCGTCCGTCGATCAGTTTGGGGTTGCGGCGTTCCTTGAGGGTCATGGAGCTGATCATGGCGTCGATGCGCTGAATCTGCTTTTCGTCCACGTTGAAGCCTTCGGGCAGGGCGCGGCTCATGCCGGGGATGAGCTTGAGCAGGTCGCCGAGCGGCCCCATTTTGCGGATCTGACGCAGCTGGGTCAGCAGGTCTTCGAGGTCGAAGTCGCCGGGTTTCTTGACTTCCATGGATTTCAGGTCGGCCTGCTGGGCGCGTTCGATCAGGCCGAGCACGTCGCCCATGCCGAGGATGCGTCCGGCGACCCGGTCAGGGTAGAAGGGCTCCAGGCCCGCGATCTTCTCGCTGACGCCCGCAAAGTAGATGGGTTTGCCGGTCACGGTGCGGGCCGAGAGGGCTGCGCCGCCGCGCGCGTCGCCGTCCATCTTCGTGATGATCAGGCCGGTGACGTTCACGCGCTGGTCGAAGGTCTGCGCGACGTTCAGGGCTTCCTGGCCGGTCATGGCGTCCACGACGAGCAGGCTCTCGGTGGGTTGCATGGCGGCCTGCAGGTCGGCCAGCTGGTCCATGAGGGTCTCGTCGATCTGGAGGCGGCCAGCGGTATCCACGATCACGAGGTCACGGAAGTCGGTTTTCAGGTGCTCGTCCACGCGGCGTTTCGTCTCGGCGGGGCTCTCGCCGTCCGCGACTTTCAGGACGGGTACACCCACCTGTTTCCCCAGGACTTCGAGCTGGTCGCGCGCGGCGGGGCGCTGCGTGTCGGCGGCGACCAGCAGGACGCGGCGGCCCTTGCTCTTGTAGTGCGCAGCGAGTTTGCCGGTACTGGTGGTCTTCCCGGCCCCCTGAAGGCCGACCATGAACCACACGTTCCCCTCGGTTTTCAGTTCGGGTTGCGCGGCCTTGCCGCCCAGCGTCTCGATCAGTTCGTCGTGCACGAGTTTCACGACGGTCTGCCCGGCGTTCAGGCTGCCTTCCACGGACTGGCCCACGGCCCGTTCACTCACGCGGGCCACGAAGTCCTTCGCCACGCCGAAGTTCACGTCGGCTTCCAGCAACGCCATGCGGATCTCGCGCATGGCCGCCTTGACCTGCGCCTCGGTCAGCTGGCGCTCCTTGCCCACCCGGTCAAGGATGTCCTGCAACTTATTCCCAAGGGACTCAAACATGCTGCCACGCTACCACGCGGCTTAAAAGGCGGCGGCATAGACGGCGGCGGCTTAGAAGGTGGCAGTTTAGAAGGCATCTATGCCGCCCGCACCGCCTGCCGGCCTCCTCCGCACGCAGAGGTTCAGTGGGAGGGCTGCTCCGCGCCGAGGCGGATGCCCGGGGGAGCCTTGCGGGCCACGTCCGGTGGCCCTCTGCCTAACGCCCGTTAGGCGGGGCGCGCTATGCTGCGCGCATGCAAAAAGCAGTGATCGTAGCGGCCAGCCGCACGCCTACCGGGAAGTTCCTGGGAAGCCTGGAAAGTGTCAGCGCCGTGGACCTGGGCGCCATCACCCTGCGCGAGACCCTGCGCCGCAGCGGCCTGGGATCAGAACCCATCGAGGAGGTCATCATGGGGCAGGTCGTGCAGGCCGGGAGCGGGCAGAACCCCGCCCGGCAGGCCGCCCTGAAAGCCGGACTCACGAACGAGGTCGGCGCGCTCACCATCAACAAGGTGTGCGGCAGCGGCCTGAAAGCCGTGATCCTGGCCGCGCAGAGCATCCGCGCCGGGGACCAGCACGCCGTGCTGGCGGGCGGCATGGAATCCATGAGTAACGCGCCGCACCTGCTGCCCGGCGCGCGCAAAGGCTACCGCCTGGGCCACGCGCAGGTCATCGACGCGAACACCCAGGACGGCCTGTGGTGCTCCATCAACGATGAGGGCATGGGCCTGACCGGCGAACGAGTCGCCGAGAAGTACGCCATCACCCGCGAGGAACAGGACGCCTACGCCACGCAGAGCCACCGCCGCGCTGTTGCCGCCCGGCAGGCGGGCCGCTTCACGGATGAGACCGTGCCCGTTACTGTCAGGGGCCGTAAGGGCGACACGATCATCGACACCGACGAGGGCCCCCGCGCCGACACCAGCGAGGAAACCCTGGGCCGCCTCAGACCCGCCTTCAAGCCGGGTGGCACCGTCACCGCCGGGAACGCCCCCGGCCTGAACGACGGCGCCGCCAGCCTCATGGTCGTCAGCGCCGACTTCGCCCAGGCGCACGGCCTGAGCCCCCTGGCGGAAATCATCGATTACGCCACGGGTGGCCTCGCGCCCGAATGGGTCATGATGACGCCCGTTCCCGCCACGCACAGACTCCTGGGCAAACTCGGCTGGCAGGTCGGTGATGTGGACCTGTGGGAACTCAACGAAGCCTTCAGCGTCCAGAGCCTCGCCGTCAGCCGCGAACTCGGCCTGGACCCCGCGCGTGTCAACGTGAACGGCGGCGCGGTCGCCCTGGGACACCCCATCGGCGCCTCGGGCGCGCGCATCCTGGTGACGCTCCTGCACGCCCTGAAGCAACAGGGCAAGGAAACTGGCGTCGCCACGCTGTGCATGGGCGGCGGCAACGGCCTTTCCCTGGCCGTCAAGCGGGTAGGCTAAAGCATGGCAACTCCGACCCTGTGGATCATCGAGAGCACCTACCTCAAACCCACCGACGAGATCGCCAGCGTCACGCCCGCCCACCGCCAGTGGCTTGACCAGCACTACAGAAGCGGCGTGTTCCTCACCAGCGGCCGCAAGGTCGACAACACGGGCGGCGTGCTCGTCGCGCAGGCCGACACGTTGCAGGAACTCCTGGACCTGTTCGCCCAGGACCCCTTCGTGCAGGCCGGATGCTCGCGCTACACGTACACCGCCTTCAACCCTGTCAAACGCGGCCGGGCCGTGCAGATCGAGGGCGTCCCGCTCGTCGAGTGAGTCTGGACGGACTGCCGTTTCAGGTCGGTGCCCTCACGGTGACCGTCCATCAGGGCCGGGTGCCCGGAGGGGCCCACCTGGGATCACCCAGCAGTTGGAAACCATTCTCGAACGTATTCCCGTCCGGGGCAGACCGGACTGAACAGGAGTCCCCATGAAATTCGGAGTGATCGGAGCTGGGCAGATGGGCGGCGGTATCGCGCAGGTCGCCGCGCAGAGTGGATTTACCGTGGTCGTGCAGGACATGAAGCAGGAATTCCTGGACCGGGGCCGCGCCGTGATCGAGAAGTCTGTCGCGAAACTGCACGAGAAGGGCCGCCTGACAGACACGCCGGACGTGGTGCTGGGCCGCATTGAGTTCACGACGGACCTGAACGCCTTCGCGGACTGCGATCTGGTCGTCGAAGCCATCGTGGAGAACGAGGCAGTCAAGGCCGACCTGTTCCGCCGACTGGGGCAGATCGTGAAACCGGAAGGAGTGCTGGCGAGCAACACCAGTTCCATTCCGATCACGGCCCTGGCGAGCGCGTCGGGCCGCCCGGAACGGTTCATCGGGATGCACTTCATGAACCCGGTGCCGCTGATGCAACTGGTCGAGGTGATTCGCGGCTACAGCACCAGCGACCAGACCGCGCAGTTCGTCACGCAGACCGCCGAGCGAATGGGGAAGACCCCGCTCGCCTGCAATGACTTTCCCGGTTTCGTCAGCAACCGTATCCTGATGCCCATGCTGAACGAGGCCATCCAGTGCGTCATGGAAGGCGTGGCGCAACCGGGGGCCATCGACGGCATCATGAAACTCGGCATGAACCACCCCATGGGACCGCTGACGCTGGCGGACTTCATTGGGCTGGACACCTGCCTCGCCATCATGGAGGTGCTGCACCAGGGTCTGGGCGACGACAAGTACCGCCCCAGCCCGCTGCTGCGCAAGATGGTGCAGGCCGGTCTGCTGGGCCGCAAGAGCGGACAGGGCTTCTATACGTACTGATACCGACCCCGATTGAATGGGCTGTAAAGACCGTTCAACCAGAGTGAAGCGAGTGGGAGCCCAAGCGGGTTCCGGACGTGGAGCTGGCAGGTCCGGTGATGTTCCGGAAATGTTAGTGAAACAGACGGAATCCGGATGATATTCCGGATTGGAATACGCCCTGACGATGTACTTTCTACGTACTGCCGACGTACTGAACTGAGCCGCCGGCCGGTAATGAAGGCCGCGCCATGTCAGGGTGTTAGGGTAATCACGTCACCTCCCGCGAACGCGCCCCCCCATCACCGCGCTCATCCGTTGTTCTCTACACCCCTATCCTCACGAAGCCCTGGAGTCCGCATGTTCAAACGCACCTGGTTGACCGTCACTGCCGCCGCCCTGTCCCTCACCGCCGTCACTCTCCCCAGCACCGCCAGCGCCGCCGATGTCACCCTGGGTCTGAACAGCAGCCTGGGCCTGGGCTGTCAGGTGGCGGGCGTCCGGGCGGGCATCCGCTCGGACCGCGTGGGCCTGTACGGTCAGGGGTCCTTCTGCTCCAGCAACATTGAGGGTGAGCCCGGCACGGCGTCCTTCGGTCTGGGGGTGTCGGTGGACCTGTTCCGCGCCGGGAACTTCACCACCTACGCCCTGGCCGGGATTGACACCATCCGTAACAACGTCGCGTTTCAGGGCGGACTGGGTGCACGGTACGGGCTGGCCCTGGTCCCGGTCGAAGCGTACGTGGAGGCGGGCGTTCAGCGGATCAACACTTCGCTCCAGGCCATCACCGGGCCCCGTTTCGCGCTGGGAGTCAATTACCGCGTGCATGTCGAGAATCTGCAGGGTAGCCTGCCGTCCGCCGGAGCTGGCAGTGGCGCCGACGCTCAGGACGCCGCGCCCGCCGCCTGCAATCTGACCCCGCAAGCGGACCGCGCCAACGCCAGCTCGGCGGCCGTCGGCGCTGCTAAAGACGCCATCTCCGCTGCGCTGGGTGCGTACTCGGCGGTGTACTCCAACGTGCGGTTCTCAGTCAGTGCCGGCGGGGCCAGTGTCAGTGGCAACAGCGCGCAGGTGTCCGGGAGCGTCACGCTGTCCGGCAAGCAGAACAGTAACGGTCAGCAGGTGAGCGGCACGTACAGCGGCACGGTCAACCTCGTGCGCGCCGGCTGCGGCTGGGCGGCCACCGGGTACACCCGCGACGAGTGATCTCAGCCCGCGCGCCCCTTGACCTCTCCGGTCAGGGGCGCCGATCATCAAGGGGCAACCAGTCGTTCAGGGGCGCCGGTCCTCGGCCAGTCGTCGCGGTCAGCGCCCCAGCTGGTGGTACTCGGCGTTGGGTACGAATCCCAGGGCGCTACTGACGCGGTTGGTCATGTTGAACATGCCGGTGACCTGGGTGGCTTCCAGGATTTCGTGGTCGTTCAGGCCTGCGTTCCGCAGGGGCGCGAGGTCGCATTCGGTCATGTCGGCGGGCGTGCGGGTGAGTTTCTCGGCGTAGGCGCACAGGGCGGCCTGCCGTGGGCTGAGGACGGCGTGCCGCCAGTTGACGGCGACCTTGTCGGCCCAGGCGGGGTCGCCGCTGTACTCACGCAGGGCCGCGCCGTGTGAGACGGCGCAGTATACGCAGCGGTTGATGGCGCTGACGATCACGGCGATCAGTTCGCGTTCCGTGTGGGTCAGGTGCCCGTCACGGTTGACGAGGGTATTGAAGTCGTTCCACCACGCCAGGAAGTGCTCGCCGTTCAGGGCCTGCGCGCGGAACACGTTCGGTGTGAAGCCCAGGTTCGCTTCGGCTTTCGCCCAGAGCTTCTGTACGCCTTCGTGCGCGGAGTGCTCGTCCGGCACGGCCAGCCAGGAGATTCGGTTCATGGTCCGCCCAGACTACGGCACGGGCACGCGCGGCGCGTGGCATCATCGGCGGATGCCCGGTTCCCGTGCTGAGTTGATCAGCGTTCCTATGTACGCCAACGTATTCCTGCTGACCACCCCGCAGGGACGGCTGCTGGTCGATACCGGCACGGTGGTGCACGCGCCGTATTTCCTGCGGTTGCTGCGGTCGTTCCGGCCGGACGCGCTGCTGATCACGCACGCGCACCCGGATCACTCGGGCAACGCGTTCCTGGCGGCGCGCGCGGGCCTGAGCGTGCTGGCGCACCCGCTGGAGCACCCGGCCCTGGTTGGGCAGGTGCATGACCTGCCGTACCCGGCGGGCCGTCCGGGCGTGGGGCGGCTGGTGTCCCGCGCGCACCCGAAAGTCCCGGCGCCTGCGTTGCGGGCCGCGCTGCCGGGTCAGGACGTGCTGGGGTGGGAGGTCGTGCACCTGCCGGGCCACACGGCCGGGCAGATCGGCCTGCGGCGCGGCGGCGTGTTGATCGCCGCGGACGCCGTGATGGGCAGCGCAGACGGTGCGCACCTGCCCCGCGCGGCGTACAACCACGACCACGCGCAGGCGGTCGCCACCCTGAACACCATGGCGGGCATGGACCTCCGTGAGATATGGCCCGGCCACGGCAGCGTCCTGACTGCCGCGCAGGTGCAGGCCCGCGCGGGAAGAGTGGACCGTTGAAAGTCGATGGTTGATGGAGAGGGCGCATTCCCTTCCGTCAACCATCGACTTTTGACCTTCTACGGGTTTACTTCTTGGGTTCGTCCGCGACCTGTCCGGTGACGCCCGGGGCGACCCAGGACATGCTGTTCAGGTCTGCGATACTGGCGACCTTCCCGGCGGGGACGCGCAGGATGCCGTTGCGGTCCTTGATGGGGCCAGTGAACGGGTCAAACCCGCCGCCTCTTTCCATGTTGGCTTTCAGGGTCATGACGCGGTCGTAGACGCTGACTTTCTTGCCGCCCACGGTGACGCTCTTGGCTTTCAGGGCGGGCACCCATTTGGGGTTGATGGCCATGCCGTCCTGCGCGCCGAGTTCCACGCTGCCGCCGCGCAGCAGGTTCCAGTAATCGACGTTCTGGAGGTTCTTGGTGGTGTACGTGCCGCTATGAACCTTGCTCAGGAAGTCGATGTAGATCTTGTCCCAGTGGACCAGCTGGCCGCTGACGACAAAATCGGGCGCGAACTTGTACATGGCGGTGTAGTGCGCGAACACCGGGACCTTGCGCGCCCCGGCGGTCTGCACGACGGTGGCGGTGTCCTCGGTGAAGGCCAGCGCACCGGCGCCTTCGCTGATCAGGCTTTCGGCGGCTTCGCGGGCCTTGTTCGGGTCGAACCACGCGTTGATCCACTTGACGCTCACGGTCGCCTTGGGGTTCACGGCGCGCGCGCCCAGGGCAAAGGCGCTGATGTGGCGCTTGAGTTCCGGGACGGGGAACGCCGCGACGTAGCCGAGCTTGTCGGTTTTGCTGACGGCGGCGGCCATCATGCCGTTGAGGTAGTACAGCTGGTAGAAGTCCGCCATGTAGGTGGCCATGTTCGGGGCGCGTTTGAAGCCGCTGGCGTGCGCGAAGATCACGTTCGGGTATTTCTTGGCGGCTTCCAGGGTCTGGTCCATGAAGCCGAAGGACGTGGTGAAGATCACCTGGCAGTTGTCTTTCACGAGGCGGTCGATGACGGACGTGGCCTGCCCTTCCGGCACGCTTTCCACGTACTTGGTTTCCAGCCACGGCAGGGCCTTCTCGCTGAGTTTGCGGGCCTGATCGTGCGCGTAGCTCCAGCCGATGTCGCCGACCGGGCCAACGTAGATGAAGCAGGCTTTCAGTTTGTCGGTCTGCTGGGCCTGCGCGGCGGGACTGACGGCGGTGCCGAGCAGGGCCAGGGTGGCGGGCAGAGCAGCAAGCATCGTTTTCTTCATGGGTGGACCTCCGGGCGGACAGGACAGACGCGCCGCCGCTGGTGTTCAGTGTGCCTTCATTGTGTCACGGGGAACAGGGCCAGGGCGCCCAGAATACTAGATTTCAGGCCCGGCACCCCCCGAGTACGCTGCATTCTGTCCGGCAAACAGCGCCCACCATGCTCCTGGCGCGGGAACGGCGGTCCACGTGTCCGCTCGAATCACGCCGCTGTGACCCTGTCACTGTGACCCTGGCACTGTAACCCTGCACCCGGCGCCCGAACCGATGACGTCCAGAATGCGTATACCTGAACAGGAGGGCCACCATGACCGACCCACGTACCCCCGAGGACCAGACCCAGCCGACCGACCCTCAGACTCCGGACGGGCAGCGCCGCATCCTGACGCCCGGCAGTGATCTGAACCCCCGCCGTGAATTCCTGCGCAGCGCCGCGATGTTCACCGGCACGGTCGCCGCGCTGGGAGGCGGTCTGGAGGTCCTGACCCGCCGCCCCGGCCTGAGCGGCGCCGAGGCCCAGGCGGCCGATCCTTTCAGCCGCGCCGACCGTCCCCCCGGGCCGTACGACACCACCGAGAAGGTCACGCCGTACCAGCAGGCCACCACGTACAACAACTTCTACGAGTTCGGCACCGACAAGAGCGACCCGGCCCGCCTCGCCGGGAGCCTCAAGACGCGCCCCTGGACCGTGCGTATCGACGGAGAGGTCCGCAAAGCGCAGACCATCGACATCGACACCCTGCAATCCTGGTTCCCGCTGGAAGACCGCATCTACCGCATGCGCTGCGTGGAAGGCTGGAGCATGGTCATGCCGTGGCTGGGCTTTCCGCTGGCCGCCCTGATCCGTCGCCTGGAACCCACGGGCAAGGCCAAATACGTGCAGTTCACGGCGCTGCTGGACACCAAGCAGTTCCCGGGCCAGAAACAGCAGGTGCTCAGGTGGCCGTACGTGGAGGGCCTGCGCCTGGACGAAGCCCTGCACCCGCTGTCGTTCATGGCGGTCGGGCTGCACGGCCGCACGCTGCCCGGCCAGAACGGCGCGCCCCTGCGCCTCGTCGTGCCGTGGAAGTACGGGTTCAAGAACATCAAGAGCGTCGTGCGGATCACCCTGACCGAGAAGCAGCCCCAGACCACCTGGGCGCTGGCCGCCCCGCAGGAATACGGCTTCTACGCGAACGTGAACCCGGCCGTCCCGCACCCCCGCTGGAGTCAGGCGACCGAGCGCCGCATCGGTGAGCTGGGCCGCCGCAAGACCCTCCCGTTCAACGGCTACGCCGACGAGGTCGCCGCGCTGTACAGGGGCATGGACCTGCGGAAGAACTTCTGACCGTGACCCGCCCCTCGCCCACCCCCGCCCGCCGCGCACCCGCCCGCCTGGGCTGGCTGGTCCCGGCCGTCACGGTCGGCGGCCTGCTTCCGGTCGCCGTTCTGGTCTCCGACGCCCTGAGCGGGGCGCTGGGAGCCAACCCCATCCAGCGCGCCACCTTGCAGACTGGCCTGCTGACCCTGGCGCTGCTGGTGCTGTCACTGGCCTGCACGCCCCTGCGCCTCCTGACCGGCTGGACGTGGCCCGCCCGCATCCGCAAGACCCTGGGCCTGCTGGGGTTCGGGTACGCGGCGCTGCACTTCCTGATCTACCTCCTTGACCATGGCCTGGACCTGACCCTGATCACCGAGGACGTTCTGAAACGCCCCTTTATCACGGCCGGATTCACGGCCCTGCTGCTGCTGGTCCCGCTGGCCCTGACGAGCACGCCGCGCGCCGTGAGGCGCCTGGGCTTTGCACGCTGGACGCGCCTGCACCAGCTGGCGTACGTGGCCGTCAGCCTGGGTGCGCTGCACTACTACTGGGGGGTGAAGAAGGACCACACGCCGCCCCTGATCTACGCCGCCGTGATCGCCGCGCTGTTCCTGATCCGCTTCCTGATACGCTTCCCGAAACGCGGCCATGATCGCAGCGGTACCCGGGGCGCAGGCCGCGCCGCGAAGTCCTGACGCCCCCGCCCGCGCTGGGTCCCTCCGGCCCACAACACAGGTTCCTGCCTAGCGCTCGCCCCGCACGTAGGCGCGGCCCAGTGCGGCGGGGGCGTTCCCGGCCTGACCACGCACGCCCGCCAGGGCCAGCACGACCAGCACCAGCACGAACGGCATGGCGCTGAACACCTCGGTGGGAACGGGACTGTTGCCCTGAAGCCGGAACTGCAGGTAGTACAGGAACCCGAAGAACAGCGCCCCGGCAATGGCACGCAGGGGCCGCCAGCCGACGAAAATGACGAGCGCCACGGCGATCCACCCCTGCCCGGCCGTCATGTTGTCCGCCCACGAGGACCGGTACGACAGGGACAGAAACGCCCCGGCCAGTCCGGCGAGGGCGCCTCCGCCCAGGACCGCCAGCACGCGGATCAATCCGACGTTCACGCCCAGCACGTCCGCCGCCGCCGGGTTCTCACCCACCGAGCGCAGCGCCAGGCCCGGGCGGGTGGCGCCCAGCCAGAAGGCCATCGCGCCGGCCAGCAGCAGGGCCGCCACCGTGAAGGGACTGATCGTGAAGCCGCCCAGGGACAGGTCGGCGACCTTGTTGAATAGGGGCAGGCCCTCGAAGCGCTTGCCCAGCAGCCCGGCGGCGCCCGTGCCGATCAGGGCGAGCGCCAGTCCACTCACGAACTGATTGGCGCGCAGGGTGATGGTCGCGGCGGCGTGTAGCAGGGCCAGGGCCGCGCCGGCCAGCATGGACGC
Source organism: Deinococcus sp. (assembly GCF_018260555.1). Taxonomy (GTDB): domain Bacteria; phylum Deinococcota; class Deinococci; order Deinococcales; family Deinococcaceae; genus Deinococcus. The sequence goes on along the minus strand of NZ_JAGLBB010000004.1, from coordinate 10,665 downwards.
GCCCACCGCCAACCACAGGTTCGCGTCCGGGCTGCTGGCGGCGACGGCAAAGGCGGCCAGGGCGCCCACCGCCATCAGGCCCTCGGCGCCCAGGTTCACGACCCCGGCGCGTTCGTTCAGGATGGCGCCGAGGCAGGCGAGCAGCAGCGGCGTTCCGACTGCCAGGGCGCGCATGAGCGCCTCGGTGAGTACGTTATCCATGAGAAACCTCGGGGTGCGCGGGGCGCGGGAGGCGGGGGGGCGCGCGGTGGGGGTACGGGGCGAGCGTCACTGGCGGCCCCACTGCACGCGGTGGCGGATGAAGACCTCACTGGCGATCAGGCACAGCAGGATCACGCCGCTGAAGACATCCACCACGCGGAAGGGGAGGTTCAGGTCGATTTTCAGGATGTCGCCGCCCGCCAGGATCACGCCCATCAGGGGCGCGGTGATCAGGCACAGCGCCGGGTTCCCGCGCGCCAGCCACGCGACGATCACGGCCGTGAATCCGTACCCGAGGCTGATCTGTCCCGCTTCGAGCAGGCGGTGGTGAATCCCGGCGACCTCGCCCGCACCGGCCAGTCCGGCCGCGCCGCCCGTGATCAAGGCAACCAGCAGGGTCACGCGGCCGCCGCTGAGGCCCGCGTACCGCGCCGCGCCCGGGTTCTCGCCCACCACGCGCAGCGCGTACCCGAACGTGGAGCGCGACAGCACCCACTGCAAGCCCAGCGCGGCGGCCACGCCCAGCAGCAGCGTGGGCCAGTGCACCTGCGACCCGCCCAGCGTGGGCAGGTTCGCGCTGACCGGGAAGGTGTCCGTGTAGATGTAGCCGCGCACGTCCCTGCCTTTCCACGGCCCGGCGATCAGGTACGTGACGAGCGCCACCGCGACGTAGTTCAGCATCAGCGTGGACAGGATCTCGTTCACGTTCACGCGCCGCAGCGCCGCCGCGATCAGCGCCCACAGGGCCCCGCCGACAAAGCCCGCCACAAACACGGCCACCGGCAGCACCGGTCCCGGCAGCGGCACGAACAGCGCCGTTCCGGCCGCGAACACCGCGCCGAGCAGCAGTTGCCCCTCCGCGCCGATATTGAAGAACTGCGCGCGCAGCGCCAGGGCCAGCCCCGCGCCGATCAGCAGCAGCGGAATGGTGCGCCGCCCCACCTCGCCCAGGCCGGTGGAGTCGCCCAGCGTGCCGCGCAGCATGGTGCCGTAGACCTCGGCCGGGGACTGCCCGGCCAGCGTGAAGATCACGGCGCAGATCAGCAGCGCCGCTGTCAGCGCCGCCAGCGTGACCAGCGCCGAGCGGACGGGCGACGGAGCGTTCAGGGGCACGAACCTCACGCGCCCACCCCCGCAGAGCCCTGCTCCGCGCCGGGCACGCTGTGCGGATGCGCGCCGCCCATCAGCAGGCCCAGCGACTCACGGGTCACCCCGGACACCGCGAACGGCCCGAGCAGCGAGCCGCCCACCATGACCGCCACCCGGTCCGACAGGCTCAGCAGTTCATCCAGGTCCTCGCTGACCAGCAGGACGCCCGCGCCCTCCTGCGTGCGCTCCAGCAGCACCCGGTGCACCTGATCGGTCGCGCCGACATCCAGGCCGTACGTGGGGTGAACCGCCAGGATCAGTTTCGGCTGCCCGGCCAGTTCGCGCGCCAGGATCAGCTTCTGGATGTTCCCGCCCGACAGCAGCCGCGTGGGCGTGTGAATGTCCGGCGTGGCGACCGCGTACGCCTCGACCTCGCGCCGGGCACGCTCGTCGGTGGCGCCCAGGTCCCGCGCCAGTCCGCGCGCCAGCGGCGGCCGCGCGAAATCCCGCAGCGCGAGGTTCTCCGCGACCGTCATGCTGGGCACCGTGCCGCTGTGAATGCGGTCCTCCGGGATGTGCGCCACGCCCGAGCGGAAGCGCCCGGCCGCGTCCCCGCTCAGAGGCTGACCGTCCAGCGTGACCGTGCCCGTCGCCGCGTGCAGACCTGCCAGAACCTCGACCAGTTCGCTCTGCCCGTTCCCGGCGATCCCGGCCACGCCGAGCACCTCGCCCCGGCGCAGCTCGAAGCTCACGCCGCGCAGGGCCGGCAAGCCGCGTGACCCCTGCGCGCTCAGGTGGCTGACGCTCAGGAGCGCGCCCGCCTCCGCGCCGGGGCCACCCGCGCGCTTGCGGGTAAAGTCCACGCTGCGCCCCACCATCAGCTGCGCGAGGCTCTCACGGGTCGCGCCCAGGGTGGGTACGCCACCCACGACCTTCCCGCGCCGCAGGACCGTCACGCGGTCCGCGACAGCCAGCACCTCGTCGAGCTTGTGAGAGATGAAGATCAAGCTGCGCCCATCGGCCTTCAGTTCCCGCATCACGTGGAACAGCCCAGCGGCCTCCTGCGGGGTCAGGACGCTCGTCGGTTCATCCAGAATCAGGACCCGCGCGCCGCCCAGCAGGGCCCGCACGATCTCCACGCGCTGCTTCTCGCCCGGCGACAGGTCAGACACGCGCGACTCCGGGTTCACTTCCAGCCCGTACCGCGCCGAGAGTTCCCGCACCCGGCCCGCCACGCGCCGCGCCGGGAACAACCCACCCGCGCCGCCCAGCGCCAGATTCTCGGCCACCGAGTGCCGCGAGACCAGCAGCGGATGCTGCGGCACCAGCCCTATCCCGAGCCGCAGCGCCTGCGCCGGACTGCCGATCCGGACCGCCCGCCCGTCCAGTTCCACCGTTCCGTCGTCCGGCTGGTACAGGCCGTACAGAATCGAGATCAGGGTACTTTTGCCCGCGCCGTTCTCGCCCAGCAGCGCCAGCACCTCGCCCGCGTGGACGGTCAGGTCCACCGCGTCGTTGGCGACCACGCCAGGAAAGCGTTTGGTGATGCCGCGCAGCCGCAGCGCAGGTGGCGCGCCCGCCGCAGCGGAGGGCGAACCGGAAAGATCAGAAGAATGTGTCACGCAGAAAAGTCCTTTGGAGTCGCGGCTGACCGCGCCTGCCCTGAAATGTATCCGCACAGACGAGGATAAAAGGCCGCCCCCACCCCCGCCCCTGCCCAGCCAGCAGGCCGCCGGAGCCCTGAGCGTAGGGTCTTCAGGGAAGCGCTCAGTAGAAATCGCCGCCGCTGGGGAAGGTCACGACTTCCGCGATTCCGTGGCGGTTCAGGCGGGCGATGAAGCCGGCGTCCTCGCGGTACGCCATGCCGCTGTCCATCGCCACGCACAGCCGCCCCGCGTACGGAATGGGCGCGCCGGCCCCCACGGTCGGGCTGTGCAGGTGCTCGTCGAGCAGCACGTAGACCGGCGTGTGCCCGTGCGCGACGCGCTGCCCGCCGAAGGTGCTCAGCATCTGCCGGGCCTTCTCGTCCCCGGCGCCCATCACGAACGCGAACCGGTCCGTGAAGGCGTTCAGGAACACGCCCCACTCGTCCGGGTCAGGGCTGGCCATCAGCTCCAGCACGGCCGTGTTCACACTCTCGACGCTGCTGCCCAGTTTCAGGTACATCAGGCTATCGGCGTGCACCAGCAGCCAGTCGTGCGAGACCGCCATGGCGGGCCGTTCGGACAGCCACGCCAGGTCGCTGGGTTCCAGCAGGTCCGCGTCCCGCCTCTGGCCGCCGTTCTCCAGCCAGTACTCCCGGTACCCGTAGCGGTCCTGCGGGTCGCTGTGCCGGAACATCAGCGCCGCCAGGAACATCACCTCGTGGTTGCCGAGCAGCGCCGTCACCTGCCCACCCACCTCCTGCGCCTGCACCTCGAGGCTGCGCACCAGCCGGATCACGCCCACACCGTTCGGGCCCCGGTCCACGTAATCGCCCAGGAACACCACGTGCGCGTCCCCGGCCGTCCAGCTCCCGTCGAAGTCGATCAGACCGGCGCGCAGCAGGATGGCGCGCAGCTTGTCGTACGCGCCGTGAATGTCCCCGATCACCCACAGCGGTCTCACGCGCGCGCCTCCCGCAGGGAGCAGGCGGCGCCGGTCGGGTGGACTCCGGCCCCGGAGAGAAGACGCTGTTCAGGAAGGCCGCACACGCCCCGGAGTGTAGCGTCCCCGTAGCGACCTGCGCGGCGGCCCTGCGGCGGCCCCTTGCCCCCCGTCACGTGTGGTCAGTACCCGCGCCGTCAGTACCCGTCCCGTCAGTACCCGTCCCGTCAGTGCCCGCCCCGTCAGTGCCCGCGCCGTCAGTGCCCGCGCCGTCGCCTTCGGGCAGGGTGCGCCACCTGGTCATGCGTTCCGTGATGTCGTCCTGAATGCGCCGCACGTTGCTTTCCAGCCCGGCACGCGTGGAATCCAGCTGGTGGCGCAGCCGCATGATCTCCTCGACCCCGGCGAGGTTCACGCCGAGCTCCTGCGTCAGGCGGCGGATCTCGCGCAGGTGCTCGATGTCGCGTTCGCTGTACAGGCGGGTCTTACCGCTGCTGCGACCCGGGCGGATCAACTGTTTACGCTCGTACAGGCGCAGCGTCTGGGGGTGCATGTCCACCAGTTCCGCCGCGATGCTGATCACGTACACCGGCCGGTCACGCGCGTCCACCTTGCCGTCCGCGCCCGGCAATTCACGCGGCTGCGCCTGCGCCCGTAACTCGTGCTCGATCCGTTCGATCTCCGCCTCGAACTCCCCCTGAATGTCGTCCAGTTCATGCTGAAGGCGCATGACCTCCTCGACCCCGGCGAGGTTCACGCCGAGTTCCTGCGTCAGGCGGCGAATCTCGCGCAGGTGCTCGATGTCCCGTTCGCTGTACAGGCGGGTCTTGCCGCTGCTGCGACCGGGGCGGATCAGGCCCTTGCGTTCATACAGCCGCAGCGTCTGGGGGTGCATATCCACCAGTTCCGCCGCCACGGAAATGACGTACACGGGCCGATGTCTGGAGTCAGAGGGCATAACGTCCGTTGAGTATACCCGCGTCACTGTTTCTGCAACCCGAAGGGAAGGCAGTGGCGTGTGGGCAGTGGAATGCTCGCCCCCCACCCTTTCACCTTCACCGGAATCCGTATCAGCCCGTATCATCCCCGGTATGACCCAGACTCCGGACCTGAGTGCCGCCCTGAACCGTGAGCAGGCGAACGAGGAACTGTTCGCGCTGCTGCGCCTCCCCTCGGTCAGCGCCGACCCGACCCGCACAGGCGACATGGCCGCCACCGCCGAGTTCCTGCGCGCCAAACTGGGTGGCCTGGGGTTCACGGCCCGCACCGAAGCGACCGCCGGGCACCCCATCGTGTACGCCGAGCGCCTGAACGCCCCTGGCAAACCCACCGTGCTGATCTACGGGCACTACGACGTGCAGCCCGAGGCGCCCCTGGAAGAGTGGGTCACGCCGCCCTTCGAGCCCACCATCCGCGACGGGCGCATCTACGCGCGCGGCAGCACCGACGACAAGGGGCAGTCCTACGCGCACGTCATGGGCGTGGAACTGCTGCTCTCGCAGGGCGAACTGCCCGTGAACGTGAAATTCCTGCTCGAAGGCGAGGAGGAGATCGGCAGTCCGAACCTTGAACCGTACGTGCGTGACCACGCCGACGAGCTGAAGGCCGACGTGATCGTCATCAGCGACGGGAGCCGCTTCGGGCCTGAGATTCCCTCCATCACGTACGGCCTGCGCGGAATCAGTTACGTTGAAATTCACGTGCAGGGAGCCAGCCGTGACCTGCACAGCGGCAGCTACGGCGGCGCCGCGCCCAACCCCATCAACGCGCTCGCACAGATCATCACGCGCCTCAAGGACGACCAGGGCCGTGTGACCATTCCAGGCTTCTACGACGGCATCGATGAACTGACCGACGCCGAACGCCAGATGTGGGCCGACCTGCCCCACAGCGACGCAGCGTTCGCCGCCAGCATCGGCGTGTCCGCCCTGCCCGGCGAGGCCGGGTACACCACCCTGGAGCGCCTGTGGGGCCGCCCCACCCTCGACGTGAACGGCATCTGGGGCGGCTACCAGGGCGAGGGCAGCAAGACCGTCATCGCCGCCAAGGCCGGGGCCAAGGTCAGCATGCGCCTCGTGCCCGGCCAGGACCCCGAGCGCGTCACGCGCCTGATCACCGAATACGTTCCCACCCTCGCGCCCGAAGGCACCACCGCCACCGTCCACCCGCTCCACGGCGGCCGCCCCTTCAAGTTCGACCTGAACAGCCCCTACAACCACGCCGCGAACCGCGCCCTGCACCGCGTGTACGGCCGCGACGCCGTGTTTACCCGCGCTGGCGGCGGCATTCCCATCGTCGCCGCGTTCAACGACCTGCTGCGCGCCCCCGTCCTGTTCGTGGACATGGGCCTGAACGAGGACGCCCTCCACAGCCCCAACGAGAGTTTCGCCGTGAACGACTACCACAACGGCATCCTGACCAGCGCGTACCTGTTACAGGAACTCGGCGCGCCCAACACCGGCGAATGAGACGGATTTCGTTTGTTTCGCTGACAAGCCGGAACGTCACCGGAGTGTCAACGGTGCGCCCGGAACCCGCCCTGCCCCCACCCGCATCTGCGTGGGTCGCAGGGGGTCTGCCCGCCACTCTCCCGGAGCCCGAATGAAACTCGGTTTTCTCGCCTCGCACGGGGGCAGCGCGGCGCGCCATCTGGTGGGCGCCTGCCGCGTGGGTCAACTGAACGCCACGCCCGTCGCACTCGTCAGCAACAACAGCCGCTCCCCGGCGCTGGCCTGGGCACGCGAGGAGGGCCTGACAGCCGCGCACCTCAGCAGCGCCAAATACCCCGACCCGGACGCCCTGGACGCCGCCATTCTGGACGTGCTGGTCGGTGCGGGCGCGGACACCCTGATTCTCAGCGGCTACATGCGCGAGATCGGGCCGCGCGTCCTGGCGCACTTCGCGGGCCGCCTCCTGAACATCCACCCCAGCCTCCTGCCCCGCCACGGCGGACGCGGCATGTACGGCGACCGCGTCCACGAAGCTGTCCTGGCCAGCGGCGACACCGAGAGCGGCGCGACCGTCCACCTCGTCACCGCCGGCATCGACGAGGGACCCGTGCTGGCGCAGGCCCGCGTGCCCGTCCTGCCCGGCGACGACCTCGCCAGCCTCAAGGCCCGCGTGCAGGCCACCGAGGGTGAGCTGATGCTGCGGGCTGTCCGAAGTTTAGGCGGGTAATACGGATTCCGCTAAATTACGCCACAGTCGAAAAAGCGCCGCCTGCGGCTCCATACCGCGGAATCCGTACGTTGTTCCCACTCGCGTCCGCTCGGATTGATTCAGAATTACACCGAATCAATCGGAATTCATATAACACAGGGGAAGCGGGGTGAAACGGAAAATCTTCGATCCCAGCGGCTGGGCGCGTGTCACCCGCCACGACCAGACCGTCCTGCACGTTCCCGGTCAGGTGATCGCGGATTTCGTCTCTACACCGACCTGCACGGCGGCGAGGGCTGGCACGAGAGCGGCTTCCCCTGGCATGACGACATGTACCTGGACGTAATCGGTCATCCCGCCGAACACGACCTCTGGGTAATCGACGCGACCACCATCATCGGTGGCGACGACCGCGCCGACGCCGTCATATAGAGCCTCGTCACACCCGCTCAGGCCCACGCCGCGTGGACGCACGCCCGGAGGGTCGAAACGCACCTTCGCGCGGGCACCTACCCACCTCTGCATGTTCTGAAACGCTACCTGGAAGACCCCTACACCTGACCATGAATCCGTGACCGCCGCGCCCGCCTCGACTGCGGAACGCGGCGGCTCGTTGCTGCCCTGCGCCGCGTGCCTGAATGTTTTTATCAACCTTTCAAACGGAGTCGGTACGATGCGCATCTGCTTCTGCATGCGGTCCGGGCGTTCGTGCTGGGTGGTGCGGGGTCGGGGTGATGCGCTGCCGGCTCTCCGCTTATACTTGAACTCAGTTCAAATTCTGTGTTCGACCCCGGAGGTTTCACCCATGACTCAAGCTGCCACCCTGCCCGCTTCCGCTGCCCAAGCCGTCAAGAAAGTCCTGCATGACATTCCCATGAACGCCACGGTGGGGGTGCAGATCACGGATGTGGGCGTCGGCTGGGCGACGGGAGAGGCGCCGGATACCGCGCCGTTCCGTAATCACCTGGGCACCATTCACGCGGGCGTGCAGTTCCTGCTGGCCGAGGCCGTGAGTGGCGCGGCGTTCGCGGGGGCGTTCGCGGCGCAACTGGCGGGCGCCGTGCCCCTGATCGAGAAACTCGAAACGCACTACGTGAACCGCGCCGTGGGCGACCTGACCGCGCGGGCACAGGCGGCGGACGCGGCGGGGATCGCGGCGGCCCACGCGGAATTCGCGGCGCAGGGAAAGGCCCGCCTGACCCTGAACGTGACCGTGCAGGACGGCGAGGGCAAGGACGTGATGCGCGCCGTGGCGCACTGGTACCTGCGCGCCCGCCCCCAGCCGAAGGAACGGGGGTAATACGGATTCCGATTGATCTGGCGCAGTTCCGAATCAATCCGGGCGGATGCGAGGAGGACCAGCAGATGGGTTTCGCGGTCTGGAGCCGCAGTCCGTATAAGAGGCCAGGGGGGAGTCGGAAGGAGGGGAAGTAGGGGAAGTGGGTCGGCTGCTGCCGGTGCGCAGCAACCACCGGCCCCCGCTGCGCTTCCCGCCGCCCGCTCGCTTGCTTTACCCTGCGTGCATGACTGTGTTACTGCTGGATCATGTGGCGATTGCCACGCCGGACCTGGAGGCGGGTTCCGCGCCGTACGTGGCCCTGGGCCTGCACCCGGAGGGGCCGGATGAGGAAGTCGCGTCGCAGGGCGTGCGGGTGCGCGCCTTTCAGGTGGGCGAGACCCTGATCGAACTGCTTACCCCCACCCGCGACGATAGCCCGATTGCCGCTTTCCTGGCAAAGAAGGGAGCGGGGCTGCACCACACGGCGTACCGCGTGGCTGACCTGGACGCCGAGATGACCCGCCTGCGGGCCGACGGCGCCCGCTTCCTGAACGAGGCGCCCACGCCGGGCCGTGCAGGGTCGCGCGTGGCGTTCCTGCACCCCAAGTGGGGCGCGGGCACCCTGATCGAGCTGGTCGAGCACCCGGCGGGTGGGCACGGTTGAGGGTCGCTCGCCCCAGGCCGGTGTGGTGGCTGCCGGCGCTGCTGATCATGGGAGTCATCTGGTCCCTGAGCAGCGCGCCGCAGACGCCGGGGCCGTCGCTGGAGCACCCGGTAGACTGGGCCGCACACTTCCTGGCTTATCTGGCGCTGGCGTTCACGCTGGCCCGCGCAACCGGGCGGCGGGGCGCGGCCTTGGTGATCGCCGCGTGGTTCGGCGCGCTGGATGAGATTCATCAGGCGTTCGTGCCGCCGCGCGAGGCGGGCGTGCAGGACTGGCTGTTCGACGTGGCGGGCGCGTGGCTGGGTTCGTCACTGGCGCTGCGCCGCGCCCGCTCTGCCCGCCCCGCCGCCCGCGCAGACGGTCCTCCGGAGCGCGCAGCGGGTCACGCGACCTGAATGCCGTGGGGCTGGTGGCCCGGCGGCCGTGACGGCACTGATCGCTGTCACGTTGCTATGCTGACCTGTCAGGGCCGCCGCGCAGCACCCGCAGCTGCACGCCGCCCTTCAGGACATCCTGAACGCCTACCAGGCCGTCCGGGTACGCCCCGCACCCCACCCCGGATACCCTGACCCGCCTGCGCCGCGCCGTGCGGAACGTCCGCCGCTGATATTCACTCCAGGCCTGAGATTGCTGGATTGGTTTCTTCCGGTATGGTGCCCTGCCCGACAGCGGTGGCGCTGGCCTCTGCACTAGCATGGGGGAGTGAACGTGATCAAAACTGCTCTCTCACTCATTGCGGGCCTCTCGGCTGCGCTGATCGCCTACAGCGCCTTTTTCGTGCGGGGCGATCTGGGGGGCGTCATGGCGTACCTGCGGGCGCGTGGGGCGCTGCGCCGCTTGCGTGAAAGTGGCACGCCCGAGCAGGTCGCGCAGGGGAAGGCGCAGTTGCAGGCACTCGGGCAGCAGGTGGGCGACCCGGCGCTGGCCGCGCAACTGATTCCGCTGGCCCTGACGGTGGGGCTGCTGGTGGGCGGGCTGGTGTGGTGGGCCTTCTCGCGCCGACAGTCAGGCGCGCCCCGCACGGACATTCAGGAACGCATGGTGTTCCGCCTGGCGCACCGCATGGGCGGCCGGTTCACGCTGGATGACCTGCGCGCCGCCAGTCCCCTGACCGACGAGCAGGCGCGCGCCGTCACGGCCCGCCTGCTGGACCTGGGCCGCCTGACCCGCGACGGCGACGCCTTTCGCCTGCGCTGAGTGACGGGCGCTCACCTGCCCCGAGGAACCACCCGATGACCGACACGCCCGACACCCTCGCGGACCTGCTGCGCCGCGCCAACCACGATCCCGATACTGGCCTGCGGACCGCGCTGGACAGTGTGCAGGGCCAACCTCACCCGCGCGTGGCGGCCATCGCCGCGCACCTGAGCGCCGCCAAGCGCGACCTGTGGACGCGCGTCGCCGCTGCCACCGGCACGCCCGGCCCCCCCGACGACGCGGGCCTGACCCGCCTGAGCGACTGGGAGGTGGGCGCCGCGCAGGCCCTCCCCGCTCACACGCTGAATGTCACCGTCCCCACCGCTGACCCCGACGCGGCGGGCGGAGAGCCGCCCATGTCCGTCGCCGCCCTGATCCGCCTGAACGCGGCCCTGACCGGCAGCCGCGCCGCGCAGGTCCGCCGGCTGGCGCAGCAGCCCCGTCTCGCCTGACATGCCCGCTGACCGGCCCTTCCTGACGGACCCCACGC
>NZ_JAGLBB010000049.1 GCF_018260555.1 Deinococcus sp. | reverse complement strand
ACCCGCACGCTGACATTCAGGTCAGGCTGGGCGGGGTTCACGATGATGCTCTGCGCGCTGATCTTCGGCGCGGCGGAGGCGGTGCTGAGGAGCAGGGCGGCCGGGATCATCAGGAACTTTTTCATGGAGTCAGCCTAGCGAGCGGTTGATGACGGACCATGAGCGGCGCAGGGGCAACCTTTCATGACGGTTCAGCTTGCGATCAGGCTGGCGGGGTGGGAGTGGTGGGTGGGGTGGGAGCGCGGATCAGCGGATGATGCGGGCGGGTTCGATGCTGGCGGCGCGGCGGGCGGGAATCAGGGCGGCCAGCAGGGTGGTGATCAGGCCGATGGCGTTCACGCCCAGCAGGTCGGTGAGCCGCACCTCGACCGGCAGGCTGGTGATGAAGTACAGGTCGCCGGGCAACGTGAAGGGCCGCACCGTGAAGTACGCGCTGATCCCCAGGCCCAGCAGGTTCCCCAGCAGCAGCCCGCCCAGCCCCAGCGCCAGTCCTTCGAGCAGGAACACGCGGGTAATCAGGCTGCGGGTGGCCCCGATGGCGCGCAGGATGGCGATTTCCTGGGTCTTCTCGAACACGGCGAGCGTCAGGACGTTCGCGATGCCGAAGGCGGCCACGACGACGATCAGCAGCACCACGAACCCGATGACCTTCTTCTGCAGGGCCAGCTGATCGAGCAGGGTCCCGTACAGGCTCTGCCACGGCAGCGCGGAGTACGCGCGGGTGCGGGTCAGGTCGCTTCCGACGGCCGGGGCGAGGTCCGGGTCGGTCAGGCGCAGCTGGTAACCCGTGATGTTCCGCGTGCCCTGAAGGGTCTGGAGGGTCTGCAGGCTGGTAAAGGCGTATGCCGAGTCGATCAGGTAGTTGCCGGTGGTGAACACGCCGCGCACCCTGAGGCTGGTGCGGCGCTGCGTGCTGTTCAGCAGGCGCACCTCGTCACCTGTGAACGCGCCGACGTTGCGGGCCAGAGCGGAACCGAGCATCACCTCGCCAACCTTCAGGCTCGAAAGGGTCGCACTTTGCGCGTCAGGCAGGTCCAGGACCTGTCCGGCCGCGCCGGTCATGCCGAACAACGTGGCGAAATCCACTCCGGCGGCGCGGCCCTCACTGGCAGGGCGGGTCAGGAGGCCCTTGTCCGCCAGAAAGGGCGTGAAGGCCTGCACGCGCCGGTCGGCCAGCAGGGCCGCCTGGAGGTCCAGGTCGGGCCGGGAGGGCGTGAAGGCCATGACGCTCAGGTGTGGGCTGGCGCGCAGCGTCGCGTCGATCAGCGCGCGGGTAAAGCCGTTGGTGAGGCTCAGCGCGGCAATCAACGCCATGACGCCCACGGCGATGCCCAGGATGGTCAGGACGTTCTGCGTGCGGCGGCGGCGCAGGTGAGCCCGGGCCAGGGACCAGGCCAGCAAGCGGTCGGGGGCAGCGGGACCGCGCTCGGGTGGAGTGGCCGGGGCTGAAGTCATGCAAGGCGGAGGATACCAGAGAGGCCCCAGAAGCCCGCTGCGGCAACTGCCCACAGCCGTCGGGACTGCCCAGTCTGTTTCTTCTGGCCCCCCGGGGATGGTCCTTCTGGACGGGGCGTGTTCTCCTGGAGACTGGGGGGGGCCTGCGCCCCTCCCTGATACGGACTCGGCTTGAATGGCCTGCGAAGCCGCCCGGTCCGAGCGGATGCCAGTAGGACCAACAGATGGGTTTCGCGGCCTGGAGCGGCAGGCGGCGCTTTTCCGACTGTGGCGCAGTGGAACGCAGTCCATATGACAGCAGCCCGGGCCGCTCACGTGGAGCGGCCCGGGCTGGGTGGTGTGGGCTGTGCTGCCCGGTCAGCGGACGGCGGTGATCCGGATCTGGCGGGCGCCCCAGTTCATCGCTTCGGTGCGGGTGGCCATCCACACGTCAACCGAGTTGGTCTTGCGGGCGGCCATGGTGTCCTCGACGACGAAGATGCGGCCCCTGAGCGTGTTGTTGTATTTCCCGCTCAGGTCTTCGAGCATGACCTTGGTGCCGTAGGGGAAGGTGCGCAGCAGGTCGCGGGACAGGGCGACCACGCCGGGGCGGGTGCGGGTGCCGGTGGCCGTGATGAACGGCGTGGAGTCAGTCTGTCCGGGGACGCTGTTGTAGGCGGTCGAGCGGGCGATGACAGTCTTGCCACGGATGGGCGTGACGGCCAGGATCGCGGTCTGAGCCTCGGCGCGGGCCACAGCCTGCGCGCGGACCTGCGCGGCGCTCTGGGCGGTGGGGGCCGTTGGAGCGGGCACGGCGCTCAGGGCGCCGCGAACAGCGTCGGCGGCGACGGTGCTCCCGGGCAGGGCGGGGCTCACAGGCAGGGCGGAGCTGACAGGCGGGGCGGAGCTGGCGGGAACAGCAGGGCTGGCGGACTGGGTCGGGGCGGCAGACGCGGCCGTCTGGGCAGACGCGGCCGTCATTCCAACGAGGCTGAACAGGACCGTGCGGGTCCATCGGCTAAGCAGTTGAAGCATGTGGTCTCCTGCAGGCGCGGCCTTCAAGTGGCTGTGCCCGGCGTTGATGTGGTGGGATTCAGGTGAGGGCGCCAGCATGAAGGCTCTCCCTCTCTTCGGCATGAGCGTACGCGGCGAAGATGGCAGCTTTGTGGGAGAAATAGGTTTCTGATCTCATTTTAAAGGCGCGTAATTTTTGTACTTAGTACAGAAAAAATCAAATCTATCCTTCTGGGCTTTCGTTATAAAATGAGATAAGTTCTAATCCTCTCATTTATCCTCTCATATATTTGTTCTGCTCCAGACGAAATCGGCCATCTGAACCCCTGTTTTTGGGGAACAAATGGCCGAGTTTGTGATATAGATTACTGTATTGACACCCTTCCAGGCGTGAGAAGTGGCTCTGACCTAGTCACCAGCCGGTCAATTCGCGGATCACACTCACCTTTTACTCACCTGCTGCCCGGTCCCTCTGATACGGATTGATTCAGAACTGCACCGATTCAATCGGAATCCCTCTGAGGCGCCGCCGCCCAGCCGGACAGCACGTCCGCCGAGATCTCCTTGAAGATCGGCGCGGCCAGTTGCGACCCGTGGTACTCGACCTTGGCGGCATGCACCATCACCGCGATGGTCACGCGGGGCGATTCGGCCGGGAAAAAGCCCGCGAACACGCTGTCGAACACCGTCGCCGAGTACCGGCCCCGGGCGTCCACCGTCTGCGCCGTCCCGGTCTTCCCAGCCAGGTTGTACCCCTTAATCCCGGCCTTCGTGGGGATGCCCTCGGTAATCACGGTCTGCAGCAGGCGGCGGGTCGTGCGGGCCACCTCCGGCTGCACCACCTCACGCCGCTCGACCCCACCGGCCCCCTCGACTAGACGGGGCGAGATGTACTGACCGTCGTTCGCCAGGGTATTAAAGGCCGCCGCCAGTTGCAGGGTCGTGCTGCTGATGCCCTGCCCGAACGCGTTCGTGGCCCTCACCAGTTCATTCCAGCGCGGCAGCGGCTGCAACTGCCCGGACGCCGTGGGAATGACCGGCATGCTGACCTCACGGCCGAACCCGTACTGCTGCAGGTACTCCCGCATGGATTCCATGGGAAAGTGCTCCACGACGTGACTCATGCCCACGTTGCTGCTGTAGCGCAAGATGCCCTGTGTGCTCAGCGAGGACGGGTGCGGCACCACGTCCCCGATGGTGCTGCCCCAGCGGCCCCCCACGAAACGGCGCATGGGCGTGTCATACACGGTTTCCGGGGTGGTCAGGCCCTCGTTCATGGCGGCGGCCACGACCAGCGCCTTGACGGTGCTGCCCGGCTCGAAGTTATCCACGAACGCCCGGTTACGGCGCGTCGCCTGGTCATAGCGGCGCCAGACGTTCGGATCGAAGGGCGGGTAGGTGGCGGCGGCCAGCACGCGCCCGGTACGGGTCTCGAGGACCACCACCGTACCGTACTCGCCCTGATGCTCCGGCACGGCCTTGGCTAGCGCCGCCTCGGCCGAGGCCTGCACCTGGGTATCCAGTGTGAGTTTCAGGGGCTTCCCGGCACTCAGCGGCCCGTTGTACGCGGCTTCCAGGCCCTCCAGGCCATCGGTGGTGCCCATCATGCCCACCAGTTGCCCCGCGATGCTGCCCTGCGGGTACACGCGCTTGCCGTTCACGCTGGTGGCCAGCACTTTCCCGTCAGACGCCACAATCGGGCCGCGCGCCTGCACCACCGAGCTTCTCACGGTCTGCGGCACCCCCCACTCCAGTTGCGCGTACGCCCACACCAGCGTCAGGAACAGGCCCAGTGCCAGCACCCGCATCAGGGCCGAGCGGTTGCGGATCTTCACCTCCACTGCGTCCTCACCTCCAGGTTGTGTTCCGGTACGACCGGCGCCGGTACGGACGGCACCGGCGGAATGGCTTGCGTGACCTTGTCGGCGTCCGTGAAGCGGCGCATGCCGTTCGCGAAGGCCCAGCTCCGCAGCCGTTGCGGGTTCTCGAGCGCCTGCAACTCCAGGACCAGCGTGTCACGCTGCGTGGTCAGTTCGGCCTCGCGCACCTGCGCGGCCCGCAGGTCCGGGCGGATGTGCTGCGTCGCGCCGCGCACGATTACCAGCGTCACCACCATCAGCAGGTAGATAGCCACGTACCGCACCGCGCGGCCCCGCCAGGTCGGCAGGCTGGTATCCACCGCCAGGGTCGGCGGCCACGCGCGGCGCAGGGACCCGAACAGCGGCCCGGAACGTGGCCCGTCGGGGTGGCCCTCACGGTTGGGCCGGGCGCGGTGCAGGGACGGGCGCATCATGCGTCCTGCCCCCCCGCACGGACAGCCGAACGGAGTTTCGCGCTGCGGGCGCGGGGATTGACGGCCTGCTCGGACTCGGAGGCGATCACGGGACGACGGGTCAACGGTGACAGCACCCGGCTGCCCAGCAGGAAGCGTTTCACGATCCGGTCCTCCAGCGAGTGGAAGCTGATCACGGCCAGCCGCCCGCCAGGGGCGAGCAGCGTCTCGGCGGCCTGAAGGCCGTCCCGCAGCGCGCCCAGTTCGTCGTTCACGTGAATGCGCAGTGCCTGGAAGGTCCGCCGGGCCGGGTGGATACCCTTACTGAACCCCGGGTACGCCCGCTTGACGATCTCGGCCAGTTGCACGGTCGTCTCGATGGGCGCTTTCTCGCGGGCGTACACGATGCCGCGCGCGATCCGGCGGGACAGGCGGTCCTCGCCATACTCGTAGATGATCGCGGCGATGTCCTCCTCGTCGTACCCGTTGACCACGTCGGCGGCCGTCTCGCCCGACTGACTCATGCGCATGTCCAGCGGAGCCTCGGTGTGGTACGAGAAGCCGCGCCCGCCGTCGTCCAGCTGAAAGGAACTCACGCCGATATCCAGCAGGATGCCGTCCACCTGCGTGACGCCCGCGCCCGCCAGCAGCGAGACCATGTCGCGGTAGTTGCCTTCCAGGACGTGCAGGCCCGGGTGGTTCGCGGCCCGCGCGCGGTTCAGGGCGAAGGGATCCTGGTCGATGCCGTACACGGTCGCCCCGGCTGCCAGCAGCAGCCCGGCGTGCCCGGCGCCGCCCAGCGTGCCGTCCACAAATACCCGGCCCGGCGCGGGGGCCAGGACCCCGGTGACCTCGTCGGCCAGCACCGGCACGTGCGAGAAGGCCCCGGCCGCGTCAGGGGCGTCGGGGTCGGTCAGGGACGGACCGGCGGACATGGGGTCAGCGAGAAGGTCGGACGTGCGGGGGCCGGATTCGGACGGGCCGTCGGAGCGGTCCGGGAAGTTGGGATGCTGTGTCTCTGGGTTCATGCTGATCACGCCACGAAGTTCACGAGAAGGTCGGGTTTGGGTGGGTTGTCCTGCACGGCCGTGATGGCCGCGTCCCAGCGGGCCGGGTTCCACAGTTCCAGGCGTCCGGGCGCGCCCGCCACGATCACGTCACTGTCCAGTCCCGCGAAGGCCCGCAGCGTCTGTGGGACCGACACGCGGCTCTGGTTGTCCAGCCGGGACTTGCTGGCCCCGGAGTAGAAGAACCGCACGAACGCCCGCGAACCGGCGTCCGTGAGGGGCAGACCTTCGAGCTGCTCCTCCACGCGTTTCCAGCTCGTCAGCGGGAACACGTACAGGCAGCCTTCCATGCCGCGTGTCAGGATCATGCCGTCCTCCACGAACTCACGAAAAGGGGGTGGCATGACCACTCGCCCCTTGTCGTCAATGGTGTACGGGTACTCTCCAAACGGCAACGTCTCCCCTCCTCTCCTCCTGCGCGTTTCACCGGTCAGCCCGCCGCAGCGTCAGGGAACGCCCGGCCGCCGACACGATCAACCATGAACACGAACTAAACGTATGGAGGTTGATGCGGCGAGTGTAACAGTCATCCCCACCAATTACCACCAATCCCCACCATTTACCCCCCTGCACCCACCCACGCCCCGCCGTTCCCCACCAGAGCCCCCTCTCCGCCCCCACTGTCCCCGCATCAGGGCAGCCAAGTCCCACCAGGCGCTCCCGACCACCCCGGCAAGGCATACCGTCCAATCGGAATCCGTCCCAGGACACTTTCCCCTGCCGTCTGCCACTAGCATCAGCCGTATGCCTGCCCTCAATGCCCTGCCCCTCAATGCCCTGCGGAGCGGCGCCGTCCTGGCCGCCCTGGGTGTCATGCTCGGTGCTTTCGGCGCGCACGCCCTGAAAGCCCAGCTGACGCCCGAATCCCTGAGTACCTTCGAAACCGGTGTGCGCTACCAGATGTACGCCGCGCTGGCCCTGCTGATCCTGGGCACCCAGCCCACCCAGACGCGCGCGCCCTGGCCGCTGCTGGCGGGGGCCGTGATCTTCAGCGGCAGCCTGTACCTGCTGACCCTGACCGGCGTGAAGGTTCTGGGCGCCGTCACGCCCATCGGCGGCGTTCTGATGATCGCCGCGTTCGTGCTGGCCGCCTTGGACGCCCGGAAGTAGAACGTGGGTGGTGGGGAACGTCCGTGACAATCCAGCGCGCACCACCTGAAAAGTCATACGGACTCCGGGTTGAGTGGGCTGCAAAGCCCGTTCGATCCGAGCGAAGCGAGTGGGAGCAACAAGGGTTCCGGACGTGGAGCCGGCAGGGCCGGTGAAGTTCCGGATCTGTTGGCGAAACAAACGGAATCCGTATCAGGCCGCCTCCGGTAAAGCGGGGCGGCCTGATCGCGTGTGGTGCGGGGGAACTGTAAGCCGGGTTCTGTCCGTCACTCTCGTGACTGTTCGGCCATCTCTCTGGGACGCGCGTCGCCGCGCGCCTCAAGCGACCATCCTGGCGGTCATAGGGCGGGCCACCCTCGCGCACTGTCGGGTCTTGCACCGGATGGGGTTTACCAGACACTCCCGGTCTCCCGGGAGCCTGGTGCGCTCTTACCGCACCGTTTCACCCTGACCACCTGCCCGCCCGCGCCGGGGCTTCACGTACTGAAACGCCAGCAGGTGGCGGTCTGGTTTCTGTGGCACTGTCCTTCGACTTCGCCGCCACCCGGGCCGCAGGCGCGCGCACCGGGTACTTGACTCGCCGACCAGCCGTTAGCTGGCATCCCTGCCCTGCGGTGCCCGGACTTTCCTCACCCAGACTCACGCCTGGGCGCGGCCGAACATTCCCCCGCAAGGACAGAGCATAGCAGACCGCCCCCGCGCACCCCACCCGGACGGGCGGGCGCGTGGGGGCACAGGGGGGCGGGCGCAGGGGAACGGCGGCTCAGCCCCAGCGGGCCATCGTTTCACGCTGCGCGCGGTCCCACACGGCGGGTGGCATGCGGTCCGGGTGCAGCAGATCCTGAAGTTCTTTCTGGTTGAGCTGACGGAACTCGCCGGGTTCCAGGTCGCCCATCCACAGGCCACCCACGCGGTAGCGCAGCAGGCGGTAGACCGGGTGGCCGATGGTTTCAAGCATGCGGCGCACCTGCCGGTTGCGGCCCTCGCCCAGTACCACGAACGCGCCCTCACGCGCTGGCTCGGCACTGACCGCGCGGGCCACGCCGTCTTCCAGTTCCACCCCCGTCACCAGGGACTCGAGTTCCTCGGCGGTGGGCGGCGCGTCCCCTTCGGTCCAGGCGCGGTACGCCTTCTCGTGCCCGTAGCGGGGGTGCGTGAGGTTTAGCGTGAGTTGCCCGTCGGTGGTGAGCAGCAGCAGGCCCTCGGAATCCTTGTCGAGCCGACCGACCGGATGCAGACCCGGAATGCTGGGCATGGCGTCCAGGACGTTTCGGCGGCCGTACTCGTCGCGGGCGGTCGTGACGTACCCGGCGGGTTTATGCAGCATGAACGTGACGTTCTCGACGGCGGTCGTCTCGACGAGTTGCCCGTCCACGCGCACGTCGTCGGCGTCCGTGACGGTGCGGCCCAGCGCGGCGACCTCGCCGTTCACGGTCACGCGGCCCGCCCGGATCATGTCCTCCACGGCGCGGCGTGAGGCGATCCCGGCGCGCGCGAGACGTTTTTGCAGGCGTTCCCCGCCGGGACTGGCGGGCGTGGATTCAGGGTGGTCAGCGGATCGGTCGGTCATGGGTGCCCCCGGCGGGATGGAAAGGAAAGAATGGCCAGGACGGCCAGAACGAGCAAGAAGGCCGACAGGCCCAGCAGCAGCGAGCGCAGGGCCAGTGGCAGGGACTCCGCGCCGCGCAGCGCGGCAGGCAGGAGTGCGGCGACGCACAGCAGGTTCCCGCCGGCCAGTCCCGCGACCTTCACCGCGTCCGGCGTGAAACTGGCCGCCACCTGGAACGCGCCCCACGCCAGCAGCAGCGCGCCGCTCACGCGGGCCAGCCACAGCGGCGAGACGCCCACCAGGGCCGCCACGCCCGGTGACAGGAAGTACAGGTACAGGCCCAGCGGAACGAACAGCAGGGCGGTCAGCCAGAACGCGACACGCAACACGGGGCTCAGTCTACGCGGCCCCGGCGAGTCGGTGCGTGCGCCGCGCCCAGCTGGCGCCGCTCTGCTAGCCTCGCGCTGATGCCCGTGATCGCCGTCGACAAACCCCTGAACCTCACCTCTCATGATGTCGTGAACCGCGCCCGCCGCGCGCGCGGCACGAAACGCGTGGGGCACACGGGCACGCTGGACCCCCTGGCGACCGGGGTGCTGGTACTGTGCGTGGACGACAGCACCAAGGTCGTGCAGTTCATGGAGGCCGACAGCAAGGACTACCTCGCGTGGATCAGCCTGGGGGCCGGAACGCCGACTCTGGACGCCGAGGGACCGGTCGAGGCGACCGCCGATGTGCCGCCCCTGGACCCCGCGCAGGTGCAGACGCTGCTGCAAACCTTCACGGGGCCGCAGGCGCAGGTGCCGCCGCAGTACAGCGCGATTCAGGTGGGCGGCCAGCGGGCCTACGCGGTCGCCCGCGCGGGCGGCGCGCTGGACCTGCCCGCCCGGAACGTGGTGATCCACTCGCTGGACCTGCTGGGCGTGTACCCCGGCGTGGACACGGCGCCGCGCACCTTCGACCCGCAGAGCTGGACGCCTGCGGACACCGGGCACACCTTCACGCTGCCGCCCGCGCTGGGCGAGTTTGCAACCCTGCTGGTGCGCGCGCGCGTGGGCAGCGGCACGTACCTGCGCTCGCTGGCGCGCGACGTGGGCGGCGCACTCGGCGTGCCCGCGCACCTGGGCGGACTGGTCCGCACCCGCGTGGGCCGCTACGACCTGCGGGACGCCACCACCCTGGACGGCCTGCCCGAGGCGGCGGGCATCCCGGACCTCGCCGCGCTGGACTTCCCCGTGATCGAGGCCGACGACCGCGTGGCCCGCGAACTCCGCCAGGGCAAACGCCCGGTCCACTCCGCGCAGGGCCGCCATGTCGTCACCCTGAACGGCGAACTGGTGGCGGTCGTGGACGGCAACGGCGAACACCTGAAAGTCGTGCGCGCCTGGGCGTGAAGAGGCAGTGAACAGTGGAAAGTGGTGAGTGGGCGCGTGCCCCCCCACTTCCCACTCACTACTTTCGGAATCAGTACCCGGGAGCGACGCCCGGCTGCGCGAGTCCGATGCCTTCCAGGGCTCCGGCAATCTGCACGAGGCGTTCGTCGTGCAGGGCAGGGGCGATGAACTGGATGCCGACCGGCAGCGGCGTGCCGTCCACGGTTTCGAACCCGGCGGGAATGCTCAGGGCCGGGAGGCCCGCGAGGTTGACGGCCACCGTGTCCACGTCGGCGGCGTACATGGCCAGCGGATCGCTGGTCTTCTCGCCGCGCCGGAAGGCGGGGAAGGGACTGGTGGGCGTGACGAGCACGTCGAACTGCGCGAAGGCCTGCGTGAAACGGTCGGCGATCAGGCGGCGGACCTTCATGGCCTTGCTGTAGTAGGCGTCGTAGTAGCCGCTTGAAAGGGCGTAGGTGCCGATCATGATGCGGCGCTGCACTTCCGGGCCGAAGCCCTGCTCGCGGGTCAGGGTCATGGCCTCGGTCACGTCGCTGCCGGGCACGCGCTGGCCGTACACCATGCCGTCGAAGCGGGCGAGGTTGCTGCTGGCCTCGGGCATGGCGATCAGGTAGTACGCGGCGATGGCGTAGCGCAGTTCCGGCAGGCTGACCTCGGCCGCGGTCGCGCCGGCGCCGCGCAGGGCGTCCAGGGTGGCGCGCAGCGTGGTGTCCACCCCGGCTGTGTTCCCGGCGAGGCTCTCGGTGATCACGCCGACCCGCAGGCCGCGCAGGTCGTCGGGCGTTCCGGCGGCGAAGGCAGGCGGCGCGTGCAGGCTGGTGGCGTCGTGCGGGTCGTGCCCGGCGATGACGTTCATGATGAGCGCGAGGTCCTCGGCGCTGCGGGCGAACGGGCCGATCTGGTCGAGGCTGCTGGCGTACGCGATCAGGCCGTAGCGGCTGACGCGGCCATAGGTGGGTTTCAGGCCGTACACGCCGGTGAACGCGGCGGGCTGGCGGACGCTGCCACCGGTATCGCTGCCCAGGCTGATGGCGCTCAGGCCAGCGGCGACCGCCACGGCGCTGCCGCCGCTGCTGCCGCCGGGCACGCGGGCCGTGTCGTACGGGTTCAGCGCGGGGCCGTAGGCGCTGTTCTCGGTGGAGCTGCCCATGGCGAACTCGTCCATGTTGGCCTTGGCGATGATCACGGCGCCCGCCTGCACGAGCCGCGCGGCGGCGGTGGCGTCGTAGGGGCTGACGTAGCCGCGCAGGATGCGGCTGCCACTGGTGGTGGCGGTGCCGGTCACGTTGATGTTGTCCTTGACGATCACGGGCACGCCAGCCAGCGGCAGGGCTTGGCCGGCGTTCAGGCGGGCCTGCACCTGCCCGGCCTGCTCGGCGGCGTGCGGGTTGACGCTCAGGACGGCGTTCAGCTCGCGGGCCGCCTCGATGCGGTTCAGGGCGGCGGCCGTCAGGTCCTGGGGGGTCGTGTCGCGCGACTGCACGGCGCGGGCCTGTGCGGCGGCGCTGCTGGTGGCGCTGGTGGGCGGAGTGGCGGGCACGGACATACCCGCCCAGTCTAGCGGCGCGGCCCGGCCCGGTACGCCCGGCTGCCTGAACCGGCCGTCTGATAGGGACTGCGATTGATTCGCTGCACTTCTGAATCAATCCGAGCGGACGCGAGTAGGAACAGCATATGGATTCCGCTCCATACCGCGAAGGGGCGTATGGTGCGGGCTGCATGGACCGTTGCTCCGGACAGCCAATCCGGATGGGCTCGCTTACAACAAGCCGGGCGGGACGGCTCCCCTCACAGAACCGTCCCGCCCCCTTGTTGTCGCGCGCGACCAGCTTCAACCCTGGTACGCGGCGTGGTCACGCCTCAGCGCGTGCCGTAATCCTGTACCCAGTAGGTGCCGTACCGGCTGCCGGGCTTGTACAGGTAGCCCACGCCCACTTCTTTCAGGGTGGGGTCCATCAGGGTTTTGCAGTGGCTGGGGCTGTCCAGCCAGCCCCGCGTGACGTTGCCCAGCGTGTACCCGGCGGCGATGTTCTCAGCGATCCCCTGCCAGCCCGTGTACCCGGCGGCCTGGGCGCGCTGGGCGGGCGTGCGGCCCTCGGGGGTGACGTGGTCAAAGTAGGCGCGTTCGGCCATGTCGCTGGCGTGGGCGCGGGCTGCCCCGGCCAGGTAGCCGTTCCAGGTGACGGGCGCGGCGGCCCCGAAAGCCTGCGTGCCGCAGGTGCGCGGCACGGCGCGGGCCTCGTTGATCTCCTTGAGAATCTGGGCTTCCTCGGCGCCCATGGTCTGGCTACCGGCGTCACGGGCGGCGCTGCCCTGCCCGCCGGTGGCGTTGCTGCTCCCGATGGCGGCGCTGGGCGTGGCAGCACTGGGGGCGCTGGGGGCGCCGCCACAGGAGGCGAGCAGCAGGGCAGCGGGGATCAGAACGGTCAGGGTCAGTTTCAGCTTCGGCATGTGAGGGTCCTTTGACGCTGCCCGGGCGGGATCAGCGGTTGAAGTAACCTCACCTTAACCAGATGTCCCTTTCAGGCCGCTCACGACGCCGTGGATGAAGAGTGGCCGCAGCGATCACCCCCATCCGGGGGTAAGGGACGGCCCGATTGGCCGCTGGCCCATGCCCAGCTTTTCTGCTTGCCAGACAGGGTTTACGCCGGCATATGCAGCGCAGGGAGCAGGGTCGGGCCGGTCCGACAAGGGGGCGCTCCGCCTTGATTCGCTGACCGCCCCGCCAGAAAAGTGTCTTGTGAGTCCTGTCAAGACGTGTAAGAGTGCTGTGACAGCTGCGGCGCCCTCCTGTGCGGCAGGTCCGCCTCAGCGGACGCGGTTCAGGCCGTCCTGCGCCACCCGGTAACTGGGGCTGAGTTTCAACGCCGCCTCGTAATTCTCACGGGCTTTTAACCGGTCGGGCGCGACCGCTCCGGCACCCCGCTCGTAACTCAGGCCCAGGTAATACAGGTACTCGGGCGTGGCGCTGCCCAGCGCGGCGGCGCGCGTCAGGTTCTCACGCGCCGTTTTCAGGTCACCGCTGTCCAGGTTGAGGCGGCCCAGGTAGTAGTAGAACTCCGGGTAGCGCAGCGGGTCCAGCGTCACGGCCTGCGTCAGCTGCGAGCGGGCCGTGGCCGTATCCCTGGCCAGGTAACTCACCACGCCGTACTGACCGACCGCGTAGGCGTTCTTGGGGGCCAGTCTCGCGGCCTGCGCCGCCTCAGGCCGGGCGGCCGTCACGTTCCCGCTCAGGGCCAGTAGCTTGGCGTAGTACGCGCGGTTGTACGCGTCTCGGGGGTCCACGATCACGGCCTGTTGCAGGTAATCCAGCGCCTGTGGGATGTTCCCGGTCGCGTAGTACATGTCGCCCAGGTTGTACAGCAGGATGGAGTTGTCGGGGTTCAGGGTGGTCGCCTGCCGGAACGCCTCGATGGCCTTCGTGGCGTTGCCCTGCAGCTTGTAGACGTACCCGCGCTCGTTCCAGACGCGGCTAAGCGCCACGTTCTTGCCCGCCGTGAGTGTCTGCGCCAGCGCCTCGGCGTCGGTCAGGATGCGCAGCGCCTCGCCCAGGTTACTGCTGACGGCCGCGCGGTCACCCGCCCCGATGTACTGCTGCACGAACGCCTGAGACAGCGAGATGTACGCATCGAAGTTGCGGCTGTCCACACTGATCAGTCGTTTGAGGGTCTCGATCCCGGCGCTGTACAGGCGCAGTTTCACCTGCGCGCGGCCCAGACCGATCAGGGCGTCCGTGTTGCGTGGGTCGATCTCGCTGGCCGCCCGGTACGCCACGTACGCCTGGTCGAACTGGCCCTGCTCGTAGTAGTACACGCCCAACGCCACGTAATTCGCCGCAGGAATGGTCCGGGTCGGCGCGGCCGCCGGTGACGCGACTGGAGCGGGCGTGGCGGCCGGGGTAGAAGCCGCCGGGACGGCGGGGGTGGGCGTGGTGGGCGCACTTTGCGCCGCAGCGAGACTCAGGGTGGTTACCAGGCCCAGCAGGCCAGAAACAGTCGTGCGTCGATTCACTCGGAAACCTCCGTGGGGTTCGGACCGGCAACTGCGCGCCGGATCAACCACGCCCTGCCAGCTTCTGGCATGAACGAATAATACGTGAGAACGAATACAGCCCAGGTGAAGTCGCTGTGAGATGCGCTGACGCTCATTCTGACAGTTTTCACCGACTGCATGACTGGTGCCTGATAGGAGAGGTTGGCCGGTCACTGGCCGCACACGGCGCCGCCGGGCAGCGGATCACCCGTCCGTTCGGGGCCGGCTGATACAGTCGGACGCATGAGCCCCGCTGACCGTCCTCCAGCCGGTAGTGTGCCCTCCCTGCCCGCGCCCTCTCTGTCAGCGACCGCTGTGTCACCGACCACCCCGACTCCCGTCCGGCGGATCGGGCTGACCGGCAGCATCGGCGCGGGCAAGAGTACCGTCGCCGCCCTGCTGCGCGCGCGCGGTTTGACTGTCCTGGACGCCGACGAGCAGGCCCGGCTGGTCACGCAGGATCCGGGGGTGCTGGCCCTGCTGGACGCCCGCTTTCCCGGAGTGGTCGCGCACGGCACCCTGGACCGCGCCGCGCTGGCCGAGCGGGTGTTCAGCGACCCGGCCGCCCTGGCCGACCTGAACGCCATCACGCACCCCCGCGTGAGGGCGCGCATGGCGGCGCTGGAAGAACAGGCGGCCGCGCGAGGAGAACGGACGGTGGTGCAGGACGTGCCCCTGCTGTTCGAGGGAAGCCTGCACACGCAGATGGACGCCGTGATCGTCGTGGACGCCCCCCTGGCCCTGCGCGTGAAGCGCGTCATGGAGCGCAGCGGCCTGAGCGAACCTGAAATCCTGGCCCGTGACGCCCGCCAGCTCCCCGCCGACCAGAAACGCGAGCAGGCCACCGTGATCATCGAGAACAGCGGCGACCTCGCCCACCTGGAAGCGCAGGTGGACGCCGCGCTGCGCCAGCTGGGGTTGATGGTTGATGGTTGATGGTTGATGGTCAACAGCGTATGCGCGACCTGACCAGTCCAGTCAAGGCCACCCACTCCCTACTCCCCACAACCCCAACAGCCATGGGACGGCCGCGCCCCGCGCGGCCGTCCCTCTCCTGAACGTGTTTACGCCTGCTGGGCGTCCAGCGCGGCCTTGACAAAAGCGGCGAAGGGGGGGCTGGGGCGCATCGGGCGGCTCTTGAATTCCGGGTGGGCCTGGAGGGCCACGAAGAACGGGTGGCCGGGAATCTCGATGGTTTCCACGAGTCCCGCGCCGCGCCCTTCCACACCCGGGGTAACGCCGCCGATGACCAGTCCGGCGTCCTGAAGGCGGCCGGTGTAGGCGGGGTTCACCTCGAAGCGGTGGCGGTGGCGTTCACGGACGGTGCCGCCCTGCGGAACGCCGTACAGTTCAGCGATTTTCGTGTCGGCTTTCAGGTTCATAGGCCAGTCGCCCAGGCGCATGGTGCCGCCCATCCCGGCGACTTCCAGCTGTTCGGGCATCAGGTCGATGACCTTGTGCGGGGCGTACTCGTCGAATTCGGCGCTGTTGGCGCCTTCCAGCCCGGCCCTGTGCCGGGCAAACTCGATCACGGCGATCTGCATGCCCAGGCAGATGCCCAGGTACGGGGTGCCGCTCTCGCGGGCGTACTGCGCGGCGCGGACCTTGCCCTCGATGCCGCGGATGCCGAACCCCCCGGGCACGAGGATGCCGTCGGCGGCGGCGAGGCGTTCGCGGACGTCTGCGGGCGTGACGCTGGCGTCGGCGAGGTCCTCGGCGTTCACCCACTGGATGTTCACGCGGGCGTCGTTGGCGATCCCGGCGTGCGTGAGGGACTCCATGAGGCTCAGGTACGCGTCGGGCATGGCGGTGTACTTCCCGGCGATGGCAATGGTGACCTCGCGGGTGGGCTGCTTGATGGTCCGCACGGCGTTCTGCCACACGCCCAGGTTCGGGTGCGTGCGTTCCAGGGACAGGATGTCCTCGACGGTCTTGCCCAGGCCCTGTTCTTCCAGCGCCAGGGGCACCTCGTAGACGTGCGAAACGTCGAAGCTGGAGAACACACGGTTCTCGCGCACGCTGGTGAACGCGGCGATCTTGCGGGTGATCTCGACCGGGAGTTTTTCCTTGCTGCGGACCATCACGATGTCGGGGCTGATGCCCACGGAGCGCAGTTCCGCGACCGAGTGCTGGGTGGGTTTGGTCTTGAACTCGTTGCTGGTGCCCAGGTACGGTACCAGGGTCAGGTGCAGGTACAGGACGTTCTCGTCGCCCTCGTCGAACTTGAACTGCCGGATCGCTTCCAGGAACGGCAGGCTCTCGATGTCGCCGACGGTGCCGCCCACCTCGATCAGGACGATCTCGGCCCCGGCGCGTTCACCAGCGGCGCGGATGCGGCTCTTGATCTCGTCGGTGACGTGCGGGATAACCTGCACGGTCTGCGACAGATAGTCCCCGGCGCGCTCCTTGCGGATGACTTCCTGGTACACCTGCCCGGTCGTGATGTTGCTTCCGGCGGGAATATCGAGGTCCAG
Organism: Deinococcus sp.; assembly: GCF_018260555.1. Classification (GTDB taxonomy): domain Bacteria; phylum Deinococcota; class Deinococci; order Deinococcales; family Deinococcaceae; genus Deinococcus. Next base: position 9,170 of record NZ_JAGLBB010000049.1, on the reverse strand, counting down.
GAACCGTTCGTAGTTGCCGATGTCCAGGTCGGTCTCGGCGCCCGAGGCCGTGACGAACACCTCACCGTGCTCGTAGGGGCGCATGGTGCCGGCGTCGATGTTGATGTAGGGGTCGATCTTGACGGCCGTGACGCGGTAGCCGCGGGCACGCAGAAGGGCTCCGAGACTGGCGCTGGCCACGCCTTTTCCAAGGCTGCTGACCACGCCGCCCGTAACGAAGATGTATTTCATGTCTGACCGCGAGCGCCCGCCCCACGTGGGACCACCCCACTGCATAGGGGCCAAAAAGAAAAACCGGGGCGCTCGGCCTCCGGGATTTGATGCTATCACACCGGCCCACCCGGAAAGGCAGGCCACGGCGGGTGCGCGTCAGGGGTTCAGGCGGCCCACGTTGCGGGGCGAGACCACCACGCTCTGCACCCAGGTGGCCGGGTCGGCGCTGGAACGGGCCGGGATGACCACGGCCTTGCCTGCCACGGCGCGGCTGACGCTGAGGTTCACGGTCACGCGGGTCTGCCCGGCCACCTGCGGCCCGGCGGGCGGCGCGGTGAACAGCGGGGGCAGGCCAGCCACGGCGGGCTGCACGTAGTCCAGCAGGAGTTTGCCGTCCTCGCCGTTCAGGCCGCCGGGTGCCAGAGCCGTTAGCTCAGTGACGGTGGGCGGCGTGGTCCGGATGAGGTTCTTGGTGTACTCGATGAGCAGCCAGGCGTCCTGGTTGCCGGGGTCCGCGCCGGGGTTGTTCTGGCTGGCCGGGCCAACGCCCGTCACCCAGGTGCCGCGCAGCACCGGGTAATAGGCCTTGAACTTGTAGCAGGCGCGGTCGTTGCTCACCGTGCAGCCGCTCACGGCCTCCTGCGGGGCTTTCACGATGGCGAGGATGGGGGCCGAGGCGCTGCCGACCACCCAGTTGCCGCCACCGGGCCGCTCGGTGGTGACGCCACTGCCGAGATTCAGGGTGGTGCCCTGCGGATACACGTAGGCGGCCTCGCGGACGTTGGCGATCAGGTAGTTCTGCGCAATCTGGAACTCCTGAAGCAGGTCGTTGCGCGCCTGAAGGTCACCCGACGACCGCGACGACGAGATCAGCAGCGACGACGCCGCGAACATGATGATCAGGGCCAGCGCCACGGCGATGAGCAGCTCGATCAGGGTGAACGCGGCCGTATTCAGGGCGGGGCGGGACGGGGTGGTCATGGCCGGGCCACATCCACGCTGAGGCTGGAGGTCGCGCCGCCCAGCGTGACCTGCACGTTGATGCGCCGCACGGGCGCCGTGTCCGGTGGGTTGCTGCCGCAGGTGGCGTTCAGGTCGGGGGTGCCGGTGGAGTTTCCGTTCACGTCGAGGTTGGTCAGGGTGACCTGCGCGGTGGCCGGGATGGGCTGCGTGGCGCAGCGCTGGTCGTAGTTGACGACGCTGAGCCAGTCACCGCGCACGGCCTCGATGACCTGCTGCGCCTGTTGCGTGGCGGTGACCTGCTGGTTGCTGCGGCGCGTCAGGCCGAAAAAGCCGGTCAGGGGGGTCAGGACGACCAGGGCGATCACGCTGGTCAGGAACACGGCCACGAGCACCTCGATGATCGTGAAGCCCTGGGTGTGGCTGGCTGGCGTTTGGCTGGTCTGCGTGGGCGTGGTCTGGGTGCGGTTAGTTCGTTGCATCGATCATGACCTTTCCGGTGATTCCAACGACCTTGACCTTCAGGCTGTGCGTCCCGCCCAGGCTGGTGAGGGTCCAGGTGGTGCCATTACCGCTGGTCGTGCCGGTTGGGGCGACGTACACGATATTGTTGAGACCCACCACGCCGGTCAGCGTGACCCCGCCGGGCAGCGTGCGCGTCTGCGGCGTTCCAGCGCGGGTCAAGGTGTACGTGGATGAGTTGGCGGCGACCGTGACACTGGCGGACTGCCCGGTTTTTAGGGCCTCGCTGCGGGCCTGACGCAGATCGCCGGTCAGTTGCGAGGCGGCCTCGCGCACCTGATTGGCGCGGTACGTGCCGAGCAGCGCGAACCCGAACAGGCCCGCCACGATGGCCAGGATGCTCATGACGAGCAGCAGTTCCAGCAGCGTGAATCCGGCCTGCCGGGCGCGGGGGTGTGCGGGAATCACCGGGTGCCTGCCGTGCTGACGGTGTCGCCGCGCAACCGGGGTTCGGGGACGGGGGTGGCGCCGTCGTACAGGCCGACCGTCCAGGTTGCCGCAGTGGGGAAGTACGGGGGGCGCAGCCCGGCCAGGGTGCGCGGGTCGAACACGAAATTACGGCCGTACCCGGTCTGCTGCACGTCGCCACTGGTGGTCCCGAACGCGCCGTAATAGTTCTCGATGACGCCGCCGATCAGGTTGACGTTCCCCAGGGCGCTGCCCCTATCAAACCCACCGACCTGCACGGCGCCCTGTCCGGCCATCAGGACGGCGTGGATGGTGGGGTTGTTCCCGAGTTCCGTGGCCCTGCCGTTACCGGGGCGGATGAGATTCACGTTGCCCTGGCTGGCGTAGATGCCCAGGATGTTCTGCGCGTTCAGGTTGGTGCAGGGGGCGGGCGTGACGGTGCCGTCCGCGTTGCGGGTGTGCGCGCCGCTGCACGGCGGCTCGGCGTAGCGCAGGTCGCTGGTGATGTCGATGTCGCCGTCGGCAGCCAGGGTCAAGCCGGCGAAGGGAGCGACGGCCGCGCCAGCCGCAGCATTCGGCCCGGCATTCAGGCTGCCGACGTTCCCGCCGACGTAGATCACGCCGTTGAAGCCAGCGGCGGGCGTGCCGGGCGCGAAGGTGCCGTCCGGGTTACGGGTGGCGTCCTGCCAGCTGCCGCCGGGGGCAAGGATGCGCAACCGGCGGTCCGTGCCGAAGGCCAGCTGGGTGGTGACGGGCGTGCCGTTCACGTTTCTGGTGAAGCTGAGCCGCTGCACGTCCTGCCCGGCGACCGTGTCGCGGTACAGGCTGAGGCTGCTCACGCTCCCGGCAATGGCGATCCCGCCCGACTGCGCCGCTGCCTGCTGGTTATTGCCACTAATGGGCAGTGGCAGGACTGGTGAGTCCCAGTTCACGCCCGCCGCGAAGGTGGGTTGCACTTGCGGGTTGGCGGCGCAGGCTCTATCGCCGCTGGCGCATTCGGTGGGGGCATCGCGGCTGGGTTGCATGTCGTCGACTCTGCGTTCTACCCCGGCGAAGTACGCGCCGGGCTGCGCGGCGGGCTTGCTGACGGCGTCGCACTGCGGCCCCAGGGTGTTGGCGGGGCATCCGGCGCTGGTGACGGCCCCCCCGAACCAGGGTTTACCCTCGAACCTGAACTGCTGGTTGGTGTGCACGGGACCGCTGAACAAAGTCCGGCTGGTGAAGGTGATACGGTTCTGGGCGTCCTCGGCGTCGGCGCTGTTGAAGTGGTGGTTGGTGAGCAGGGCGTAGGGCGCCAGGGAAGGCTGGCTGACGGTCAGGTTCAGGGTGGGCAGGTTCGAGCGCACCCGGACCGTGCGGGTGGCCGTTCCAGCGCGGCCCGTGATGGTCACGTCGGGAACCTCGAACGTCAGGCGGTACTGGGTGGCGCTGTCGCGGATGACGGCCAGGGGTTTCAGGCCGTAACTGACGGCGTACGTGGAGGCGTCCTGATCCCCGTTCAGGGGGACGCCCTGCGTGCCGGAGAACAGGTCGGACCAGAAGCGGCTGCGGACCTCGGGGGTCGCGCCGGTGATGCCAGCGTCCATGAAGGCCTGCTGACCCACGGCGTTCACGAGCAGGGCCACGCGGGAGTTCACGCCGCCGCCGGCACTGTTCAGGCCGGTCGTGGGGTTCAGGGTGCAGAGGGTCGCGCCGTCAGCGGCAGTGGGCAGGCTGCTCAGCCCGCACAGCGCGGCGAGGTCGCTCAGAACCTGCGCGCCGTCCGGAGGCAGACTGGCACCGCTGAGCAGGCCGCCCATGACGCGCAGCCGGGCCTGCACGCGCGCCGCGCCGGACTCGGCGGCAAACTGGGCACGCAGGATGGCGTCCTGATCGACGCTGGAGCGCCGGGCGGCGAGCGTGACCTGAGCAGTGACGCTCATGATCACGGCCAGGATCAGCATGACGAACAGCAGCGACACGATGAGGGTCGCGCCCTGGGTACGATCTGATGGCCGCATATCTCACAGTATGGCCCGAGAATGAGAAAAATCTCACCCCCCAATCCGGGGATTGTGAACATCCTCAACTACGTATGACATTCAGTGACAGTTCTGTCGCACGGATTCCGTTTGTTTCACCCGGATTGCTTCGGAACTGTCCCGAATCAACTGTAGACCCCTCAATCGGAGGCCGCGTAGGATGACTGGTCCGCTTGACGACCGGGCGCCGATGGGAGCCGACGTGGGCGTTGCGGACCCTGCGTCAGCGGGCGCGGATGCGTTCCAGCAGCGCCGTGTGCCGCTCCTCGCGCTGGCGGCCGGCGGCCCGCTGCCACGCGCTGCCGGACCCGACCGCGAAGAAGCGTTCGCGGGCGCGGGTCAGGGCGGTGTACACCAGGTTGCGACTGAGCATGGGCATGTGTGCCTCGTGCAGCACGCCCAGCACGGTGTCCCACTCGCTGCCCTGCGCGCGGTGCACGGTCAGCGCGTACCCGAGTTGCAGGTTGAACAGTTCCGCCCCGGCGAGTTCCACGATGTTCCCGTCGAAATCCACGGTCAGGCGGGACCCGTCGGCTTTCAGGACCGTGCCGACCGTGCCGTTGAAGACCTCGTTGGTGTAGTCGTTCCTGGTCTGCACGACCACGTCACCGGGCCGGGCGTGGGCGTCGGCGATGCGCACGCCGCCCTCGCCGGGATTGAACAGGCCCTGCAGGTGGTGGTTGAGCATGTCCACGCCCAGCGGTCCCTTGCGCATGGGCGTCAGCACCTGTACCTGCGTGGGGCCGCCCAGGTCGCGGACGAGCAGCGCCACGCGGCGCGCGCCGACATCCGGCTCGGTTTCCGTGATGTTCAGGCGCGGGTCGCCCCACTGCGGAGCCTGACCCTGGAGCAGGCCGTGCGCGGCGCGGATGATGGGGTTCTCGGCCGCCTGACGGTACACCTGCGTGAGGCGCACGGTGGGCGCGGTCTGCGTCAGGGCGTGCAGGGGCAGCCCGGCGTCCACCGGGGGGAGCTGGTCAGTGTCGCCGACGAGCAGCACCCGCGCGCCCGGCGCGACTGCCGAGAGCAGCGAGAGCATCAGGCCGTCGCCGCACATGCTGACCTCATCGACGATCAGCAGGTCGTAGGGGGCAGGTTCCAGGTGGTTGTGCCGGAAGCCTGCCGGGCCGTAGCCGAGCAGGCGGTGAATGGTGCTCGCCGTGCGGCCCGTCACCTCGCCCAGGCGGCGGGCGGCCTTGCCGGTCGGGGCGCACAGGCCGACTTCCAGGCCCAGGCTCTCGGCGAGGTCCGCGACCGCGCGGGTGGTGGTGCTCTTGCCGGTGCCGGGCCCGCCGGTCAGGACGACCAGCCGGTGCTCTCCGAGCAGGTCCAGCACACCCGCCTGCTCGGCGGACAGGTCCCTGGCCGCGCCCCTGGGAACGGCCCACCGCTCGCCGGCGGGGGGCGTGGCGATCAGGGTGCGGATCAGGCCCGCGAGTTTCTTCTCGGCGCGCAGGGTGGGCGGCAGGTAGATGCGGCTGGAATCGTGCAGCGCGTCCTGCGTGTCCAGCAGCGGCGGCGTGTCGTCGCTCAGGCGGCCCAGTTCCACGGCGGTCTCCACGGCCAGCCGCGCCTGGGCGGGCGTCACGCGGGTGTAGTGCGCCACGCCCCGCTCCGCGCGCGCACGCGGCAGGAACGAGTGCCCGCCCTGCTGCGCGGCCTGTTGCAGGGTGTACACGGCGGCGGCCGTCAGGCGGCGCGGGTCGTCGAGGGTGCCGCCCCGCGCCTGCCACAGCTTGTCGGCGGTGAGAAACCCGATGCCCTCGACCTCGGTCAGCACGAACAGGTCCGATTGCAGGCGTTCTAACGCCGCCTCTCCAAAGTGCTTCACGACCCGCTGCGCCTGCGAGATGCTCAGGCCCAGGCCCTGCAACCCCGCGAGCAGGCGGCGTTCCAGGCCCTGCTGCGACCAGCTGGACGTCATCTTGTGCAGCGTGCTGGCCGTCACGCCCGGCACCTGCAGCAACCGGTCCGGGTCGTTCTCCAGGATGTCGAAGGTCGCCGCGCCGAACATCCCGGCGATGCGCCCGGCCAGCACCTTGCCCACGCCGCCCACCCGCGCTTCCAGGTACGCGGCGATGCCCGCCTCGGTCAGGTCGGCAGGCTGCGCCTCCAGCACGAGGTTCAGCACGCGGTACTGGTAGCCGTACTCGCGGTGCTCCTCCATGGAGACGTCGGCGCTGAAGGTGTCCCCGGCCTCCAGGGGCGGCATCACGCCGATCACGGTGGCGTCCGGGTCCTCGCCCTCCTCGTTGCGGATGCGGGCGGTCATAACCGTGAAACCCGAATCTGAACGGAACCGCACCCTGTTCACACCGCCGGACACGCGGAAAGTCTCGGCAGCAGAGGAAAACGACATAGACCAGCAGCATAGCAAGGCCCGGCCCATTCCGTCATGAACAAAACGGGATACGGGAGCTGGTCAGTGTCAAACCCGACTCCTTGACTGGCGGTTATGGCCTGCGCAGCCGGGGAGGCTGGGCCGGGTTCAGCGGGTGGGCCGGGTTTCAGCGGGTGGGCAGGGTTTCAGCGGGTGGGCCGGGTTCAGCGGCGGCGGAGGCGGCGGGCGGCCTGGCGCACCCACCGGCTCAGGGCGGGGGCGGGGCGCTGGCAGAGGGCCACGTCCTGCGTTTCCCGCAGGCGGGCTTTGGTGTACAGGTCCAGATCATTGCTATACATGCCAGTATCTTTGCAGTGTTTGCAGCAAATAAACATGATAAATGACCCTTTGAATACATATTCAGGCGTCTTTCAGGTAACTATCTTTTCTCTCTGCTCGTAACAGGCTGGCTTGCGAGCTGACAGACACCAGCACCTGCCTTTTGCCAGCCAGACAGGAGGGAGGGGCGCGCAGGTGCCAGGAATGACAGTTCGGTAGCCGTGGCGGCGTATGCACCGGCGGGCGTCCGTATGCAGGCGCGGCCGGGCCTCAGCGCCCTCCATGCTATTTTTTTCTGTGATGCGCGTACTTCACACTGCCGATTTCCATGCCGGGCGATCCCTGCGGGGCTTCGACCGCACCCCGGAAGTCCACGACGCCCTGACCGAGATCGCCGGACTGGCCCGCACGGAACGCGCGGACGTGGTCCTGGTGTCCGGTGACCTGTTCGACACGGGCAACCCCAGCGCCGACGCAGAAGCCGCCGTGTTCGACTTCTTCCTGCGCCTGCGCGACCAGGGCATTCCGGGCGTGGTCATCGCCGGGAACCACGACAGTGCCGCGCGCCTCGCGTCGGTTACCGGGCTGCTGGGCTGGGTGGGCGTGCAGGTCGTCTCGCAGCCCACCGCAAACCCGGCCGACATGATCCGCACCGTCGAGACGCGCGGCGGCGAGCGGCTGGTCGTGGGCGCGCTGCCGTACCTGTCCGAGCGGCGGCTGGTCAAGGCGGCTGACCTGCTGGGCGGCGACACCGGCGCGTGGCGGCAGAAGTACCGCGAGGGCATGGGCTTTTTCCTGCGCCGCCTGGGCGAAGGTTTTACCGGGAGCAGCGTGAACATGCTGATGTGCCACGCCACCATGGACGGCGCGGTGCCCAGCGGCTCCGAGCGCACCATGCAGTTCGACCTGACGAACAGCTACACCCTTTCGGGCCTGCAACTGCCGCCCGGCGCGCAGTACGTGGCGCTGGGGCACGTGCACAAGCCGCAGCAGGTGTCCGACGCGCCGCCCGCGTACTACCCCGGCAGTGTCATTCAACTGGACTTTGGTGAGGCCGGCGAGAAGAAACAGGTGAACCTTGTCGAGGTCGAGGCCGGGCGGCCCGCCCAGGTCCACGCCCTGCCGCTCGCCAGCGGGCGGGAACTGCGGACCCTGCGCGTGGATCTGGAACACGTCGAGTCGCGCCTGGCGGCCCTGAGTGACTTTGGCGGGCTGCTGAAAGTCGTGGTGCGTGCCCCCGCCGGCACCGCCCTGCCCGGCCTGAAAGACCGCGTGCTGAAACTCGCGCCCGGCACCCTGGCTGTCGAACTTGACGCGGCGCAGGAGGACCTCGCCACGCCTGACCTGAAACGCGAGGGCCTGAGCCTGATGGACCTCTACGAACGCTTCCACCAGGAGAAACGCGGCGAACTCCCGGACGACCTGCGCGCCGCGTTCCTGGAAGCCGACGAACTCGCCCGCACCGAGGAGGGCGCGTGAGGAGGGTTGATAGTCGAAAGTCGATGGTTGATGGTCTGACCCCTATCAACCATCCACCATCAACCATCAACACGCCGGAGGCGCCCCGATGAAGCCGATCAAACTGGAGTTGCAGGGGTTCACGGCGTTCCGGCAGTTCACCAGTCTGGAGTTCGGGGACCTGGAACTGTTCGCGCTGGTCGGGCCGACCGGGAGTGGTAAGAGCAGCCTGCTGGACGCCATGACGTTCGCGCTGTACGGGCAGACGGCGCGGCTGGGCGCGTCGGGCCTGGACGCGCTGATCTCGCAGGGCGAGCGCGGCCTGTCGGTCAGCCTGACCTTCGAGGTGGCTGGCGTGACGTACCGGGCGTCGCGCACCAAGGGCCGCAAGCAGGCGGAGAACGAGGTGCGCTTCGAGCAGCTGGAAGCGGACGGCCGCTGGGCCAACCTCTCTGAAGGCGGGGCCAAGGGCATCAGCGAACGCATCCGGCGGGCGGTGGGCCTGGACTTCCGGACCTTCGCGCGCAGCGTGATGCTGCCGCAGGGCGAGTTCTCACGCGTGCTGCACGGCTCCGGCAAGGAGCGGCAGGCGCTGCTGGGCGAACTGACCGGGCTGGATCACGTGGGGGCCATGCAGCGGGTCGCCTCGGACCGCGCCAAAACTCTGAAACTCGAAGCGCAGGGCCTGAGTGGCCTGCTGGACTCCGAGTACGCGGGCGTGACCGCCGAGGCGGCCGACACGCTGCGGCGCGAGCGGGAAGTCACGGACGCCGAGGCCGAGCGCCTGACCGACGCCCGCGAGACCTTGCAGGCCGCGCAACTGCGGCTACGTGAGCAGGAACGCGTCTGGAAGGCCCGCGAGGACACCGCCCGCCGGGTCACGGCCCTGGAAGCCCGCGCCGCCGGGGTGCAGGCCGGGGCCGAGCAGG
>NZ_JAGLBB010000048.1:6607-26519 GCF_018260555.1 Deinococcus sp. | reverse complement strand
AATATTATGCTCATACAAAACGGGAACAAGCGTTTTTTGCCGTGTTTATCGTGCTGAGCAGTTACCTGCACTGAATCAATCGGAATCCGTATCATTCCCCGCCCGGAGACCCCATGAACCCCGGAGAACCCATGAACACTGAACAGCTGCAACTTGTCCTGCAGAGCGCCTGGACGTCCCTGCCGACCCTGCTGGGCGCGCTGCCCGTCACGCTGGGATTCGCGCTGGCCGCCATGCTGCTGGGCCTGCCGCTGGGCTTCTGTGTGGCGCTGGCGCGGCTGTCCCGGCTGGGCTGGGTGCGCGGCCTGAGCAGCCTGTACGTGTCGTTCATCCGGGGCACGCCGCTCCTGGTGCAGATTTTCGTCATCTACTACGGGCTGCCCAGCCTGGGCATCACGCTGAACCCGGTGGCGGGCGGCGTGATCGCCCTGACCCTGAACGCCGCCGCGTACCTCAGTGAGACGATCCGCGCCGCGATCCTGAGCGTTCCCAGGGGCCAGCGGGAGGCCGCGACCAGCCTGGGCCTGAACGCCGGGCAGACCATGCGCCTGATCGTGCTGCCGCAGGCCGCGCGGGTGTCGCTGCCCAGCATGAGCAACACCCTGATCGGTCTGGTGAAGGACACCTCGCTCGTCAGCGTGATCACGGTCGTGGAACTGCTACGCAGCGCGCAACTGGTGATCGCGCGGACCTTCGAGCCGTTCGGGCCGTACCTCGCGGCGGCCCTGATCTACTGGGCGGTCAGCAGCCTGCTGGAAATCGTGCAGCGCGCCCTGGAACGCCGCTTCTCGCGCGGCAACTGAACGCCACGGCCACGCGGCCTGCACGCCCCTCCCGGACCGCACGCCGGGCGGGGCGCTCGCTTCTGTGCGGCGCACCCCCTCACCGCCCACACCTTTCGGTTCACTGCTCTCGGTGGACGCCTTCTGCGCGGCCCGTGGGTACGGTGCGGGCATGACTTCAGACGAGTCCGGCCCTGTGCTGTCCGGCCCCACAGCCCTGGACGCCCAGGTCCCGACGGACGCGGCCCCGGACGCCCCGCCCCCGGTCCTGATGGCCACGCCCCTGCTGCTGGCGCTGGGGCTGGGCAGCGCCGCGCAGCTGCTCACGTACGGCACGCGCGGACTGGGCCTGAACCTGAGTGTCTGGCTGCTCCTGCTGACCGGCGCGGTCCTGTGGGCGCTGCGTCGCCGGGGCGTCCGGGCGGACCGGGCGGCGCTGACGCTACTGCTGATCGCCCTGGCCTTCGGCCTGAGCTTTACGCTGGTGGCCCCCACCCCGCAACTGGGTGTGCTGAACGCCCTGGCACTGCTGACCTCGCTGGCTCTGGGCCTGGCGTTCATCCGCCATGACGGATCGGGCTTCGCTGGACTGCGCCGCGCCGGGCCCGCGCACCTGCTGGGCGTACTACTGAGCGCCGGAGTGCGCCTGATTCACGGACCGCCCACACTGCTGGCCCGCTTTCCCTGGGAGCGGCTGCGCCCACCGGCCCGGCACGGGGCACCGGCGCGCGCGGGCCGGATCGCGCTGGGCCTGGCCCTGACCGTGCCGGTCCTGCTGGTGTTCGGCGCGCTACTGGCGGGCGCGGACGTCCGGTTCGCGCCGCTGGGGACCGCGTCGCTGCTCTGGAACCTGAAGCTGGACGGCGCCTTCTGGTGGACGGTCAGGCTGCTGGGGTGGTGCGCCCTGGCCGGTGGGCTGCTGTACCCGGCGCTGCTGGCCGCCCGCCCGTCTCTGCTGCGTGTTCCGGCGCCTGCCCGCTGGGGAGACGTACGCCTCGTTCATCCGGCGGGGCTTCGCGGAACTGATGACCGTGGCGTTCCTGACAGCCGGGGTGCTGCTCGGCGCGCACAGCCTGAGCGCCCCGGACACGCGGACCTCTGTGGGCTTCCGGGCGTTGACGGTCGCGGTACTGCTGCCACTGGCCGTGATTCTGGCCAGCGCCGCGCAACGCTGGACGCTGTACACGCAGGCGTACGGCCTGAGCGAAGCGAGGGTACTGGGGGCCGCGTTCCTGGCGTGGATCACCCCGACCCTGGTGTGGCTGGCGTGGCGGTGGCGCGGCGACACCGACCGGTTCGCGTTCCCGGCTCTGCTGGGCGGCCTGCTGACCCTGCTGACCCTCACGGCCCTGAATCCGGCCGCGCTGATTGCCCGCGTGAACATTCACCGGCACCTGTCGGGGGTCACGAACGACCAGCGCCTCACGCCGCAGCGGGTCAGCGCGGCGGACCTGACGCGCCTGGGGGCGGGCGCCGTGCCGGACCTCGTGCGGCACCTGGACACCCTGACCCCGGCCTGCGGTCCCGGCACAGCGCCCGGCTGCTCGCAGCGGCAGGACCTGATCAGCTTCCTGCGCGCCGAGTATGGCCGCGCACCCGACTGGCGCAGCTGGAATCTCGCGCAGGCGCGGGCATTCGCGGCCGTGCAGAGCCTGCCGCCCACCACACCGGACAGCCGCCGCTGACCCAGCCGGACTGCGCTCCACTGCGCCACAGTCGGGAAGGAGGCGCCCGCCGAGCGTGCAGGTGTTCAGCCGCTGCCGCCCGGCCCTGTTCCCTGTCGGCTCCTCTCCCGTTCCCTCCGGCCTGTCGGTCCAGCCCTCAACTCCGGTAGCGGCGGCCACCTGGCCTGGGCGGCAGACCCCGCGTTAGGCTGGGGGGCATGACCTCACCGATCACGCGCATGCAGCGCGCCCTCGCCGCGACCAGCCTGGACGGCTGGCTGGTGTACGACTTTCAGGGCCTGAACCCGCATGCCCGCACCGTGCTGAACCTCCCCAGTGGGGCGTTCCTGACCCGGCGGTTTTTTGTGTGGGTGCCGCGCAGCGGGGCGGCCGTGGCGCTGCACAACCACATTGAGGGCGGCACCTGGGCTGAAATCACCCGCCACTGGAACGCCGAGCGCCGCGCGTTCGGGTCGCACGGGCAGCTGGACGCCGCGCTGCGTGAGATCGTGCAGGGCCGCACGCTGGCCATGGAGTACAGCGCGGGCGGCGCGGTCCCGTACGTGAGCCGCGTGGACGCCGGGACGGTCGAGCGCGTGCGGGCCGCCGGGGCCGCCGGGATTCACAGCAGCGCGGACCTGCTTCAGTCGTTCCTGGCCTGGAGTGCCGATGATCTGGCCGCACACGAGCGGGCCGTGGCCGTGCTGATGACCGCCAAGGACGACGCATTCCGCCTGATTCACGAGCGCCTGCGGGGGGGGCAGCCGGTCACGGAACTGGACGCGCAGGCCGTGATCATGCGGCAGATCGCGGCGGCCGGAATGAGCGCCGGGCACCCCGTGAACGTGAGTTTCGGCGTGAACGCCGCCGACAGCCACTACGAACCCAGCCCGGAGCGCCACGCCACCCTGAAAGAAGGCGAGTGCGTCCTGATCGACCTGTGGGCGCAGGAACCGGGTCGGCCCTTTGCGGACGTGACCTGGGTCGGGTACGCCGGAACGCCCACGCCCGAGTACCTGGGCGCCTGGGACGCCGTGACGGCCGCCCGTGACGCCGCGCTACGCACCCTTCAGGACGGCTACGCGGCGCGCGGCTGGGGAGCGTTGCAGGGCTGGATGGCCGACCGCGCCGCCCGCGAAGCCATGGGCCCAGAGTGGGCAGCGTTCTTCCTGCACCGCACGGGGCACGACCTGGGCGTCCGTATTCACGGGGCGGGCGCGAACCTCGACGATTACGAGACGCACGACACCCGCACCCTGACGCCCGGACTGGCCGTGACCATCGAGCCGGGCACGTACCCGGCCGCACGGGGCTTCGGGATCCGCAGCGAGATCGACGTGTACCTGGACCCGCATGCCGGGCCGCGCGTGACCACGCCCACGCAACGCGCCCCGTTCATCCTGGGGCAGGGCGACTGGGCGCAGGTGCGGGCGGCCGGGTACGGCGACCCACGCCGCTGACACGCCGCGTGGGGAGTGAGAGGTCCTTGACCTTCCGCTAAGCAACCCGGCCCGCGCCAAGGCCGCGTGACCCGGGAGCCGCGATCACCCGTTACCCTGGGGGCATGGCGAACCTCAGCTCCTCCACCATCATGCTTACAGGAGCGGGCGGCGCACTGGCGACCGCCATTGCTCAGGAACTCGACGACGCCGGCGCTCAGATGGTCCTGGTCGGGCGCGGCGAGAGCCTGGAACGCGCCGCCGACCGGTTTCCCGCCACCGAGGTCCTCGACCTGGACCTGACCGATCCGTCCAGCATCGAGCGGCTGCGCAAGGTGAAGGTGGACACGCTGATTCACACGGTCGGCGCGTTCAGCACGCAGGAAGCGCAAAAAGCCACGCCCGACGACCTGCGCTACCTGTTCGACACGAACATGACCAGCCTCTTTCACGCCGTGCAGGGCGTCCTGCCGCACATGGTCAAGCAGAAAGACGGCATCGTGATGGGCGTCAGCGCCGGGCAGGCCGCGCGCCTCAGCGGCCCCAAGGCCGCGCTGTACACGGCCAGCAAGGCCGCCGTCGCCGCGTACATTCTGAGCCTGCACGACGAACTCAAGGGCCGGGGCGTGCGCGGCTGCGTGCTGTACCCCATGGGCGCCATCGACACGCCCAGCAACCGCGAAGCGGGCCTCAGCTGGGAATCCATGATCGACCCGCGTGGCCTCGCCAAGAGCGTGGCGCACACCCTCAGCCGCCCCGACCGGGCACACATCACGGAAATCAAGGTCTACCCGGACGTGTAAGCCGGACAGTGAGCCACGGCAAGGGGAGAGCAGCGCGCCAGAGACGGCCCCTGCTCTCCCCTTTCTCGTCGCTCTCCCCTTTCTCGTCGCTGTGCCCGCTTACCGGCTGGTCTGCGCGGCGGCCAGCAGGGCGTCCAGGCCGCCGGTATAGCCGTCCAGTCTAGCCCAGGTGGGCGGGAAGGGCTGGGTGGCTGTCACCTCGTTGGGTACGACCACCACGCGCATGCCGGCGGCCACGGCGGCGGTCGCGCCGTTCAGGCTGTCCTCGACCGCCACGCACGCCGAGGGGTGCAGACCCAGTTGCCGGGCGGCGAGCAGGTACAGTTCCGGGTCGGGTTTCACGCGGGCCACGTCGTCGCGCGTGGCAAGCGTCTCGAAGGCGTCCAGCAGGTCGTGTTCGCCCAGCCAGCGGGTCACCCAGGCGCGGTCGCTGCTGGTCGCCAGGGCCAGGCGCAGTCCGGCGGGCCGCACGGCCCTCAGCACGTCGCGTACGCCGGGGCGCAGGTCGGCCGCCTGAATGTCGGCGTGAATGGCGTCGCGCAGGGTCGCCTGCGTGGCTTCGCGGTCGCGCTGCACCGTTTCGGGCAGCCCGGCCCAGGGGTCAAAGGCGTCCCACGTACCGATGCCGCGCTGCCATTCCGAGAGCGGCAATTCCCGGTCGTGCTGGCGGTACAGCGCCTGCCAGCGGCGGAATTCGTGCGTTTCGGTGTCCAGGATGGTGCCGTCAAAATCGAAGATCACGGCCTGAATCGGAGGAAAAGACATGCGCCCAGTCTAGGGCCGCCCCGGCCGCCGCCCATCCCCCTTCAGGTTATGACGAACTTTAGGAGGAGGCGCGTCCCGGCTCCGGCCCGCTAGTGTGGGCAGCATGGCCGAGTGGGTACAGGGACTGATGGACAGCATGGGGTACGTGGGCATCCTGCTGCTGATGGTGCTGGAAAACGTGTTCCCACCCATTCCCAGCGAGCTGATCATGCCGTCGGCGGGCTTCGCGGCGTCCCGCGGCGACCTGAACCTGATCATGGTGATCCTGATGGGCACCCTGGGCAGCGTGATCGGCACCCTGCCGCTGTACTACGTGGGGCGCGCGTTCGGTGAGGACCGGCTGGTCGCCTGGGCGGATCGGCACGGCAAGTGGCTGACCCTGAGCGGCAGGGACATCAAGAAAGCCGACGACTGGTTCGACCGGCACGGGTCCAGGGCGGTGCTGTTCGGGCGGATGGTGCCCGGCATCCGCAGCCTGCTGAGCCTCCCAGCTGGCATGAGCGAGATGCCCATGCCCAAGTTTCTGCTGTTCAGTGCCATCGGGTCGGGCCTGTGGGCGGCCCTGCTGGCCGGGGCGGGCTACCTGCTGGGCGAGCACTACGACCGGGTCGAGCAGTATGTGGCCCCCGCCAGCCGCATCATCCTGGGCGTGCTGGCGGTCGCGGCGGTCGCGTGGTTCATTCGCCGCAAGCGCGAACAGGCCCAGCCGTAAGCGGCGAGTGCTGATACACATTCGGATTGAATGGGAGCACAGTGGGTTCCGGGCGTGCAGTTGGTAACTTGGCGACCTCCCGAGTGATCAAAGAAACAGACGGAATCCGTAGGAGAGGAGGGGCGACCTGCACATGCAGTCGCCCCTCGCTCTGTTGCTGTTCCCAGTTCCCCCTGTCCCATGCCTGGTTCAGTGTTCCAGGCGGATGTGCGGCAGTCGCCGGTCGAGCCAGGCGGGCAGCCACCAGTTCCACTTCCCGGCGAGTTTCAGGAAGGCGGGCACCAGAATCAGGCGCACCAACGTGGCGTCCAGGGCGACGGCGACGGCCAGACCCAGGCCGATGCTCTTGCTGGCGACGACCCGCCCGAAGATGAAGGCGCTGAAGACGATGAACATGATGATCGCGGCCGAGGTGATGATGCGCGCGGTGTGCCCGACGGCCAGCACGATGGCCTCGTCGTTGTCGCCGCTGCGCAGGTACTCCTCCTGCACGCGGGAGAGCAGGAAGATCTCGTAGTCCATGCTCAGGCCGAACATGACGGCGAACAGCAGAACCGGCAGGCTGGAATCCAGAACGCCCACGTCGGCGGGAATGCCGAGCGGCGCGGCCAGGATGCCGTGCTGCACGATCAGCGTGACGATGCCGGTGGCCGCGCCGACGGTCAGGGCGTTCATGAGGATGCTTTTCAGGGGGATCAGCAGACTGCGAAACGCGATCATCAGCAGCAGGAACGTGCCGGCGAACACGGCCAGGATGATGGTGGGCAGCGAGTTCGTGATGGCGCGGCTGAATTCCTGTCCGCCGATGGGAGCGCCGCCCAGCAGGTACGAGTACCCGCTGGCGTTCAGGGTGCGGCGCAGCTGCGTTTCGAAGGCGGGAATGTCGGCGGCGCGCAGGGTGTCTTCCGGGATGACCGTGACGCGCAGCAGGGTGCGGTCGGCGCTGAACGAGCGGGAGGTCAGGGCGCTCAGCGCGGCCAGCTGCCCGGCGCTGCCCCCACCGCCGGCGCTCCCGGCACCGCTGCCCCCGCCCACGCTGCCGGCCAGGTCGGCGGGCGTCACGAAGGGGCTGAGCACGCCGCGCACGCCGGGCAGGGCGCGCAGGTCCGTGACGGTCTGCTGGAACCGGGCGCGGTCGGCGGGACCGTAGCGGTGGCCGGGGTCCAGGATGACCTCGAACTGGCTGAGCAGCCCCCCGGTCCCCAGGTCGCGTACGTCCTGCAGGGCGTCGCGGCTTTCCACGCCGGGCGTGAGGCCCCACGCGCCCGCGTACCCGGTGCGCAGCGTCAGGACCGGAGAGGCCAGCAGCAGCAGCAGCGCGGTACTGGCAGTCACGGCCAGCCAGGGGCGGGCGGTCACGCGGCGCGCGAACGCCGTCCAGCCGGTCGAGGCGGCGCCGCTCTGCGCCCAGGTGAACCTGACAAGGCGGGGGCTGTTCACGCGCTCGCCCAGCAGGGCCAGCAGGGCGGGCAGCGCGGTCAGGCTGGCCAGCACGGTCAGCAGGACCGCCAGCACCCCGCCGATGCCGATCGACCGGACGAAGGCGATGGGCGGCAGGATCAGGCCGGCCATGGCGATGGCGACGGTCAGGCCGCTGAAGGCGACGCTGCGCCCGGCCGTCTGCACGGTGCGGTCGGCGGCCAGGCGTGCGTCCGGGGTGCGTTTCAGTTCCTCGCGGAAGCGGTTGACGGTCAGCAGGGCGTAGTCGATCCCGGCCCCGAGGCCCAGCATGGTGATCACGCTCTGCGCGAAGGTGCTGACGGGCATCAGGTGCGTCAGGCCGTACAGGGCGGCCATGGCGACACTGATGCTAAGCATGCCCACGATCAGCGGCAGGCCGGTCGCGACGAGGGCGCCAAACACGACCAGCAGCAGCAGCGCGATCAGGGGCAGCGCGGTGAATTCACTGCGTTTGGTGTCGCTCTCGGCGAAGTGCGTGAAGTCGTCCGCGATGGCCTGCCCGCCGGTCACGCGGATGCTCAGGGCGGGCGTCTGGGCGCGCGCAGTGTAGGCGCGCACCAGCTTCAGGGTGTCGCTGGCGCCGTCCAGCAGGGGAATCTGGGCGAGGGTCAGGGCCAGGGTGCCGTCCTCGGCGCGGGTGCGGTACGGGCCGCTGCCTTGCGGGGGCGTGACGCGCGTGACACCCGGCACCTTCTCCAGGCCGCTTAAGAACGCCTGGTAGGCGGCGTCGCCCTGCGGGGTGCCCAGCGGCGGGCTGCTGCGGGTGACGATCACAACTGTGTTGGTGTCGCGTTCGCCGAAGCGGTCGCGCAGCAGATCGGTCACGCGGGTCGCTTCGGACTGCGTGAGGCCACCAGCCGGGTCGGCGTTCAGGGCGGCGGGCGCGCGCGCGGCGAAGGGAATGCTGAGCGCGGCGGCCAGCAGCCACACGATCAGCACGGCCCAGGGGTGGTGGGAGACGAGTCGGCCGAGGGTGCGCATGAAACCGAGTAGATCATGCGCGGCCCGAAAGGATGCGAGTAAGAACACGAGTAAGAACAACAGACGGAGTCCGTCTGTTCCGTAGCCAGCCTGGAACCCGCCCTGCCTCTATTCGCCCTGCGGCGCAGCCCTCCAGGTCTGCCCAGATGGAACGGGTGTTGCCCACCAGTGCACCGGGGTCCGTCTCACCACCTCTGTCTCACCCCCTCTGTATCAGAACAGTTCGTCGTGCAGGCGGTAGTACGCGAGTTTCGTGTCGTCCACCAGGGCGCGGCCGTACAGGTCAAGGAACTGGGTGGCGTAGCGTTCGCCCAGTTCGCTGCGCACACTGCGGTGCGCCAGCGCCAGGTCGGCGTGACGGTCGGCAATACCGAGGCGGCCCACGTCGATCAGGGCCTCCACGAACTCCCCGTTCAGGATGAGGTTGTCCAGGGTGGCGTCCCCGTGGGCCACTACCAGGTCCTCCTGGGCGGGGCGGGTGCGGGCCAGTTCGTTGAACACGCTGACGGCGCTGCGCCCGGCGCGGTCCCCGTCGAAGTCGGTCTCGTCGATCCGTCCGGCCTGCACGCGCTCGCGGGCCAGGGGCAGGGTCACGTCCAGCGTCTGCCGGAACGGGCAGTCCCGGATAGGCAGGGCGTGCAGTTCCCGCAGTGCGCGGGCCAGCAGGGTCACGGTCCGCTCCGGGTGCAGCAGCGCGTCCGGGTGGCTCATGGGAATGCCGGGTACGCGGGTCATGGCCAGGAACTCCCGACCGTCCTCGACCTCGAAGGCCACGACCTGCGGCGCGGGAAGGCGTCCGTGCAGCCAGCGCAGGCGCTCGCGCTCCTGTTGCAGGCTGACCGCGTGGGGCGAGCGGGCCTGCACCTTGACCACGAAGCGCGTGGATTTCCACACCTGCGCGCCGCTCTGGCCGCCGGACACGCGCTCCCAGCGGGCGGCGGGCAGCACGCGTTTCAGGGCGTCGGGCAGGGTGGGGCGGTCGGGGGGGTCGGTCACGCCGGGCAGTCTGGCAGCGGCGCGGACCTTCAGGCAAGTGTGAAGTTCCCCCGCGCCCGCTCCCCACCCCCCCGGGGCGATCATGAAGGCGTGACTCCTTCCCCCTCCCCTTCAGGCTCCCGGGCCGAGCCGTCCAGACGCGAGTGGTTCAGCGAGGTGATCGGCCGCACGCGCTTCGTGGTACTCATCGCGGTGGTCGCCGTGCTGCTGGTGTCGTTCAGTCTGTTCCTTCAGGGGACGCTGCTGGCGCTGCACACCATCTATGGCTCGTGGCACGACACGATCACGCAGGGCGTCGCCAGTCAGCAGGGCACCGTCGCCGTGGAATTCCTGGAGATCGTCAGCACCATGCTCAAGGCTGTGGTGTTCTACCTGATCGGCGTGGGCCTGTACTCGCTGTTCATCACGCCCCTGAACCTGACCTCGGCGCTGGGCGTGGAAAGCCTCGCGGACCTGGAGCAGAAGGTCGTGTCGGTGATCATCGTGATTCTGGGCGTCACCTTCCTGGAGCACTTTGTGCGCTGGGAGAAACCGCTGGACACCCTGTACTTCGCGGGGTCGCTGGCCCTGGCGGGGGGCGCGCTGGTGTTCTTCCAGCGGGTGCACCGGGGCAGCGGCGGCGACCTTCAGCAGCCTCAGGCCAAGCTGCGCGCCCGCCAGGAACTGTTCGAGCACGACAACGAGCAGCGCCGCATCGACGACCACGACGTGGAACTGGCCGAGCAGGCCACCCTGGCTAAGCTGTCCGGGGCCAAGCAGTCCGGGACCGAGCTGCCCAGCCGGGTGGAGAGCGGCAAGGGCAGCGAGTGACGCACGCGGGCCGGGCCGGACGAGGTGGCCCGGCCACGCACCCCGCCCGGCGCGCGTACACTGTTCAGAATGAGGGTTGGTCTGCTTGAATCCCGCGCCGCGAGGCTCCCCACGTACTGGTCGGCGTACCTGAAAGAACTGGGCGCCGAGGTCGTCACGCCCACCCTGACTGAAGCCGAGTGCCTGGCGCTGGGGCGTGAAAGCCTGCCGGGCGAGCCGCCGCAGGTTCAGCTCGTGCTGGGCCGCATCCTGGCACTGGGGCGGGTCGATCTGGTCCTGCTGCCCCAGTGGCCTGCCGTGAGTGGCGACGCCTGGAGTGAGGCGCTGCCCGAACTGCTCGCCCGCCGCATCAGCGGTCTACCCGCCCTGCTGGGCGTGCCTGACCGCCCCGACCTGATGGAAGGGGCCGCCGCCGAGGTCGGTATGCGCGTCTCGCAGAATGCCGGGCGGGTGCGGCTGGCACTCGAGAAGGTCCGGCCGCTGGCCAGTGACGCCCGCGCCGAGATGCCGCCCCTGAGCCGGGCGTCGCGCGAGACGGTCGCGGTGCTGGGGCCGCGCGCCCTGCTGGCCGAGGACGTGCTGACCGGCGCGCTGCGTCCCGCGCTCGATGAACTGGGCCTGTACCCGGTGTTCAGTCATGAACTGCCGGTACTGGACGTCCTGAGCCGCGCCGGGCGCATCGAGCAGCCGGAGCGGGCCGCGCCGGGGGATCTGGAACTGTTCGGGGCGCTGTCCCTGCTGAGCGGCAAGGCGGCCGTGCGCGGCTTCGTGTTCGTGGTCCCGGCCCGTGACGGCAGCGCCGCCGCCGCCGCCCGCAAGGTCGCGGCGCGCCTGCACAAGCCATTCGTGCTGCTGACCGTGGACGCCGGGCAGACTGAATTCCCGGAACTCGGCGCCCTGCGGGAAGCGCTCGGCGCTCCTGGCGCGCGGCCCAGGGCGGCGGCTCCCGGGGAGCCCACCCCCGCCGCTGTCCCAGAGGGTCATGTGCCAGGGAGCGATGGGCCAGGGAGCGATGGGCCCGTGGGTGACGCGTGAACCTGTGGCGCTGGCTGACCACCCCGGACCCCAATCCGGGCTTCACGCGGCCCAAACTGCTGAAACTGCTCGTGCGGGTCATGCTGTTCTCGGTGGTGGCGACCCTGCTGAGTAGTCTGCTGCAACTCACGCCGGTCGGGAAATACCTGAACACCTGGTGGGGCAGCCTGATCTTCGTGCTGATCCTGTACGTGCCCATGGCGCGCTTTCTGACCATGGACACCTTCACGCCCCGCCGCCTGCAGACCCCGGCCGGACGCACCGCTGGCACGGCCAGCGCCACCAGCGCGCAGCGGCGCAAGGAACGCAACCGTTACGCCGGCGTGCGCAAGGGCGCCCCCAAGTACGGGGGCCGCCGGTAGGTAGGGGACTCGCCCAGACGAGAAAACAACGCCCGGCGCGTGAGTGGGCCAGTGAAAGCCTGTTCCGCCCCGCCGCGCAACTGCTGGTGGCCCCGCTGGCCCGCCTGAACGTGGACCCGGCGCACGTGGTGCTGCTGCACACGGCGCTGGGTCTGTACGCCGCGCTGCTGATCGGCCGGGGCGAACGCCTGCTCCCTGCGCTACTGCTTCAGGTCAAGACCGTCCTGGATAACCTGGACGGGCAACTGGCCCGCGCGACCGGCCGCACCACTGAAACCGGCCGCTACCTGGATACCGAGATGGACCTGGTGGTGGACCTGGCACTGAACGTGGCGATTAGCGGCGCGGCGGGCGTGCCGGCCACGCTGCTGCAGAGCCTGATCCTGACCGTGGATTACCTGTGGGAACGCGACTTCCGCGAGGCGCGCGGCGAGGTCTTCCGCGATCCGCCCGCGCAGGCCGGGGACAACCCGCAGGTTCTTGCGGCCCTGAAACGGGTGTACGCGCTGTACTTCACGCCGCAGGAACGGGCGCTACAGGCGCTCTTCACGCGCAGGCTGGACCGCCTGACCGGCGGGTCACCCACCCCGGCCGACCGGGTGGCGTACACCCCGCGGGTCAGTAATGTCGTCACGGCGAACCTGGGGCTCTCCACGCAGCTGCTGTGGCTGGGGGCCTGCGTCCTGGCCGGCCGGCCCCGCCTGTACACCCGCAGCCTGCCCGTGCAGGCGCTGGTGCTGGCGGGCGTGCAACTGTGGCGTGAAGATCAGGTGCGCCGTCAGCCTTCTTCCAGCGGGTAGGTGCGGGCGGCGCGGGCGGCCAGCCAGATCAGGTACCCGTAGAACACGCCGACCATCAGGAACACCAGCCAGCCGGGAAAACTGCCGATGTCGGCCAGTGAGAACGCCTCCGGGAATTCCAGGATCCAGCCCTTGGGCTGATCGAGGTCCAGTTTCGCCAGCCACGCCAGAAGAACGGCCGTGTAGATCCACAGGTAGTTGCGGTTCAGTCGCCAGCCGAGCGCGTCGTCGCGGGTCATGGGGCTGCGCGGCTTGCTCAGTTCGGCCAGCAGCAGCTGATGCCAGCCGGGGTCCACGCGGTCGCCCAGCATGGCCGGGTAGAAGAACCGCTCCATGATCCGCACGCGGTGGTGCGCAATCTCGAACGTCCGGAAGCGCCGGGCTTCGAGGCGCAGGAAGAAGTAATTCATGAACATGGCGAACAGGAACGTCGCGTGACTGTTCGTGGCGTCGCCAAGCGCGAAGGACGCCAGACCGGCGGTCGTGACGACCGACCAGTTGGTGGTCATGTCCAGCCGCTGCCGGTAGGCGGTCATCTTGCCGACCTCGGCGCGGTACAGGTGAATCAGGGCGTTGGCGGTGTTCGTGCTGTAACTCACGTCCGTCAGGCCCGCACCGGCCGCCGCGCCGGGGCCGCCGCCCACGCCGGGAGTCACGCGGACCCCCGCAGCACCACTGGAACCCGCCTCACTGGAGGAACGGGTTGCTGCGCCGCTCATGCCCGACCGTGGTGCGCGGGCCGTGACCGGGGTACACGGCGGTGTCGTCGGGGAGGGTCAGCAGCTGGGAGCGGATGCCTGACAGCAGTTGCGGGTGGTTCCCGCCGGGCAGGTCCGTGCGGCCCACGCTGCCCTGGAACAGGGTGTCACCGGCGATGACCACGCCCGGCGCGCGGAACACCACGTGCCCCGGCGCGTGCCCCGGCAGGTGGTGCGCGCTGAGGGTCAGGTCGCCCGCCGTGAACATCTGCCCGTCCGTGATGTCGTGGTCGGGCGCGGCGGGCTGCGTGAACGGCAGGTTCCAGCGGGCGGCACTCTGTGCACCCAGCGCGTACAGGTCGCGGTCGTCCGGGTGCAGCCACACCGGCACACCCAGTTGCTCGCGCAGGGGCTGCACCGCACCGATGTGATCGAAGTGCGCGTGCGTCAGCAGGATGCCGGTCACGGTCACGCCACTCCCGGCGATCAGGGTGGCAATGCGCCCTGCGTCGTCGCCCGGGTCGATCAGGAAGGCCCTCCCCTGCTCGCCCGCG
Organism: Deinococcus sp.; assembly: GCF_018260555.1. Lineage (GTDB taxonomy): Bacteria > Deinococcota > Deinococci > Deinococcales > Deinococcaceae > Deinococcus. Next base: position 12,657 of record NZ_JAGLBB010000048.1, on the reverse strand, counting down.
ATCAGCACAGTGTTCTCCTGGAGGGGACCGGTGGGCAGCGACCACACGCGAAGTGGGCCGTGCGTGAAGGGGGCACTCATGCCCTGAAGTCTAGCGCCCCTACGGCCCGCACCGGCAAGTCGGCGTGCGGTTCAGGCGTGCCCCAGGGCGTCCCGCAGGGCCAGCGCGAACACCTGAAAGCTGAGGCTGGGGCTGGCGTAGGCCTCCAGCCCCTCTTGCAGGGCCGTCAGGGCGGTATCGGCGCGGGCGCGCTGGTGGGGGGGCAGGGTGCGCCACACGAAGCGCAGCGCTTCCGGGTGCCAGCCGGGGTCGAAGCGTTTCTCCAGGCCCTCGGCAGCCTGCAACGCGGCCAGCAGTCCGTCAGCCAGCGCGTCCGTGAGGTCGCGGGCGTCGGTCAGGGCGGCGCTGACCTTCTGCGGATCGTCCAGCACCCCGGCCCGTCCGGCGGCAAAGGCCACCAGTTCCGGGTCCGGGGCGTGTCCGGCGCGGCCCAGGGCACTTTCCAGGGCGCGGTCCGTGGCGGGCGTGACGCTCAGGCGGGCGCTGCGGCTCACGATGGTCGGCAGGACCGAACGCAGGTCCTCGGCCAGGAACACGAACAGCGCGCGGTGCGGGGGTTCCTCGACCAGTTTCAGCAGGGCGTTCGCGGCTTCCGGGCCCAGGTACTCGGCCCCGCTGACGATCACCACGCGCCGCGCGAAGGTGGGCCTGACCTCCAGGAATTCAAAGACGTGCGTTTCGTACTCGCGGGTCTTGTCACGCCCCGAGAGGACCGCCCCGATGGGAATCAGTTTGCGCCGGGCGGCCTTGCCGGTCGTGGTGGTAGCGCGCGGCTCGACAAGCAACACGTCCGGGTGCCCCCCGGCCGCCAGGGCGCGGCACGAATGGCACGCGCCGCACGCCTCGCCGTACATGCCTTTCGGGCCGGTGCAGTTGTGCTGCGCGGCGACCGCCCAGGCCACGCCCAGTTTGCCCACGCGGGCCGGGCCGGTCAGCAGCAGGGCGTTCCCGCCGAACGCGCCGGTCTGTTCCAGCAGCGGGCCGTGCAGATCGGCGGCGGCCGTCACCTGTGAACTGATGGTCTGGGCGCCGCTAGTCCTGGCGCCGGCCGCCTGGGCATGGGCAGTCTGGGAGGCCGTGGCCTTCATTTACCGATAGCGAGGCGAGCGGCGAGCACCTGCGGCAGCCCGGCCTCCAGCGCCGCCTCCTGGGCGCGCCCGATGTCGTACGGCACGCGGAAGACTTCAAAATACGCGCGGACCGTGTCGAAGACCGCGTAACTGGCCTGCGGGTTCCCGTCGCGCGGCTGGCCGACACTGCCGGGGTTCAGGATCACGCGGGTGCTGGGTGGCACCATGTAACTGCCGCCGTCTACGAACTGCTGCGCCTTGATCCAGTCCCCGACCGGGGAGTTCAGGGTGGCGTACACGGCCGGAACGTGCGTGTGCCCCACGAAACCCAGCCGCCCCTGCCACTGCGCGAAGGCCTCGCGGGCGGCCGGGACAGAATCGGTGTAGTCGTCGAGGCTCACGGGCGTGCCGTGCCGGTAGCGGGCGCCGACGTCCGGATCGTCGATCCCGTCACGCCACAGGCGCACCCAGGCCACGTCGCGTTCGGACAGGCGGTCCAGTTGCCACATCAGGGCCATGGACACGATCGAGTCCTTCGTTTCGCGGCGGCCATCGGCGTACTGCAGCAGCATGTCGTCGTGGTTGCCCAGCACGCACACGGCGTCCAGTTCGCGCAGCGTGTCGAGCACCTCGCGCGGGTGCGGGCCGTAACCCAGCGCGTCGCCAAGGTGGATGACCTGATCGTAGCGGCGGTTGGCGGCGTCGTTCAGGACCGCCTGAAGGGCGGTGTGATTGGCGTGAATGTCAGACAGCAGCAGGAGCCGCACGCCGCAGATCATACAGCCCCGGGCCGCGCTGGAAGGTGTGATACGGACTCCGGACGTGGCGCTGGCAGGTCCAGTGATGTTCCGGGTTGTCAACTTCGACGCCCGGAACACGTTTCCCCTCTGCTCGCCCTGCGCCGCAGCCCTACGGGTCCGCCCGGCCACCGAATTGACCTGCGGGAATTGTGAATGAACCGCGTCCAGCTAGGCGGGCAGGTCAGTGACGGCTCACGGGGGCCGCGTTAGACTGACTGCATGACGAAATCCTATGACTACGACGTGCTCGTGATCGGCGCGGGTCCCGGCGGGTACCACGCGGCTATCCGCGCCGCGCAGCTGGGCCTGAAGGTCGCCTGCGCCGAACGCGACTCGGTGGGGGGCGTGTGCCTGAACGTGGGCTGCATTCCCACCAAGGCCCTGCTGCACGCCGGTGAGCAGATCGCTGCCGCGCGGCACGCCGCTGACTTCGGCCTGACCTTCGGTGAGCAGAAGCTGGACATCGCCAAGCTGAACGGCTGGAAGGACGGCATCGTCAAGAAACTCACGGGCGGCGTGGGCAGCCTGTTCAAGGCGAACAAGGTCACGCACCTGACCGGGCAGGCCAGTTTTATTGACGGGCACACCGTGCAGGTGGGCGATCAGACGTACACGGCTGCGAACTTCATCATCGCGACCGGGTCCGAGCCCGCCAAGCTGCCGGGCCTGGACGTGGATCAGGAGAGCATTGTGGACTCCACGGGCGCGCTGGTCATGCCCGACCCGGTGCCCGCGCGGATGCTGTGCATCGGGGGCGGCGTGATCGGCTTCGAGTTCGCGCACGTGTACAACAACATGGGCAGCCACGTGAAGATCATCGAGTTCCTGCCGAACGTCGTGCCGGGCGCGGACGCCGACGCCGTCAAGGAATTCACGAAGATCATGAAAAAGCAGGGCATCGAGATCGCCGTGCAGACCAAGGCCAACCGCGCCGAGAAGAAAGCCGACGGCATTCACGTGGAACTCGAAGACGTGAAGACCGGCGCGAAAACCACCGAGGTCTTTGACCGGGTGCTGGTGGCCGTGGGCCGCCGCCCGCGCACGGACGGCCTGAACGCCCAGGCGGCCGGCGTGCACGTCACGGAACGCGGGTTCATTCCCGCCGACACCCGCCAGCGCAGCAACGTGCCGCACATCTACGTGGTGGGGGACGTGGCCAGCAACCCCATGCTGGCGCACAAGGCCATGAAGGAGGGTCTGGTGGCCGCCGAGGTCATCGCCGGGAAGCCCGCCGAGCAGGACGCCGTCGCCATTCCCGGCGTGGTGTACACCAGCCCGGAACTCGCGTGGGTGGGCCTGACCGAGCAGGAAGCCAGGGACAGGGGCTACGACGTGAGGACCGGCGTGTTCCCGCTGTCGGCGTCGGGCCGCGCCATGACATTGCAGGCCACGGACGGCTTCGTGAAGATGGTCGTCGAGAAGGATACGGACCTGCTGCTGGGCGTGCACATCGTCGCCCCGCACGCCAGTGACCTGCTCGGCGAGGCCAGCCTGGCCCTGGAGATGGCCGCGACCGCCAGCGATATCGCGCTGACCATCCACGCGCACCCCACCCTGGGTGAGAGCGTGCTGGAAGCCGCCGAGGCCGTGCACAAGCAGGCGATTCACATCATGAACCGCTGAGCACAGCGGCCCAGGGCTCTGGTTGCCGCTTGCGCCTGGAGCACTCCGCATTGCTTTCCTTTCCAAATTGCTTTATAATATGAAGTATGGAAATTGGAATTGATAGTTTTGCGGCCGTGGTATCCGACCCGGTCACGGGCGTTACCCTCTCACCGGCCGACCGGCTCGCGAACCTCCTGGAAGAAATCGAGACCGCCGACCGCAGCGGCGTGCATTCCTTCGGGGTGGGCGAGCACCACCGGCCCGACTACCTGGACTCCGCGCCGGGCATGATCCTGGCCGCCGCCGCCGCACGCACGGGCCGCATTCGCCTGAACAGCGCCGTGACGGTCCTGAGTGCCGACGATCCCGTGCGGGTGTTCCAGCAGTACGCCACGCTGGACCTGCTGTCGCGCGGACGGGCGGAACTGATCGTGGGGCGGGGATCGTTCATCGAGGCGTACCCGCTGTTCGGCCTGAACACACAGGACTACGATTCGCTGTTCAGCGAGAAACTGGACTTGCTGCTGCGCCTGCGAAAAGACACGCACGTTCACTGGTCGGGCCGGCACCGCGCGCCGCTGCGCGGTCAGGGCGTGTACCCGCGCCCCCAGCAGGCGCAGTTGCCGGTCTGGGTGGGCGTGGGCGGCACGCCGGAATCGTTCGTGCGGGCGGGCACGCTGGGGCTGCCGCTGATGGTGGCGATCATCGGCGGGGACTTCCGGGCGTTCCGGCCACTCGTGGACCTGTACCGCGAGGCGGGCGCGCGGGCCGGGCACGCCCCGGAGACCCTGCGGGTGGGCGTGCACGCCTTCGGGTTCGTGGGTGACAGTGACGCGGGCGCGCGCGACGATGTCTGGCCGGGGCACGCGCGGATGCTGGAAACGGTGGGCCGCGAGCGGGGCTGGGCGCCGCCGCAACGCTCACAGTTCGACGCGGCGTGCGGGCCGTCCGGGCCGTACCTGATCGGCACGCCCGACACGGTCGCGCGTAAAGTCAGGCTCCTGAACGACGCGCTCGGTGGCGTGGACCGCCTGACCTTCCAGATGACGAACGTGCTGATGCCGCACGCGCGGATGCTGCGCAGCGTGGAACTGCTGGGCCGCGAGGTCGCTCCGCAGGTGGCGGACCTGTAGCGGGGAGGCGTCCCCACGTCACGGACGGCGGGGGCAGGGCGCGCCTAGACTCGGGGGCGTGTCCACTTCCCTGTCTGACCGTCTGACTGCCGAACTGTCCGGCCTGCGCGAGAGCGGGCTGCTGATCCACCCGCGGGTGCTGGAGCGGGCCAGCCGCGCCCGCACCCGCGTGGATGGGCGCGAGGTCGTGAACCTCGCCAGCAACAACTACCTGGGCTTCGCGGATCACCCGGCCCTGAAAGCGCGGGCCGCCGAGTACCTGGAACGCTGGGGCGTGGGCGCGGGCGCCGTGCGCACGATTGCCGGGACGCTGCGCATTCATGAGGCGTTCGAGTCTCAGCTGGCGGCGTTCAAGCACACGGGCAGCGCCCTGGTGCTGCACAGCGGTTTCACGACCAACCAGGGCGTGCTGGGCGCCCTGCTGCGCGAAGGTGATCTGGTCATCAGCGACGAACTGAACCACGCCAGCATCATCGACGGCCTGCGCCTGACGAAAGCCACCAAGAAGGTGTACAGGCACGCGGACCCGGACGACCTGGAACGCCTGCTGAAAGAACACGACACGGACGGCCTGAAACTGGTCGTGACGGACGGCGTGTTCTCCATGGACGGCGACGTGGCCCCCCTGGACCGACTGGTAGAAGTCGCCCGGCGCTACGGCGCGGTCACGTACGTGGACGACGCGCACGGCAGCGGCGTGATGGGGGAATCGGGGCGCGGCACCGTGCATCACTTCGGCTTCGAGTACGCCGACGACGTGATTCAGGTCGGCACGCTCAGCAAGGCGTGGGGTGGCGTGGGCGGCTACGCGGCCGGGCACGGCGACCTGCGCGAGCTGCTGATCAACCGCGCCCGCCCGTACCTCTTCAGCACCGCGCAGGCCCCCGCCACGGTCGGCGCGCTGAGTGCTGCGCTTGACGAGGTGCAGCGCGACCCCACGCTGATGGCGCGCCTGTGGGAGAACACCCGCTACTTCAGGGCGCAGTTGCAGGGCCTGGGCTTCGATACCTTCGGCAGCACCACGCCCATCACGCCCGTCATCTTCGGCGAGGCCCCGGCCGCGTTCGAGGCGAGCCGCCTGCTGTTCGGCCACGGTGTGTTCGCCGTCGGCCTGGGCTTCCCGACCGTGCCACGCGGCCTGGCCCGCATCCGGAACATCGTGACCGCCGAGCACACCCGTGACGACCTGGATCACGCCCTCCAGGCGTACGCCGAGGTGGGGCGCACGCTGGGCATCATCTCCTGATCCGCAAGCTCCTGATCCGCAAGCTCCTGAGCCCCAGGGCGGGCGGGACTGGCGGAACGCTTCCCGTCCGTCCCGCCCGCGCGCCGCTATCATCGGCCTCATGACGAACCGGCCGCCCGTGGGCGACAAGCAGGAC
>NZ_JAGLBB010000048.1:0-6597 GCF_018260555.1 Deinococcus sp. | reverse complement strand
GCATCGCGCCCCGTTACGACCTTCTGAACCGCGTGCTGAGCCTCGGCGTGGATAAGGCGTGGCGCCGGGCGGCGGCGCAGGAGGCGCTGGCCCTGAATCCGGCGCGGGTGCTGGACGTGGCAACCGGCACGGCAGATTTCGCGCTGGAACTCAAGACCCGCGCGCCGGGCGCCGAGGTGGTCGGCAGTGATTTCGTGCCGCAGATGCTTGCCATCGGCCGCGAGAAGGCCGCCGCGCGGCACATCGACATCCGCCTGGAGGAAGGGGACGCGCTGAACCTGCCGTACCCGGACGGGAGTTTCGACTCGATCACCTGCGCGTTCGGGTTCCGGAACTTCGCGGATTACGAGCGCGGCCTCGCGGAGTTCTGGCGGGTGCTGGCGCCGGGCGGGCGGGCCGTGATCCTGGAGTTCCCGCCACCCCGGCCGGGCCTGCTGGGCAGCGTGTTCCGCGTGTACTTCCAGCATGTGCTGCCGCGCATCGGCGGGCTGATCAGCGGAAACGCCGGGGCGTACACGTACCTGCCCGAGAGCGTGCTGGCCTTCCCGGAACCCGAGCGGCTGGCGGGCCTGATGCGCGCCACGGGCCTGCGCACCCGCTACCGCCTGCTGACCTTCGGCATCGCCGCCATTCATGTGGGGGACAAGCTGTAGGCAGACGGACCCTGGTGGAGTGGTGGGCGACAACCGTTGGATCAGGACTGCGGCTCCAGACCGTCCAGGGGCGGCTGTTACGCCTGCTCGCATTCGCCCGGATTGATTCGGTGCAATCCCGAAGTAATCGGAACCAGTATGCGTGGGAGTAGAGCGGGTTCTGGGTATAGGCGGTGGCGCGGCGTGTGCTGAGTGTCGAGGTAAGGCACCTTCTTAAGCCCCACTTAAACTTGAGCGTACCACACTCAACTCTATTGACAGTCCGGAACTGTGGGCCTATGATGTTCGCAGATCAGAACTGCTGCCCCCGTGGCGGCAAATCCCCATACTTCAGACCATCAAGACAGGAGTCATCATGCCCAAAGCAGTCGGAATTGACCTTGGTACCACCAACTCTGTTATCTCCGTCATGGAAGGCGGCCGCCCCGAAGTCATCGTGAACGCCGAGGGCGCACGCACCACGCCCAGTGTCGTCGCCTACAAGGGCGACGAGCGCCTGGTCGGTCAGATTGCGCGCCGTCAGGCCGCACTGAACCCCGCCGCCACGCTGTTCGAAGTCAAGCGCTTCATCGGCCGCCGCTGGGCCGAGATCAAGGACGAGGCGGGCCGCAGCCCCTTTACCGTCAAGGAAGGCCCCGGCGGCAGCGTGCGCATCGAAGTGAACGGTCAGGACCTCGCGCCCGAGCAGGTCAGCGCCGAGGTGCTGCGTAAACTCGTGAACGACGCCAGCGCCAAACTGGGCGAGAAGATCAAGGACGTGGTCATCACGGTGCCCGCGTACTTCGACAACAGCCAGCGTGAGGCCACCAAGCAGGCCGGTGAGATCGCGGGTCTGAATGTCCTGCGCGTCATCAACGAACCCACCGCCGCCGCGCTCGCCTACGGCCTGGAACGCAAGGGCAACGAGACCGTGCTCGTCTTCGACCTGGGGGGCGGCACCTTCGACGTGACCATCCTGGAACTGGGCGACGGCGTGTTCGAAGTGAAATCCACGAGCGGCGACACCCACCTGGGCGGCGCGGACTTCGACCAGCGCATCGTGGACTGGCTGGCCACCGAGTTCCAGAAGGACAACAGCTTCGACCTGCGCAAGGACAAGCAGGCCCTCCAGCGACTGATCGAAGCGGCCGAGAAGGCCAAGATCGAACTGAGCAACGCGACCGAAACCTCGATCAGCCTGCCGTTCATCACCTTCGACCCGGAAACCCGCACCCCCATGCACCTGGAACGCACCCTGAGCCGCGCCAAGTTCGAGGAGATCACCGGTGACCTGCTGCGCCGTGTGCGCAAGCCTGTCGAGCAGGCTCTGGCCGACGCGAAACTGGACGCCAGCAAGATCGACGAGGTGATCCTGGTCGGCGGCAGCACCCGCATCCCCGCCGTCAAGCGCATCGTGCAGGAACTGGTGGGCAAGGCTCCCAACGAGTCCGTCAACCCCGACGAGGCCGTCGCGCTGGGCGCCGCCGTGCAGGCCGGAATCATCCAGGGCGACTCCAGCCTGGGCGACATCGTGCTGGTGGACGTGACGCCCCTGACCATGGGCGTGGAAGTCAAGGGCGGCATGATCGCCCCCATGATCACCCGCAACACCACGGTGCCCGCCAAGAAGACCGAGATCTACACCACCGCCGAGAACAACCAGCCGGGCGTGGAGATCAACGTGTTGCAGGGCGAGCGCCCCATGGCCGCCGACAACAAGAGCCTGGGCCGCTTCAAACTGGAAGGCATTCCGCCCATGCGGGCCGGTCAGGCGCAGATCGAGGTGACCTTCGACATCGACGCGAACGGCATCCTGCACGTGACCGCCAAGGAAAAGACCAGCGGCAAGGAGTCCAGCATCCGCATCGAGAACACCACCACTCTCGACAAGAGCGATGTGGAACGCATGGTGCAGGAAGCCGAGCAGAACGCCGCTGCCGACAAGCAGCGCCGCGAGAAGGTCGAGAAGCGCAATAACCTCGACTCGCTGCGCGTGCAGGCCACCTCGCAGATCGAGGAGAACGAGGGCGCCGCGCAGGCCGCCAAGGACAAACTCAAGGCGGCCGCCGACGAGGCCGAGGAAGCCGTGCGCAGTGACGACGACGCCCGCATCGACGCCGCCCAGAAAGCCCTGGAAGAGGAACTGCGCGCCTTCATGACCGCCGCGCAGACGCAGGGTCAGGCGCAGGGCGACGACACCGTCAACCTGGGCAAGGACAATCAGGACGACGTGATCGACGCGGACTTCAAACCCGCCGAGTAACCCCCCTGCGCCCTGCGGGGCCCCTTCCCCGCGGGGGAGGCAAGGGACGGGCGAGGCGGCCGCCCACCAGCACCAACATCCCTGGGGTACCACCATGCATGGGGCACCAACATCCACGGGAGAGGACGGCCGCCACGCCTCCTCTCCCCTGTTTCTTTCATCCTTTTCCTTACCGTCCTTTATTCCCGCAGGAACGCCCGGCAGCCCGTAAGCTGAGGGGAATGTTCCGCAAGAGAGGCCCAAGATGACCGACGACCAGCACAAACCCGCCCCCGAGGCCGAAACCGACGCCCGCACAAAAACCGTCAGCGAGGACGGGCTGGATATCGCCGACACTGATACCGATACCGACACCATGCCCGACGATCAGAACGCCGAGTTCCCCGGCCTGGACGGCCTGGACGAGAACATGTTCGGTCAGGTGCAGGAAATGATGGCGAAACTCGGCCGCGCCGACGAGCTGGAGCAGGAGAACGCCGACCTCAAGGGCCGACTGGCCAGGCTGGCTGCCGACTTCGAGAACTACCGCCGCCGCACGCAGGAAGACGTGGCGGCCGCGCAGGGGCAGGGCGTGAGCAAAGCCGCCGAGGCGCTGATGCCCGTGTACGACGACATGGACCGCGCCGTGAGCATGGGCGCCGCCGAGCCCGCCAAACTGATTCCCGGCATGCAGGCCGTGCAGGGCAAGATCCTAGGCGTCTTCGCGGGCCTGGGCCTGGAAGCGACCGGCCGGGAAGGCGAGGCCTTCGACCCGCAGTGGCACGAGGCGCTTCAGGTGGTGCCGGGCGCTCAGGACGACGTGATCGTGCAGGTGTACCAGCTGGGCTTCCGCATGGGTGACCGCCTCGTGCGCCCTGCCCGCGTCGTCGTGAGCAAGAAGGGCTGAGGTCAAAGCGCTGATGGTTGACCCAGCAGACAAGGCAGCGTCGGACGAGGCCGCGTCGGTCGAAGTGGTGTCGGCTCCAGCGGCCGTTACCCCTTCACCCTCCGGTGACCCGCTTCACGGCGTGACGCTCGCCACGATCATCGAGCGGCTGCACGGGGCGTACGGCTGGGATGAACTGGCCCGCATGGTGCCGGTCCGCTGCTTCCAGTTCGACCCGAGTGTTCAGAGCAGCCTGAAGTTCCTGCGGCGCACGCCGTGGGCGCGGGCGAAAGTCGAGGCGCTGTACCGCGACCTCGTGACCACCTGAACCGCTGACCGCTGACCGACTGATCCGAACCCACCGTCCTCACCCGCCTGAAGGAGGCGCACATGGCTTACAAGGATTACTACGACGTGCTCGGCGTCTCCCGCGGGGCGTCTGAGGCGGACATCAAGAGCGCGTACCGCCGCCTCGCCAAGCAGTACCACCCGGACAAGAACGACGGGGACGAGAAGTCCGCCGAGCGCTTCAAGGAGATCGGCGAGGCGTACGCTGTCCTCTCGGACCCCGAGAAGCGGCAGGTGTTCGACCAGTTCGGGCACACGGGACAGGTTCCGCCCGGCTACGGCGGCCCCGGCGCGGGTGGCGGGTTCCAGGGCGGGGACTTCTCGGGCTTCGATCCGGGGCAGTTCAGTGATTTCTTCCAGGGGCTGTTCGGACAGACCGGGCGGCGCGGCGGCGCGGGCCAGGGATTCCCGGGCGGCGCGCAGGTCAACCTGGAGGACCTGCTGGGCGGCGGTGGGATGGGCGGCGGGCGGCGCTTCGTGCAGAACGTGGAAGGCGAGTTGCAGGTCACGCTGGCCGAGGCCTTCGGCGGTTCGGACGAGGTCATCAACGTGGACGGCAAACGCCTGAGCCTGCGCGTCCCCGCAGGAACGCGCGACGGCGCCCGCCTGCGGCTGGCCGGGCAGGGACCGGGCGGCGGCGACGTGCTGCTGACCATACGCGTGCTGGAAGATGCCCGCTTTGAACTGGACGGCGACCACCTGACCACCAACGTGGACGTGCCCGCCCCGCTCGCGGCGCTCGGTGGTGACGTGACCGTACAGACCCTGAGCGGCAAGGGCAACCTAAGCGTCCCCCCAGGCAGCAGCGGCGGGCGGCGCATGCGGTTACGCGGGCAGGGCTGGCCGAAAAAAGACGGCACACGCGGCGACCTGTACGTGCGCCTGAACGTCACGGTCCCCGCCACCCTCAGCGACGAGCAAAAGGACCTGTACCGCCGACTGCGCGAATTGGGGTAAGCACGACCTGATACGGACCGCCGCTCCATACCGCCCAATCCGTCTACTGTTCCTACTCGCGTCCGCTCGGATTGATTCAGAACTGCAGCGAATCAATCGGAATCCGTATGAGGTAAGCCCAGCCCGAACGCCCCCGAAGCAGCCATGATCGGGGGCGTTCTACGGTCCAGGTTTACAGCCTGGTCTGCTCGATCAGCTGCTCGCTGAGCGTCCACAGGCGACGGGCGCTGTCCGCGTCGAGCGCGTACGGTCTGTACCCGAACAGCGGACTGGGGTTCGTCTCGTCCAGCGGGGTGCTCTGTTGCAGGTCTTCCAGGAACAGACCGCCCACGCCGTCCAGCTCTGGTGCAGTCGCGGCCCACACGCTGGTACTGGCCCCCTGCGCTGGCGTCTTGAAGGCGGGGTGGGGGACGCCGTTCTCGTCGATCCAACCCCGGCGCTGCGCCTCGCCTTCAGGCATGTGCTTTTGCAGGCCAGTCATGATGCCGCCAGGATGCACGGCGTTCGCAGTGACACGCTGATCGGCGTAACGGCGGTTCAATTCCACGGCGAACAGGGCGTTGGCGGTCTTGCTCTGCCCGTACGCCTGCCAGGGATCGTAAGGCGTGCTCTGGAAGTTCGGGTCGTCCCAGCGAATGTCGCTCAGGCGGTGCGCGCTGCTGCTCAGGGACACCACGCGGGCGGGCGCGGCGGCCAGCAGGGCCGGCATGAGCAGGCGGGTCAGCTGAAAGTGACCCAGGTGATTCGTGCCGAACTGCGTTTCAAACCCGTCTGCGGTCACGCCCTGCGGGGTGGCCATGACACCAGCGTTGTTGATCAGCATGTGAATACGGGGCGCGGCGGCCAGGATGGTCATCGCCGCCTGCCGCACGGACGCCAGCGACGACAGGTCCAGGGCCACGACCTGCACGGCAGAATTGCCCGTATCGCGGGCCAGTTCGTCCGCCACCTGCTGCCCGCGCACCATGTCGCGCACCGGCATGATCACGCCTGCGCCGGCACTCAGGAGGGCACGTACCGTTTCTATACCCAGACCCGACGCCGCACCGGTCACGACGGCCGTGCGGCCGTGCAGATCAGTGTGCGCCACGACGGTCGTAGCGTCGGCGCGGGGGGCCAGGGGGCTCTTGATAGGAGTCATACACTCACCCTAGGCGCTCAAGGGGGTGCAAGGGCCAGCGAGGACACCCCATTCAAGGAACGGTGAAGATTAGGCCCGCCGAACACGCCCCATAAGGACTGCCGTCTGTTGAGCCGACAACCCAGAACGACGCTGGGTTGTCAACTTCACGCCCGTAATCCGTTTTACACCCACCCGCTTCGCTAGGATTGAAGGGGCAATCCGTCTTATGCGGATTCCGCTCCACTGCGCCACAGGCGGGAAAGCGCCGCCTGTGGCTCCATACCGCGAAGGAGCGTCTGCTGTTCCTCCTCGCGTCCGCTCGGATTGATTCGGTGCAGGTAACTGCTCAGCAGGGTAAATTGCTCAGAATCTGAATTCAGCCCTATAAATTGCTAAGAAGCTGCTTTCA
>NZ_JAGLBB010000047.1 GCF_018260555.1 Deinococcus sp. | reverse complement strand
GACGAGAGGTTCGCCCGGAGAGTCGGTTCAGAAGAGGCAAACAGGCCATCGGAGGCGGACGGAGCCGAGACCAGCATGACCGGGAAATGCCGCGCATGACCTCCGAGTGCGTCGTAATCCACGACAACTGTCGAAAAGTAAAATGGTCGCCCCTCGTCCGCGTTGGAGGCAGAATCACGCGTGATCAGAAATTCATTCCCAGTGCGCTGAGCCAGAAGCTGCGGGCTGGGTTCGCTGAACAGTGGCCGGATGTTGGCAAGGTAAGCGTTCCGCACGTCAAAGGGCTTGAACGGATACCGGACGACGTTGGCCGGATCGAACGTGTGTTCTGCCAGCAGCTTTCTCCGGGCATCAGCGCCATTGATTCGGTTTCCCGTCATCATCAGCTTGGGGTGCAGCCCCTCGACCACCTCGTTGCTGACTGACGCGTCAAAGTAGCTGGAGACGCGCTGCGTGAGTGTCTCGGCGTCCATATCGATCAGCGCGAGTCCGCGTCGTTCGATGGGGCCGTTGAAAGGGGCAACCTCAGCCAGTTCCACCACTTTCGGCCAGCTCTGGTAATCGGCGCTGCTGTCTCCGGGGCGGAAGGTGTGGCGGTTGGCGGGGGTGGGCGTGGCCGTCTGGTATGTGGGGCCGCTGCCTTGCAGGGCGGTCAGCAGTTGGGTGCCTTTGCCTGCGCCCCAGAATTCGCGGTACTGCACGGTGGGTTCGCCGTCCAGTCCGGTTTTCACGAGCAGGGAGATGGCCGCGCCGCTGCGGATACCGGCGCGGTTGCTGGGGGTGCTGAAGATGCTGGGGTCGGGCTGGCCGTCGGGGGTGCGTTTGCCGGTTTCGCGGCTGTCGCCGTTCAGGTTGTCGAAGGTCAGGTGGTTGAATTCGTTCAGCAGGGCGCGGCGCATGACCACGAAACTGGGGTCGCTCAGGTACGAGGAGGGGCTGATGAAGGACACGATGCCGCGCCCGCCCTGCGCGACCTTGCGTTCCGCGATGCGGTAGAAGCGGACGTACAGGTCGTCCAGGTTGAATTTGCGGATGCCCCACTCGGTCACGAGGCCGCGCTTGTAGTGGGCGATCAGGTCGCCTTCTTCGGTCTGGCTGGTGCCCGCGAAGGCGCTGTAGGGGGGGTTGCCCAGGATGACCAGGATGGGGGTGCTTTTCTTGACGTGCTGCGCGGCGTCCTGTTCCGCCTGGAGTTCGGGCATGGGGAGGGGCGCGGGGGTGGTGTGCCAGTTGGTCAGGGCGTTGGTGAGGTACACGGCGGCGCGTTCGGGCCTGGCGGGGTGGGCGGGGTCGCTGGGGCGCAACGTGACGCCGTACCGGGCGAGTTGCTGGCTGAGGCGCAGGTGCGCGATGACGTACGGGGCGGGCATGATCTCAAAGCCGATCAGGCGTTCCTTGACGGCGGCGCGCAGGTCGTCCAGGGCGGCGTCATCGAAGTCGGGTTGGGCCTTCAGGGTGCGCCAGATGCGGTCCAGGGCAGCGGTCAGGTAACTGCCGGTGCCGGTGGCGGGGTCCAGGACGTACACGCTAGGGTCGGCAAGACCCAGGGGCAGGTTCAGCTGCTCGCGCAGGGCGGTGTCCACGCGTTCGACCATGTACTGCACGACTTCGGTGGGGGTGTACCACACGCCGAACTGCTTGCGGAGTTCCGGGTCGTACGCGGCGAGGAACGGTTCGTAGAAGTACTGCACGGCGTCGCCCTGGAATTTCTGCGTGAAGCTGTCCACGTCTACGCGGGCCAGGGTGGCGGCGGTCCGGTCGAGCAGGTCGGTGAGGTTCAGGCTGTGCTGCGCGGAGGGGTTGGCGAGTTCCCCGAACAGGCGTTGCATGACGGGCAGGTGCAGTTCCCATGCGGCGGCTCGCCAGTTGAACGGCAGCTGGGGCTGCTGGGCGGTGTGCAGCACCCACGCGCTGAACAGGCCGTACCAGAGGGTCTGGATCAGGGTGGAGCGGAAGAAGCGTTCGCCCTGTTCATCCTCGAATTTCAGGTCAAGTGCCTCGCTGAGTGCGTTTTTCAGTGGGGCGATGGCGTGCAGGGGCGTGTGGCTCAGGCGGTGTTTGGCTTCGCGGGCGTAACTGGCGAGGAACCACGCGACGCTCTCGGGGGTGCGCAGGGGCGCGCCGGTCTGAAGGGCGCGGGTCAGGAATTCCGCGAGGGGCGCGGCGTGCTGCGCCTGGGCGTCCGGGTCGCGCAGCAGCGTCCAGAACGTGGCGGCGTTCGGGGCGAGTTCCAGGTGTTCCAGCAGTTTCGGCTGGCCGTTGTCGCGGGTGTACAACGCGAAGGCGCGCAGGTTCGTGACGAGCACCAGGCCGTACAGGTCGAGGTACCGGGCAACCTGCTGGCCGGTGGCGATGTCCGCGACCTGCTCGGCGGGTGATTTGACTTCCAGGGCGCCCCGGCTGGGCAATTGGCCGCGCAGGACGTCCTGTTCCTGCCCGCGCTGAAGCTGCCCTGCATCGAAGAACCCGCCGTCGGGGATTCCGGCGCCCAGGTTGCTCAGGTGGTTCACGGCGTGCACGCGGGGTTTGAGCGCCGCTCCGACGCTGCCCAGCAGGCTGAACAGGGCCGGGTAGTAGCTGGTTTCCGCGACGCCCGCTCCGGTGGCCTGCACGGCCCGTACCTCATGGAAGTAGGTGTGGACGGCGGTTTCGGCGTTGGGCGTGCTGGCGGGCATGCCGTTACCGTATCAACTGGCTGGACAGGCAGCACGCCACGTTGCGCCGCGCGCGCGCTCACTCTCCTTCCTTAATCCCCTTACCCTGGGGGTATGGATGTTACGAAGAAGTCCCTGGTGGGCGCCCTGAAGACCACGGCGGACCTGCTGGATCTGCTGGGGGTGGGGGATGACGGGTTCCGGGCGCAGGCGTTCCGGAGTGCGGCGCGCAGCCTGGAGGGCGTGCAGGATGAGGTGGACGCACTCGCGGCGCGGGCGTTCGCGGGCATCCCGAAGGTCGGGAAGGCGATTGCGGCGGACCTGCTGGAGTACGTGCGGACGGGGGTGTTCGGCCCGCTGGAGGACGCCGCGAGTCTGATTCCGGCGGGCGTGCTGAGTCTGTTCCGGGTGCGGGGGCTGGGGCCGAAGAAGATCCGGGCGTTGTGGGATGCGGGCATCGATTCGCTGGAGGGGCTGCGCGAGGCGTGCCGGGATGGGCGCGTGGCGTCCCTGAAGGGCTTCGGGGCGAAGAGTGCGGCGTCGTTTCTGGAGGCGGTGGAGTTCGCGCTGGGCGCGCAGGAGCGCCAGCACCTGAGTACGGCGCTGGAGGTCGCGGAGGGTCTGTGCCGGGTGCTGGACGGCCTGGAGCCGCAGGTGTCGGGGGACGTGCGCCGGGGCCTGGACACGGTGCGGGTGGCGCGCGTGACCGTGACCGCCACGCCCGAGGGGGTGCAGGAGCGGCTGGCCGGGGTGGTCGAGGGCCTGGAACCGGTCGAGAACAAACCCCTGTTCGCCGGGCGCGTGGACGGCGTGCCGGTCGAGGTGGCGTTCGCGCCCACGCCGGGCGTCCGGGGGGCGCTGGACCTGATGATGGGCGGCAGCGCCGCGTACCGGGAGTCCCTGCGTGAGGAGGCCAGGGCGCGCGGCTTTGACCTGAGCGGGCGGGGCCTGAAGCGCAGCGGCGCGGTCCTGGACACGCCCACCGAGGCGGACGCCATGAGCGCCCTGGGGCTGCCCCTGCGCCCGGCCGAGTACCGCGACCCCGAGCATGACGGGGTGTGGGCGACCCTCCCCCACCCGGATGAACTGATCACGGTGGGCGACCTGCGCGGTATGCTGCACACGCACTCCACCTGGTCGGACGGCGCGGCCAGCATTGCCGACATGGCCGCCGAGACCGTGCGCCTGGGCCACGGCTTCCTGGGCACCGGGGATCACTCGCGCGCCGCGCACTACGCGAACGGCCTGAGCACCGACCGCCTCCAGGCGCAACTGAAAGAAATCCGCGAGTTGCAATCAGCGGGCGTGCCCCTGGTCGCGGGCGCCGAGGTGGACATCCTCGACGACGGCACCCTGGACTACCCGGACGACGTGCTGGCACAGCTGGATTACGTGGTCGCCAGTGTCCACAGCCTGTTCACGCTGAGCGCCGAGCGGCAGACCGAACGCCTGGTCCGCGCCGCCAGCCATCCCCTCGTGACCATCCTCGGGCACCCCACGGGCCGCCTGCTGCTGCGCCGCCCCGGCTACGCCCTCGACCTGGACGCCGTCATGGCCGCCTGCGCCGAGCGCGGCACGGTCGTCGAGATCAACGCGAACGCCTACCGCCTGGACCTCGACTGGCGGGTCGCCCTGACGTGGCGCGACCGCGTGAAGTTCGCCATCAACACCGACGCCCACGTGCCCGGCGGCCTGAAAGACGCGAACTACGGCGTGATGGTCGCCCGGAAGGCCGGGCTGACCCCGCAGCACGTGATCAACACCCTGGACCGCGAGGCGTTCCTGGCATTCGTGCAGGCGCAGCGGGCGGCGCGGGAGGGCAACGGGTGAAGCCCTGATACGAACTGCGCTCCACTGCGCCACAGTCGGAAGAGCACCGCCTGCGGCTCCATACCGCGAAGGGGTGTCCGCTGTCCCTACTCGCGTCCGCTCGGATTGATTCGGAACTGCGCCGAATCAATCGCAGTCTGTATCACCCCTCTCACCCGTAGCGCTTTTCCAGCAGTCCGCTCAGGGCGGCCCATTCGTCCTGTTTGCCGTCGGGGAGTTGCCGCGCAAGGTTGCCGAGGTAGCGGGGCAGGTGGGTGCGGGTCAGGGCGTCGGGGTCCAGGCCGAGTTCGCTGGCGGCTTCGGGGATCAGGATGTCGGCCATGGGGCCGATGAGGCGGGTGAGGTTCCAGTGCAGGTCTTCCAGGAAGGGGGCCCCGAGGGGCGGGTCGGGCCGTTCCGGGTGGCCGAGGGCGCGTTCCAGGGTGCCGCCTTCGGTGGTCTGGTCGAGCATCTGGTCGAAGGCCTGCGTGGCGGCGTGGGCGTCGCGGCGGATGACGCCGTCGATGATCTGTTCGTGCATGGTGTACAGGGCGGGAAAGCGGCCGGCGAGCATCAGGTCGGTGCTGATGGCGCGCATCAGGTTCGCCAGGGGCATGTGAATGGCGCGCAGAAGGCGCAGCACGACCGGGTTCCCGGCGGCCTGGGCGATGGCCATGTGTAGGGCCAGGTCCGCCTGGATGAACGCCTCGGGTTCGCCCTGCGCGTCGCGCATGCGGTGCAGGTGCGCGAGCAGGTCGGCATGCTGCCGGGGCGTGGCGTGCCGGGCGGCGCGGGCAATCGTGTAGTGTTCCAGCGCCTGCCGGGTGTCCAGGAAGGCGTGCGCTTCGGTCTCGTCGTGCACGGCGCCCAGCCACAGGTTGATGCTGGGGGCCTGCTGCGTGACGGGCAGGATGACGGTGCCCCGCCCCGGGCGGGCGTCGAGGACGCCGCTGGCAGAGAGGATGGACACCGCTTCGCGCACAGCGGCGACGCTGGTGCCGTACTGCTGCGCGAGTTCCCGCTGGCTGGGGAGGGTGTCGCCGGGTTTCAGGCGGCCGTCGAGCAGGAGTTCTTGCAGGTGCGCGGCGATGTGTTCGCCCAGGGAGCGTTTTTCGAGGGTGTCGGCGGTGAAGGTGGGGGCCGGGCCGCTCATGGGCGGTTTCCGGGGCGCAGGCGGGTCAGGGCCAGGTCCAGGCTGACGCGCAGGCGTTCAATGGCGGTGATCAGGTCCGTGAGTTCGTCGGGGCGGCCGCCGGGGGTGACGGTGATGGGATCGCCCAGGTGCCCGAGGCTGGCGTGCTGCGCGGCGTCCGTGATGGCCAGAATGACGCGCAGGGGGCGGCGCACGGCGCGCCACGCGGCGAACGCGGCGATCATGGCGGTGGCGGCGCAGGCGAGCAGCACGAGGCGCAGTTGCCGTTGCAGCGCGAGGTTCATGTCGTTCAGCGTGACACCGATGCCCAGGCGGAACAGCAGCTGGCCGGGGGGGGCGGGCTCGCCGGGCAGGCGCAGGGCACGGGCGCCGAACGGCGTTTCGTACACGTCCAGGGTGGTCAGTTCGTAGGTGGTGGGGGGCGCAGCGGCGGCCTGTAGGGCGCTCAGGCGGGCTTGCAGGTGGTCGCGGACGCTGGGGGGCGCGCCGGGTTGCAGGGCGTCCAGGGCGCTCTGGTAGGCGTCGGCGCGGGTGTCGGGGAGGGTCAGGTGGGTCCGGCCGGGGTGGGCGCGCTCGTGGGTGTCGAGCTGGGCGCGCAGGTGCCAGTCGGTGTCGGGGGTGTCGCTGGTGAAGAACCGGGGCGTATTCCCGGCGGGCTGTACGTCCACGAAGGCCACGTCAGGCGCGGAGACGGCGGCGCGCAGTTGCGTGTCGACCAGGTTCAGGTCCTGCACGTCCAGGGTGGAGGCGAGCAGGCTCGCGGCGGTGTGGCTGACAGCGTGGGAGATGATGCCCAGTTCCGCGCGGCGTTGCAGGGTCAGGATCAGCGCGGTGAGCAGGCCCAGGGTCAGGACGGGCAGAACCGTGACCAGCAGGGCCTTGGTGCGCAGGCCGGGCCGACGGGGGGCGGCGGGAGTGTGGGTGGCGGTCATGCGCGCTCCGGGAGGCTGAACGTGGGGAGTGAACTGCGGCGGGCTTGGGTGGTCACAGTCTGCCAGAACGGTGAGTCGGGCAGAGCGGTGAGTCAGGCAGAGCGGCGGCGGGTTGGGGGCAGGTGCGTGCGGACCCGTGATACGGACTGCGGTTGATTCGGAAAAGTGCCGGTGAAGTCTGAGCTTACGCGAGCAGCAGCAGAGGCCTGCGGTATGCAGCCGCAGGCGGCGTTCCCGACGCTGGCGAAGTGAAGCGCAGTCCGCATCAGGAATGAAACGGGTCCATTGATCTGAACATTCGAACTGTTGACTTGAAAGGGAACGCCAGCCTACACTTCACGGGTCACACAATAGAGAGGCCGCTGCGCCCGGCACCGACGCCGCACTCCCGCAACGGACCGTATTTCAGAGTGGCCCGGAGACACCGGATGGCCGCGCCTGCACAAGGAGTCACCATGCCTTACCCTGCTCAACGTCGTTTCCAATCGCCGTCGTTCGCCCTTCCCGCCCTGAGCGCCACGCTGGCCCTCAGCCTGAGCCTCGGCGCGCAGGCACAGAAGGTCGAGACCATCAGTATCGGCGTGGCGGTCGCGCAGACCAGCAACACCGCCCTGCTGGGCCAGGAGCAGGTGATCGGCGCGAAATTCGCCGAGAAATTCCTGAACGGCCGGGGCGGCATCAACGGCACGCCCTTCAAGCTGGTCTTCCAGGACACCGGCGGGGACGAGGCCGGCGCCATCAACGCCTTCCAGAACCTGATCACCAAGGACCGCGTGCTGGGCATCGTCGGGCCGACCCTGTCGCAGCAGGCCTTCGCGTCTGACCCCATCGCCGAGCGCGCCAAGGTGCCTGTCATGGGGCCCAGCAACACCGCCAAGGGCATCCCGCAGATCGGGAACTTCATCGCGCGCGTCTCCGCGCCGGTGGCCGTCGTCGCGCCAAACGCCGTGCGCCAGGCCCTGAAACTCGACCCCAAAATCAAGGAAGTCGCCGTGCTGTACGCGCAGAACGACGCCTTCTCGACCAGCGAGACCGGCACCTTCCAGCAGACTGCCAAGGACCAGGGCCTGACCGTCGCCACCGTGCAGAAGTTCCAGACGACCGACACGGACTTCACCACGCAGGTCACGGCCGTCCTGAACGCCAAGGTGGACCTCGTGATCATCTCCGGTCTCGCGGCGGACGGCGGAAACCTCGTCAAGCAGCTCAGGCAGCTGGGGTACAAGGGCCTGATCATCGGCGGAAACGGCCTAAACACCAGCAACATGTTCCCCGTCTGCCAGAAACTCTGCGACGGTGTGATCATCGCGCAGGCGTACAGCCCCGCGCAGGGCAGCGCCGCCAACCAGGTGTTCGTCAAGGAGTACACCGCGCAGTACAAGAAGGCCCCGCCGCAGTTCGCCGCGCAGGCCTACGCGGGCGTGCAGGTCATGGTCGAGGCCCTGAAAGTCATCGACCGCAAGAAGAAGCTCAACACCTGGGAACTGGACGACCTGCGCGTAGAACTGAACAAGCAGATCCTGCTCGGGAAGTACAGCACGCCCCTGGGCCCCATCGCCTTTGATAAGGAAGGCGAGGTCATCCAGAAGGAGTTCTTCGTCGCGCAGATCAAGATGAAGGACGCCAAGACCGGCTCGTTCGTGTACCTGAAGTAATACGGACTGCGCTCCATTCCGCCCAATCCCTCTTGTTCCCACTCGCATCCGCTCGGACTGATTCGGGCTCGGACTGATTCGGAACTGCACCGAATCCACCGGAATCCGTATGAGTCCGTAGCAGGCCCGGCCTCCCCCCGGGTCACGTCCCTCCCCGCCGTCAGCCACTGGACGCTGACGGCGTTCTCCTGAAAGGAGCTTTCATGGAGCTGAGTCAGTTCATTCAGAACCTCATGAACGGCCTGGCCATCGGGAGCGTGTACGCCATCTTCGCGCTGGGATACACGCTGGTCTTCTCGATTCTGGGCATCATCAACTTCGCGCACGGGGCGGTCTTCACGCTCGGCGCGTACTTCACGTACACGCTGGTCGTCGGGCAGTTCGAGAACAACGGGCTGCTCAAGGGCGTGAACCTGTTCCCGGACGGTTCGCCCTTCTCGGGGCAGCCGCTGACCTTCGCGCTGGCCACGTTGCTGGGCGCCACCCTGGCGGGACTGGTCGCGGTGCTGATCGAACGGCTGGCGTTCCGGCCCATGCGGTCACGCGGCGCCGATCCGCTGCTGGCGCTGGTCAGTTCGCTGGGCGTGGCCCTGGTCATCGTGAACCTGATCCAGCTGCTTGTCGGCGCGGAAATCTATAACTTCCCGTCGAACGCGTACGGGGACACGCCGCCCGCACTGTCGTTCACGCTGGGCGGCAAGATCGTCATCATCCGCACCGTGCAGGTCATCATCTTCGCAGTCAGTCTGGTCATGCTGGCCGTGCTGGGCTACGTGATCGGCCGCACCAAGATCGGCAAGGCGCTGCGGGCCGTGGCAGAAAGCCCCACGACCGCCAGCCTGCTGGGCATCAGCGTGGACCGTTTCATCCTGATCACGTTCTTCCTGTCCGGCTTCCTGGGCGGACTGGCGGGCACGCTGGTCGGCACGGCCTTCGGCGTGGCCGGGCCGTACTTCGGGGTGGTGTACGGTCTCAAGGGCCTGGCGGTCATCGTGCTGGGCGGCCTGGGCAGCATTCCCGGCGCGGTGCTGGGCGGACTGGTGATTGGGCTGGCCGAGGCTTTCGTGCCCTCCCAGTACTCGGCGTACAAGGACGCCGTGGCGTTCGCGCTGCTGTTCGTCATCCTGCTCGTGCGGCCCCAGGGGCTGCTGGGCCGCAGCGCCATCCAGAAGGTGTAAGCATGACTGATTTCCTCTCGACATACGGGTTCCTGATCGTGACCATGCTGCAGGCGGGCCTGCTGGGCCTGAGCCTGTACTTCCCGTTGCAGGCGGGGCAACTGAGCCTCGCCAGTCCCGGGTTCTACTCGCTGGGCGGGTACGTGGCTGCCATCCTGCTGACCAACCCGGCCTTCGCGGGCCTGCGCGACACGCTGGGGAACGCCATGTTCCCGCTGACGTGGCTGGTCGCGGCCGTCCTGGCGGGCCTGCTGGGCCTGCTGGTGGGCGTCCCGGCGCTGCGGCTGCGCGGGATCTATCTGGCGCTGGCGACCATCGCGTTCGTGGAAGTCCTGCGCGTCATCAGCCTGAACCTGAGCATTACGGGCGGGGCCATCGGCCTGTTCGGGATTCCGCAGCCGTTCGGAATCGTTGACCGCTGGCAGTACGTGTTCATCTTCGGGCCGCTGCTGATCTTGACCCTGCTGTTCGCGCGGCAGATGGAACGCTCCCGGGTGGGCCGCGCCCTGCGCGCCATCCGCGAGGACGAACTGGCCGCTGACGCCATGGGCGTGCCGCCCACGAGGTACAAGGTGCTGGCCTTCGTGACCGGCGCGGTCCTGGCGGGCATCGTGGGCGCCATGAGCGCGCCGCTGCTCAGCTCCTGGAACGCCCGGCAGGGCACCTTCGACGCCAGCATCGCCATCCTGGCCTTCGTGCTGATCGGCGGGAGCCGCCACACCTGGGGGCCTGTGGTGGGCGGCGCGCTGCTGACTGCCGTGCCGGAAGTGCTGCGCTTCCTCGCCGACTGGCGGCTGGTCATCAACGGCCTGGTGCTGGTCGTGGCGAGCCTGTACCTGCCGCAGGGCATCGTGGGCGCACTGGAGAAACTGGGCCGTCCCCGACCGCCGCAGCGTCCCACACCCGTCAAGCCGGCCGAGGTCAGGCCATGAGCGCCGTCACCTCTCCAGGGAGCGTCGTGCTTGAGGCCCGGAACATGACCCGCCGTTTCGGTGGTCTGATCGCCGTAAACGACGTGTCCTTCGACGTGCGCGAGGGCGAGATCTTCGGTCTGATCGGCCCGAACGGCGCGGGCAAGACCACGCTGTTCAACCTGATGACCGGCCTGACCCCACCCAGCAGCGGCACCCTGACGTACCGCGGCACTACCGTGACCGGCCTGCAACCCAACCGCGTGGCGGCGCTGGGCCTGAGCCGCACCTTCCAGAACATCCGCCTGTTCAAGGGCCTGAACGCGCTGGAAAACGTGAAGATCGCGCAGCACGTCCGCACAGAGGCCGGACTGTGGCGCGGCGTGTTCGGCGCCGCGAAGGCCGAGGAGGCCCGCGTGGAAGCCCGCGCGTGGGAACTGCTGGACCTGGTGGGCATGGCCGACCGCGCCGGAGAGCTGGCCGCGAACTTCAGCTACGGCGACCAGCGGAAACTGGAGATCGCCCGCGCCCTGGCGACCGAACCGCGCGTGCTGCTGCTCGATGAGCCTGCCGCCGGGATGAACACCAGCGAGAAGGGGCAACTGACCGGCTTCATCCGGCAGGTGCGCGACCAGTTCAACCTGACCGTGCTGGTCATCGAACACCACGTGCCGCTGGTCATGAACCTGTGC
Source organism: Deinococcus sp. (assembly GCF_018260555.1). GTDB lineage: Bacteria > Deinococcota > Deinococci > Deinococcales > Deinococcaceae > Deinococcus. The sequence continues at coordinate 15,850 of NZ_JAGLBB010000047.1, read as the reverse complement.
GACCGGGTGGCCGTCCTGAACTTCGGGCAGCTGATCGCCATGGGCAACCCGGCCGAAGTGCAGCGCGACCCGAAAGTCATCGAAGCGTACCTGGGAGGCGAGTAAGATGGCACTCCTTGAAATCGAGAACCTGAGCGTGAACTACGGCGCCATCCAGGCGGTGCGGAACCTGTCGCTGACCGTCGAGGAGGGCGAGGTCGTCACGCTGATCGGCGCGAACGGCGCGGGCAAGACCACCACGCTGCGCGCCGTGTCGCGGCTCATGAAGCCGCTGTCGGGCAGCATCCGCTTCGGGGGGCGCGACATCACGCGCCTGCCCGCCGACGAGGCCGTGAAACTCGGCATCGCGCAGAGCCCCGAGGGGAGGCAGGTGCTGGCCCGGCAGAGCATTCAGGACAACCTGGAACTCGGCGCGTACACCCGCAGCGGCCCCAGCGTGAAGGCCGACCTGTCAGAGATGTACGAACGGTTCCCGCGACTGGGCGAACGCAGGGACCAGATGGCCGGCACGCTGTCCGGCGGCGAGCAGCAGATGCTGGCCATCGCCCGCGCCCTGATGAGCCGCCCGAAACTGCTGCTGCTGGACGAACCGTCGCTGGGCCTGGCCCCCATCATCGTGCGTGAGATCTTCGGCATCATCCGCGACCTGAACGCACGCGGCACCACCATCCTGCTCGTCGAGCAGAACGCCAAGCTCGCCATGAACGCCTCGCACCGCACGTACGTCCTGGAAGCCGGGCAGATGACCTTCACGGGCGACAGCGCCCAGCTCGTCAACGACGAGCGCGTGCTGCACGCCTACCTGGGCGGGTAAAGGCGCCGCCGGGAGTGGGCCGGAGCGCAATTTGCTCCGGCCCGCTTCCAGTCGGCATACGGGTTTCAGTCGCCACACAGGTTCCAGTTTTCAATCGAAGTCCGTATCAGGTGCGGCGCTTAACCGCGCAGCAGGTGCGAGAAGTTCGCGTTTTCCAGCGGCGGCAGGTCATCCACGCTGCGCAGACCGAATTCCAGCAGGAACCGCTCCGTGGTGCCGTACAGCAGCGGCCCACCGACGGCTTCCGAGCGGCCCACGACCTTCACCAGTTCACGTTCCTGCAACGTGACGACCGTTCCCGCGCTGCCGCCGCGCATGGCTTCGATCTCGGCGCGCGTCACGGGCTGGCGGTACGCGATGACGGCCAGCACCTCCAGCGCCGCGCTGCTCAGCGCCGGCAGGGGCGGCGGGGCCAGCAGCGGGGCCAGCTGACTGGACAGGGTGGCCGGCACGACCAGCCGGTACCCGCCAGCGACCGCCTCGACGGTGAATCCCAGGTTCGCGGCGTCCAGATGCTCCGCGAACGCCTGCACCTGCCGCAGCGCCGCGTCCTCCGGGATGCCCAGCACGCCCGCCAGTTCCCGCACCTGCACGGGCCGCCCGGCCGCCATGAGGGCCGCGCCGATCAGGGCGCCTGGACCCTCGCCGGGTGGTGGCCGCTCCGGGCCGCTCACGCCGGTCCGCGCAGCAGGCCCACAATCTGCTCTTCGCTGACGGCCCCGGCCCGCAGGATCCGGCCCTCGGGCAGCAGGACGACCGTGCTCGGAAGGCCCAGGGTGCCCTGCCCGCCGTCCGGGAGGGTCAGGTCGCCAAGCCCCATCGCCAGCGCCTGCGCGTGCGTCACGGCCGCCTCCTGCCCGCTCAGGTTGCAACTGGTCGTTGCCAGGGTGCCTCCCACCAGGCCCAGGAGCGACCGTGCCACCGGATGATCCGGCAGGCGCACCCCCACCCGTCCACCGGGAGCCAGTTCAGCCGGACACGCGGACGACGCCGGAGTCACCAGCGTGAGCGGACCCGGCCATAACGGGGCCAGCCGTTCGAACGCCGCACTGGGCCGGATCAGGGCGCGCGCGGCTGTCACGTCCACACACGACACCTGCACGGGCTTATCTGCCGCTCGCCCCTTCAGCTCATACAGTCGCCGCACAGCGTCCGGCCGGTCCGGATGAGCCGCCAGACCCCAGACGGTCTCGCTGGGGTACGCGACCACACCGCCGCCGCGCAGCACGTGCGCCGCCTCTACCGCCGCCCACCACGCTGGCCTGCCCCCCGGACCATTCTGCTGCTGTTCATTCATGATCGGATCTCCGCGCCGCCGACCCCACCGGGAATGCCTGCGCAACGCGGCACACCCCCGGACCTGTAAGGTCAGCGAAAGACCCCCAGACTATACTGATCAGATATGCCCGTCTTCGAATACCGAGTACGTGACCGCTCCGGAAAGGTGCTGAAATCCCAGATGGAAGCCGAGACGACCAACCAGGTCCGGGACGCCCTGCGCGCCAAGAACCTGATGATCGTCGAGATCAAGACCCCCAAAACGGGCATGAACGCCGACATCAGCATTCCGTTACTGGATAACCGACCACCAAGCCTCAAGCAGGTTGCGATTTTCAGCAAGCAGCTCGCCACGCTGATCAACGCCGGTGTGCCACTGGTGCAGTCACTGGCCATCCTGCAAAAACAGATCGAGCACAAGGGATTCCAGAAAGTCGTGAAGAGCATGCGTACCGACGTGGAATCCGGCACGCCCCTGAGTGACAGCCTGGTCAAGTACCCCAGGATCTTCAACCGCCTGTACGTGAACCTCGTCCGGGCCGGCGAGACCAGCGGCACGCTCGACTCGGTGCTGGAACGCATCGCCGACTTCCAGGAAAAAGACCTCGCGCTGCGCGGCAAGCTCAGGAGCGCCCTGACCTACCCGGTCGTGGTGCTCGTCTTCGCTCTTCTGATCACCTACTTCCTGCTGACGACCATCGTGCCGCAGTTCGCTGGAATCCTGGCCCAGATGAACGCGCCTCTCCCGTTCATCACGCTCATGCTGATGGCCGTCTCCAACTTCCTGCAGCATTCCATCCTGCTCCTGGTCGTGATCATCGCCATCGTCACCTTTGCTTACCGAGCCTATTACAGGACGCCCAAGGGCAGAATGATCATCGACGACATCAAGCTCAAGATGCCCGTCTTCGGCAACCTGGTGCAGAAAAGCGCTATCGCCTCGTTCGCCCGTACGTTCGGGTTGCTGATCAGCAGCGGCGTGAACATCATCGAGAGCCTCGAAATCACCAAGGGGACCGCCAACAACGCCGTCGTCGAGGAGAGCATCGAGAACGCCAAGAACGTCGTGATGGTCGGTGAGCAGATGAGTTCCAGCCTCGCGACCAGCAAGGTCTTCCCGCCCATGGTGGTCAGCATGATCTCTATCGGTGAGGAAACCGGATCGCTGGACAACATGCTCGGCAAGGTCGGGGACTTCTACGACCGCGAGGTCGATGAAGCGGTAGACAGCATGACGGCCGCCATCGAGCCGCTCATGATCGTGTTCCTGGGCGGCATCGTGGGCACCATCGTGGCCGGGATGTTCCTGCCAATGTTCGCCATCATCGGCCAGCTCAGTCAGTAAATTCAGCTGATGCTTCGAGGGGCACGCTGCACTGTTCGCAGCGCGTCCCTTTCTGCTGTCAGCGGTTGGCGGCGCGGACGGCAGCATTTGCGTCCAGCAGGGGTTGCCCGGCGGCGCCGTTGAGGGTTCAACTCGTTGCTGCGCGCAGGGTGTACCTGCACCCAGGAGCAAGGATCATACGGACTGCCGCTCCATTCCGCGAAACCCGTCTGCTGTTCCTCCTCGCAACCGCTCGAACTCCATCGGAACCGAATCAACCGCAGTCCGTATGAGACGGATTCCGTTTATTTCGTTAACATATCGGAACACCACCGATCTGTTAAGTACCTTGAAGCTCACATTGCGCCCTGCCGGGAAAGCACCGGAACCTCTCCATTCCCGCTCCAACGTACTTTCTTCTGCTCCGCGCTCCGCGCGGTTTATCTACAAGATAAACGCAGTGTACTTAACTCCACGTCCGGAACCCGCTTCGACTCCTACTCGCTCCGCTCGGATTGAACGGTCTTTGCCGCCCATTCAATCGGAGTCCGTATGCGGTGTATGTGATTGTTCCGCCGCATCCACTGCCGCACGCCGACAGCAGCAGCGAGGCACTCACACCACCCAGCAAGGCACACAGGCAGACCCCACCGTATCAACCCCCGCGCCGACGTGAACCTGAACGGCCACCGGTCAATGAACGCGCACGCCCTTCGTCAGCGGTTGCTTCTGCACCCACTTCACGAACTTCTGCACCTCGTCCCGCGCCAGAATCGCCTCCACGGTGTTCAACTCGTTCGCGAGCTGCGCGTTACTGAACGTCTTACTCAGGAAGCCCTGGCAGGCGGCACACATCTTCACGGTGGGAATCTCCCCCAGTTTCACGCCCTGGCGCCGCCCCTGCGACTTGGGCACCAGGTGATGATCCGTCATGTCCCCCTCACGCCGGCACAGCACGCACACGTCCAGCGGTTCCGTGCGCGTGTCTTCAACCCAGCTCGCCTGCTCCCGATCCTTACGACCCATATCCACACACCATAGCGCGGCCGACCGAAGCCTGATCCTTCCTGCCTCCCTTTTAAGTACGTTGAAGCTCACATGGCGCCCTGCCGGAAAAGCGCCGGAACCTCTCCATTCCCGCTCCAACGTACGTTCTTCTGCTCCGCGCTCCGCGCGGTTTATCGACAAGATAAACGCAGTGTACTTAATGGGACTCGCAGAGCCGAGGTGCCCCGAAGGGGCGGAGGGGTGTACGCAGCGTCGCGGCCCAACCCACCCCCCGAGCCCCACACAGCCGCAGGTTTGGAAACGGTGGTCGTCCTCGTCTGGCATGATGGTGATGGGCGTTGACTGAGCGGTTGAAGGTGGATGTCCCTGTGAACCCACTGGCGGCGCGAACACAGGGTCAGTGGTGGAGGACATCCAGTCCGTCAAGGGCTCAAGGGTTCGAATCCCTTACGTCCTGGAGCGGTGCGCCTTGTTCGGGGGGCACTGATTGTTCTTCCAGATCACAGCACTGAACGAGCCCCGCCCAGTTTCCCGGGCGGGGCTCGTTCACGTCAGAAGGTCAGGCTTAGGCTCTGACTTCGTTGTCCTTGGCGAGAATGCCGCGCAGCACGGTCTGGAGGATGCCGCCGTTCTTGTAGTAGTCGATTTCGACGGGGGTGTCGATGCGGCACTGGAGGGTGATGGTGCGGCTGCTGCCGTCCTTGGCGGTGATCTTCATGTTGACGTCCTGGCGGGGTTTGAGGTCGCTGGGGAGGATCACGTCGAAGGTTTCTTCACCGGTGATGCCAAGACTGTCGGCGGTGTCGCCGTTCTTGTACTGGAGGGGCAGGACGCCCATGCCGACGAGGTTGGAGCGGTGAATGCGCTCGAAGCTTTCGGCGATGACGGCTTTCACGCCGAGCAAGAAGGTGCCTTTGGCGGCCCAGTCGCGGCTGCTGCCCATGCCGTAGTCTTTGCCGGCGAAGATGACGAGGGGGATGTTGCTGGCCTTGTAGTTCTGGGAAGCGTCGTAGATGGAGCTGACCTGTCCGGTGGTGTAGTCGGTGGTGAAGCCGCCTTCGGTGCCGGGGGCGAGCTGGTTCTTGAGGCGGATGTTGGCGAACGTGCCGCGCGTCATGATGCGGTCGTTACCGCGGCGGCTGCCGTAGGAGTTGAAGTCTTTAGGGAGGATGCCGCGTTCGGTGAGGAACTTCCCGGCGGGCGTGTCGCTCTTGAAGCTCCCGGCGGGGCTGATGTGGTCGGTGGTGACGGAGTCGCCGACTTTCACGAGCGCGCGGGCGCCTTCGATGCTGACGATGTCGCTGGGGCCACCGGCGAGGTTGTCGAAGAAGGGGGGGTTCTGGATGTAGGTGCTGTCTTCCTTCCAGTCGTACAGCGCGCCTTCGGCGACGGGGATGGCGTTCCAGTCCTGGTTGCTCTTCTCGATGCCGTCGTAGACCTTGCGGAACATGTCGGCGTTGATGGCGCTGTCCATGACGGTCTGGATCTCAGCGGCGGTGGGCCAGATGTCGCGCAGGTAGACGCTCTGGCCGTCCTTGCCGGTCCCGATGGGGTCGTTGACGATGTCGTTGACGACCGTGCCGGCCAGGGCGTACGCGACGACCAGGGGCGGGCTGGCAAGGTAGTTGGCCTTGATGTGCGGGTTGACGCGGCCCTCGAAGTTGCGGTTGCCGCTCAGGACGCTGGCGACCACGAGGTCGGCTTCGTTGATGGCGTCCACGGTGGGTTCCGGCAGCGGGCCGCTGTTGCCGATGCAGGTCATGCAGCCGTACCCGACGGTGTTAAAGCCGATCTGGTCGAGGTACGTCTGGAGTCCGGCGGCTTCGAGGTACTCGGTCACGACCCTGGAGCCGGGGGCGAGACTGGTCTTGACCCAGGGTTTGCTGTCCAGGCCCAGTTCGACGGCTTTCTTGGCGACCAGTCCGGCGGCGATCAGGACGCTGGGGTTGCTGGTGTTGGTGCAGCTGGTGATGCTGGCGAGCGTCACGGCGCCGTGCCCGATCTTGAGGTCGGTGCCGGTGATGGTGCCCTGGGCATCCAGCTTGGTTCCGGGCAGTTCAAAGCCGCGCGCCTTGACGGGCGCGGTGAGGGCCTCGCTGAACACGCTGTGCATGTCGGTCAGGTTTACGCGGTCCTGGGGGCGTTTGGGCCCGGCGAGGCTGGGGACGATGGTGCCCAGGTCGAGTTCGATGGTGTCGGTGAAGACCGGGTCGGGCGTTGCGTCGGTGCGGTACATGCCCTGGGCCTTGTAGTACGCCTCGACGAGTTCGATCTCGGTGTCCAGGCGGCCGGTGCGGCGCAGGTAGCGCAGGGCTTCGTCATCCACGGGGAAAAAGCCCATGGTGGCGCCGTACTCGGGGGCCATGTTGGCGATGGTGGCGCGGTCGGGCAGGGTCATGTTGCTGAGGCCCGCGCCGTAGAACTCGACGAACTTCCCGACCACGCCTTTGGCACGCAGCATCTCGGTGACGCGCAGCGCAAGGTCGGTGGCGGTCGCACCTTCGGGCATGGCGCCCGTGATCTTGAAGCCGATCACTTCGGGCATCAGCATGTAGATGGGCTGGCCGAGCATGACCGCTTCGGCCTCGATGCCGCCGACGCCCCAGCCGACGATGCCCAGGCCGTTGATCATGGTCGTGTGGCTGTCGGTGCCGACGAGGCTGTCGGGGTACACGACGACGCCATCATCCTCGGGGCGGCTCTGAACGCCCTTGGCGAGGTACTCCAGGTTGACCTGGTGCACGATCCCCGAGGCGGGAGGCACGACGCCGAAGTTGTCGAAGGCCTGCTGGCCCCAGCGCAGGAACTCGTAGCGTTCGCGGTTGCGTTCGAATTCGAGGGCCATGTTGTTCGCAAGCGCGAAGTCGGTGCCGAACTCGTCCACCTGCACGCTGTGGTCAATGACGAGGTCCACGGGGATCAGGGGGTTGATCTTGCTGGGGTCGCCGCCCAGGGCAACCATGGCGCTGCGCATGGCAGCCAGGTCGACGACGGCGGGAACGCCCGTGAAGTCCTGGAGGATCACGCGGGCGGGCTTGAAGGGAATCTCGACTTCCTCGTTGACGGGTTTCCACCCGGCGACGGTCGCGACATCTTCACGGCGAACGTCGTAGTCGTTGGCTTCGCGCAGCACGCTTTCGAGCAGCACCTTGATGCTGACCGGGAGTTTGCTGATATCAAAGCCCTGTTCCTGGAGTTTGTTGAGGTTGTAGTAGTAGAGCTTCTGGCCGCTTTGTGTGGTGAGCGTATCGCGCGCGCCGAACAGGTTCATCGCCATGTGAGTTCCTCCTTGCCCGTTTCCGGGCGGTGCTTTCATCATACGGGAAGGGTGTCTGAGTGGTCGTTACCGGGGCAGGCACGCGCCGCCCCGCATCCGTTACCCCCATGGGGACAACAGCTTGTTCGGGGCGTCGCCTGCCGAGCAGACGGCTCTGGTATCGTTCACGGGCATTCTCCCCCCAGCGAGGTTCCCCTGCATGAGCGACACCCGACCGACCACCCAACTCCAGCCGCACCAGCGCGCCCGCCTGAGCTCGCTGGAACAGACCGTCCGCGACGGCCTGCGTGATTTCCGCCGCACCGGGCAGGCCCTGGCCGAAATCCGCGACAACGAGTTTTTCCTCGCCACGCACGAGTCCTTCGAGGCGTACCTGCAAGACCGCTGGGGATTCACGGCCCCGCAGGCCGGCCGCCTGATCGACGCGGCGGACGTGGCCAGGGTTCTGGAACCGCTGGGCATCCAGCCGAAGAACGAGGCGCAGGCCCGCGCCTTCCGGGCCGCCGCGAAGATCGTCACGGACCTCGAACCCGAGCAGCAGCGCGTGGTCGCCCGGCTGGTCGAGCAGGCCGCGCCCGCCGCGGCACAGGCGGAAGGGGCAGACAGTGACCTGCCGTGGGAAGTGCCGGACGCCGCCGAGGTCCGCATCATGGCCAGCGTCGTGAAGAAACTGAACGAGGACGCCACCGTGCACCACCCGGACAGCGGCGACGAGGTCTCCATGGCGTCCCTGAGCACCCCGGAACGCTTCGAGGTGATCCGCACGCACGTGGACCAGAAAACCCAGGCGTACCGCGAGAAGCAGGAAGCCAGGGCCAACGCCCCGCAACCCGAGAAGATCAACTGGGCCGACTGGGTCCTGAACCACGCCGCGCAGAACCTGGGACCCGGCCAGCGGCTGGAACTGGTCGTGGAACCCGACGGCGGCGGGGCCGTACGCGCCGTTGCGCGAGTGGTCGACGGCCACACGGGGGAAGTTCTGGCCGTCGGGGCCGGGGCCGTCACCCTGAAGAAGGCCGCGCTGAACCTGGCCGCCGAAATCCGGTAATCGCTTGGTCCCTGCGCCGCGCGCCGCATGGGTGGGCGGGTTCAGCCGCTGTTCTGTTGTGCGGGCGGGCGTGCGGGCCGGGCTGGCCGGAACGGAACATGGCGGGCGGCTGTGGTGGGTACGCGGGGGGCGGGCGTGGAGAGAGCGGGCGCGTGGGGGCGATACGGATTCCGATTGATTCAGTGCAGTTCTGAATCAGTCCGAGCGGACGCGAGTAGGAACAGGATACGGATTCCGCTCCATTCCACCACAGTCGGGAGGACACCGCCTGCGGCTCCATACCGCGAAACCCGTCGGATACCCGAGCATTCCGGTCGGTGTTCTGCGTTGAGTTGTGGGCGGCGGCGGGATAGAATATCGCTTATTGAGAATCATTCCTGTTAAGATTCTCGTGTTGCCATTCTCTCCCCTATTCCCCGGAGGCCCCGCCGTGACCACCCAGACCCTGAACACCGCCCCCCAGCGCCCCGCACCGCGCTTTACCCTGGCACCTGAACTGCGCCTCGCCGTGACCCTGACCGCCCTGACGCTGGTCGGCCTGTTGACCGGCGCGGCCGGGGAATTCCTGCTGCACGTCCCGGCCATCATGTGGGCCGGGTACGTTCTGGCGTTCCTGGCAGGCGGTATTCCCGCCGGCCGTGAGGCCCTGCACAGCCTGTTTGTGGAACGCAAACTGGACGTGGACCTGCTGATGGTCCTCGCCGCCCTGGGCGCGGCCAGCATCGGGCAGGCCGCGGACGGCGCGATCCTCCTCTTTTTGTTCTCGCTGAGTAACACCTTGCAGGACTGGGCGATGGGCCGCACGTCCAGCGCCATTCAGGCCCTCATGAACCTGAATCCCGAGGGCGCGACCGTGCTGCGCGGCGGGCAGGAGAAATGGTGCGAACTGGGCGACATCCGCATCGGGGACATTCTGGTCGTGCGGCCCGGCGAGCGCGTCGCCGCCGACGCCAGGGTCGTGCAGGGCCAGACCAGCGTGGACGAAAGCCCCATCACGGGCGAGAGCGTCCCCGTGGACAAGGCGCCGGGCGCGCAACTCGCCTCGGGCACCGTGAACCTGAACGGCAGCGTGCAGGCCGAGGTTCTGCGCCCGGCTGGCGAGAGCACCCTGGCGCGTCTGGTGGGCCTGATGGAACAGGCGCAGACGCAGAAGAGCCGCACCGAGAGCCTTACCGAGCGCTGGGAGAGCCCCTACGCCCTGACGGTCCTGCTGGCCGTCCCGGCCGTGTACGCCCTGCTGCGCTACGGCTTCGGCCTGAGCCTGGACACCGCGTGGTACCGCGCCATGACCTTCATGGTGGTCGCGTCGCCCTGCGCGGTCGTGATCAGCACCCCGGCCGTGATGCTCTCGGCCATGGCCGCCGCCGCGCGTGCGGGCGTGCTGTTCAAGAGCAGCGCCGCTCTGGACGCCCTGGCCGACGTGCGCACCGTCGCCTTCGACAAGACCGGCACGCTCACCCAGGCGAAAATGACCCTCACGCACCTTCTGGCCGACGACCAGGGGGCCGCGCTGGCCCTGGCTGCCGGACTGGAAGCGCACAGCGAGCACCCCATCGCGCAGGCCGTCGTGACGGCCGCCCGAGAGCGCGGCGTGACCCCCGAAGACGTGCAGAACGCGCAGGCCATTCCAGGTCACGGCATAGAGGCGCGCGGCGCGGACGGCGCGGTCGTGTGGGCCGGAAATACCCGACTCGCGGGGCGCAACGGCGCGGCCCTGAACGCCGCGCAGCACGCCGCGCTCACGCAACTGGGCAACCAGGGCAGCAGCAGCGTGATCGTCGGGCGCGGCCCGCAGGTACTGGGCGTGATGGGCGTGGCCGACGCCCTGCGACCCGGCATTGCGCAGGCCCTGACGGAGCTGCGTGCCAGCGGCATCACGCACCCCGTCATGCTGACCGGAGACCGCCAGGAGGTCGCGCAGACCGTGGCCGCCGAACTGGGCCTGAACGAGTACCGCGCCGAACTGCTACCCGAGGACAAACTGCGCATCATCGGGGAACTGGGCGCGCAGCCGGGCGCGGGCCGCGTCGCCATGGTCGGGGACGGCGTAAACGACGCGCCCGCCCTGGCCCGAGCGGACTTGGGCATCGCGGTCGCGTCGGGCACCGATGTCGCCATCGAGAGCGCCGACATGGTCCTGATGCGCAGCGACCTGGGCCGACTCGCCGGGGCCGTAAGGCTGGCCCGGGACGCACGGCGCACCGTGATCTCCAATCTGGTGTTCGCGTTCAGCGTGATCCTGATCGTCGCGCCGCTGGCCGTGGCGGGCAAGGTGCCGCTGCCACTGGGCGTCATCGCCCACGAGGGCGGCACGGTGTTCGTGGTGTTCATGGGCCTGCGCCTGCTGAGCCACCGGCTGTAAGCGGAGCAGCAGGAGGCAGGGCGTGATGGGTCACTCCCTATGAACCCGAGGCCGGGGCGCACCTCACAGACCCTTAGCGCCCGCACCCGCCCCGCAACGCGCAGGCTGGGGCACATTTACCGGAGGATGCCATGAGACTCAACCCCGCCCGCCGCTCCCTGCTGCCCCGCTTGCTCCTGGGCCTGCTGGCCCTGTTCGTCCTGATTCAGCTGGTCCCGTACGGCCGGGCGCACAGCAACCCGCCCGAGCAGGCCACGCCCAACTGGGACAGCCCGCAGACCGAGGCGCTGTTCACTCGCGCCTGCGCCGACTGCCACAGCCACGCGACTGTGTGGCCCTGGTACAGCCACGTGGCCCCGGTGTCCTGGCTGGTGCAGCGGCACGTGGACGAGGGCCGCAGCCGGTTCGACATCAACGTGCCGGGCTTCGGTGAAGATGCCGGGCGCGCCGGGCAGGAGGTCGGCGAGGGCAACATGCCGGAACCCACCTACATGCCCCTGCACCCGAACGCCCGCCTGACGGACACGGAACGCGAGCAACTGTCCAGCGGGCTGAACGCCACCTTCGGCCGTGAATAGGAAGGCCACCAGCAGGAGGGCGACCAGGACACAGGAGGTGCAAACCTCTGACCGGTTGGGCGCCCCCCGCGTCCCAACGCTGAGGGGCCGGTCACAAGGAGAGGTGAACGCGGCGTCTACCCAGCAGTGACCCGAAGGGGCCTAGGCTGGGCGGTAACACTTTCAGTTCAGTCGCTCCGCTCGGGCGGGGCAGGAGGCACACCATGGGAGAAGGCAAACCGAACGGTCAGGCGCACGCGAACGTCTCGCAGGACACCATCAATGACGCGTCGCAGTGGAATACCGGCACCCCCAAGAACCCCGGTGACGCCATCACCGAGGGTCAGTACACAGGCGTCAGCGACGCCAACGCGGACGCCGGAGCGGACGCGTCTATCGCGCAGCAGACGAGCAGCACCACTGACCCGCGCACCGCCGCTGACACCGGCCAGGATGCCAACCCCAGCACCTATGGCGGCATGAAGGACGGCCTGCCCGCCAGCGGCGCCACCACGCAACCCGATAAGACTGTGGACGGCAACGAGGGCAGCTGAAGCGAACGCTCATACGGGTTTCACTCGCGCCGCTCGGATTGAACGCTCTTTGCAGCCCCTTCAATCGGAGTCTGTATCACAGGGGGCCGGATCAACACGATCCGGCCTCCCTTCTGTGTGATACGGTTTCCGCTCCATTCCACCACAGTCGGAAAAGCGCCGCCTGCGGCTGCATACCGCGCAGGGGCGTATGCTGTTCCCACTCGCATCCGCTCGGATTGATTCGGAAGTGCGCCGAATCAATCGGAATCCGTATGAGTGGCTCGGGCCTCTGTGCGTTATCCGGGGAAGGTCAGCAGGACGTGTTCGGCGCTAAAGCCGGGGCCCATGGCACTCAGCAGGGCGCGGCCCCGTGGTGCGGCGCGCAGGGCTTCGGCCAGCACGAACAGCACGGTGACGCTGCTCATGTTGCCGTACTGCCGCAGAACGCGGCGGCTGCTGTCGAGCGCCCCGTCAGGCAGGGAGAGCGCTTCCTCGTACGCGGCCAGGACTTTCACGCCGCCCGGATGCACCACGAACGTTCCCACATCCTCACGCGGCCAGCCGTGCGCGGCCAGGGCTTCTTTGACGTTGCCCCGCATCATGCCGCGCACCAGGGCGGGAATGTCACGGCTGAACCGGACTTTCAGGCCGTCGTCTACCACGTCCCAGCCCATGATGTCCTCGCTTCCCTCGATCAGGGTGGAGTACGCGCCGTGCAGGTGCGCCAGCGCGGGCGGGCCGGGCACGTCCGGCGCGGTCAGCACCAGGGCCGCGCCACCATCGGCGAACAGGGCAGTGCCCACGAAGTTGCTGCTGGACTCGTCGCCGCGCACCAGCGTCAGGCTGCACAGTTCCACCGCCACGAACAGCACCCGCCGGAAGCCCGCGCGGATCAGGTCGGCCGCGCGGGCCAGTCCGGCGGCGCCGCCCGCGCAACCCAGGCCCCAGACGGGCACCCGGGCGGCGTGGCGGTTCAGGCCGAGTGCGCCGATCAGGTCGGCGTCCAGGCTGGGGGTGCTCAGGCCACTGGTGTTCACGACGATCACGGCGTCCACGTCCTGCGGGTCCACGTGCGCCTCGGCGAGTGCCTGCGCGGCCAGGCGGCGGGTCAGGGTCCGGGCTTCCTCGATGAACACGGCGTTCTTCTCCGCGAATCCACGCGGGCTGAGGTACCACTCCAGGGGCCGCGCCAGCGCCCGCGTTTCAATCTGCGCGTTTCCGAACACATCCAGCAGCGAGGGCCGGGCCGCCATACGCGGAAACAACGTGTGGGCCGCCGCCTGCACCGCCGACTGCGGGGTGAGGTGGGGTGGCGTGCCGGTCACCAGGGAGCGGAGGGCCGGGAGGGCAGGAGCGGACATGTGGGCATTGTGCCCTTCCGGAAGCCCTCGTGAACGTGCCGGGCCACCCATCTGGCATATCCCTGACCTCTAGGGACCGCCGTGTGTGCCTGCGACAATCCGCGAGAGCACTGGATTACCCACTCCGTCCTCGACCGTCGGAATATCTCCTGATCGCTGTGCTCAGTGAGACAGTTCGTCTCGCCCGTTCAACCGGCCTTCGTCTGACTGGCCCATTCCTGCCGACCGACCTCGTCGAGGGCACGGAAGTCCTCGTCAGTCAGGGTCAGGGCGGCGGCCGCCACGTTTTCTTCGAGGTGCGCGACCTTGCCGGTGCCAGGAATGGGCAGCATGACGGGGCTGCGGCGCAGCACCCAGGCCAGGGCCACCTGCGAGGGGCTGGCGTTCAGGCGCGCGGCCACATCGGCCAGTACGCTGCCGCTTCGGGCGAGATTCCCGGCGGCCAGCGGGAACCACGGCATGAACCCGATGTACTCGCGCTCACAGTAGTCCAGTACGTCCTCGCTCTTGCGGTTCACGAGGTTGTACAGGTTCTGCACGGTAGCCACGGGGAATACGCGGCGGGCCGCCTCGATCTCCTCGACACTCACCTCGGACAGCCCGGCGTGCCGGATGACGCCCTCGTCCATCAGTTCCCTGATCGCGCCGAACTGCTCGTCGCGGGGAACTTTCGGGTCGATGCGGTGCAGTTGCCACAGATCAATGACATCCACGCCCAGGCGGCGTCGGGACAGATGCGCCTGCTGCTTGAGGTACTCGGGACGGCCCACGGGCAGCCAGACATTCGGGCCGGTACGGGTCAGGCCACCCTTCGTGGCGACGATCACGCGGTCGTAGGGGTGCAGGGCCTCGCGGATCAGTTCCTCACTGACGGCCGGGCCGTAACTGTCGGCGGTGTCGATAAGGTTCACGCCGAGTTCCGGCAGGCGGCGCAGGGTGGCCAGCGCGCCCTCGCGGTCGGTCGGGTCGCCCCAGATGCCGTCGCCCGTGACGCGCATGGCGCCGAAGCCCAGGCGGTTGACGCTCAGGTCCCCGCCGATCCTGAAGGGGCCGCTCTGCGCGGCGTTGGGTGTGGGTTCAGTCATGGTGATGCCCTCCAGGGAGGCATTCTGCGCCGCGTACCCGCCCGCCGTGTGGCAGTTGCGATAAGGGAACGTGAAGGGGCGTTAGGGGGTGGTCGCTCCTGCCGGGTCCTGCCCGGCGCTGTCGGCCTCGGGCACGTCGCAGGTGTCGCGGGACACGTACTGCGACAGGCGCTTGCGGTGGCGGCTGCTCCAGTCGATGCTGGGCCGCTCTTCACCGGGCGGCAGGTACCCCAGGCGGTACACGGCCATCAGTTCCAGGTGCGGCGGTACGCGCAGCAGCTCCTCAATCGCCTGCCATTGCCGGAGAATCTCCATGGGCGTACTGACAAACTGAATGCCCATGCCGAGTGCGCCCACGGCGTTCCAGATGTTCTCGACGGCGGCGCCCAGTCCAAAGACGCTGTAAAAGCCACTGAGTTCACCGGGGCGGTACTCCTCTTTGTCCAGCAGTGCGGCCAGTAGAAGCGGGCTGCCGGCCACCAGGCGGCGGTTGTCCTCACCGAGTTTTTTCGGCACGCCGAGTTGCCGCATGAGTTTCAGGCCCGCGTCACTGAAAATCTGGCGCGTGAAGGGCCGCAGCGGGCCAGGTAGGTGATCGATGTGAATGCCGTCGCGCCGCTCGTTCATCTCGGTCTCGCTGAACCGGAAGTACCGGCGGTAACGTTCGAAGAACACCCCGGCCTCGATCAGTTCCGTCATGCTCTCTCCGCTGATCTGCGCGATGCGGGCGATGGTCTGCGGGTTCTCGATCAGCACGAACCGCCACGGCTGAGAGTTGAAGTGGCTGGGCGCGGCCTGCGCGGCGCGCATCAGCACATGCTGGTGCTCGCGGCTGACCGGGTCCGGGCGAAACGGGCCGTTGGTGGTGCGGCGGTTCAGCATGCCGCGAATCAACGCAGCGTCGGGCGCAGCCATCCGCTGCAAACTGAGTTGCAGGGCACTCTCGGGGGTGGACTCGGCAGAACTCATGCCGGTCAGCTTAGAGCAGTTCTCCAGAGTGACGCTCTCAGACGGACAGCGCTCCATTCCACCACAGTCGGGAAAGCGCCGCCTGCGGCTCCATACCGCGAAGGGGCGTCTGCCCTTCCTCCGCGCGTCCGCTCGGATTGATTCAGAACTGCAGCGGTAACTGCTCAGCAGGGTAAATTGCTCAGAATCTGAATTCAGCCCTATAAATTGCTAAGAAGCTGCTTTCAAATG
>NZ_JAGLBB010000046.1 GCF_018260555.1 Deinococcus sp. | reverse complement strand
ACCCCGCCGCAGCGCGGCCGTCAGCAGCGTCAGTGTCTCCCAGCGCTGCGGGTACGCCCGCACGTCCGCGACCGGCAACCCGTCGTGCGGGAGCAGCAGCCCCGCCGCGCCCACCAGCCGCTCGGGGCAGGCTGCCTGCACCGACCAGCCGCTCAGCGCAGGCCCGAGCCGCTCGGGCAGGGGAGAGGAAGACAGCAGCCGACCCGTCATGCGCCCCAGCATACCCAAAGCCCCCGGCGGCAGGAGGCCCAGCCCTGGGTCGCCCGACATGCGAAACGGACCTCCGCCGCTCCTGCGTGAAGGTCCGCTGCGCGCCTAGGTTTAAGTACACTGCGTTTATCTTGTAGATAAACCGCGCGGAGCGCGTAGCAGAAGAAAGTACGTTGGAGAGGGAATGGAGAGATTCCGGTGCTTTCCCGGAATCTCGCAATGTCAGCTTCAACGTACTTAGTTCAGGGTCTTGATAAACGCCTGTAGGTTCGCGATGTCCGAATCGGTCAGCTGCTTCTCGTCGAAGCGCGGCATAACGGCGCCCAGTTCACGCTCCGGGGTCTTGCCTTCGCGCAGGGTGGTCGTGAACTGCGCCAGCGTCCAGCCGTTGGGACCGTCGGCCGTCACGAGGCTCGGGCCGATCTGCCCCTCACCGTTGGCGCCGTGGCAGCCGGCGCAGCTGACCGCGTAGGTTTTCCCACCGGCCGTGGCGTCGCCCTGCGGCTCGGCGGCGGCGGCCGTCTCGGCGGGCTCCTGACCGGTCGCGCCCTGCGTGCTGGGCGTCGAGTCGGCCTGCGTGCCCTCCGTGCTGGCTGAGGGGGTCTCCGGGGTGCTCAGTGCGCCGCCCGCGGCCACCGCGCCGTTCTCGCCGCCCTGCGTGCCGCCCTCGTTCGCGGCGACCGCGTCGCCCTGCGCCCCGGCGGAACCGGCCGCGCCTGTGGCCGAGCTGGTCGCGCTGGGTGCCTCTTCACTGGGGACCGCCGCGCCTTTCGAGTGCGACTCCTCATGGTGAGGCCTGGTGGCGGTGGTGTACGCGGCGAACGAGCCGCCCAGCGTCAGGGCCAGCAGCAGCGTCATGGAGACGGCGAACGTGTTCTTCATACCGCTGAGCTTACCATACGGTCAGGGGGCGTTTGACCGCCCAGCACGCACCCCGCGCGCCCAGCGGCAGGCCACGCATTACACTGCCCTCATGCCCCCCCTGCGCCTTGCCAGCCTGACGTGCAGCAACACCGACATCCTGCACGCCCTGGGCGTGACCCGGCAACTGGTCGCCGTGGACAGCCACAGCGACGGCCCCGGCCTGGAGCACGCCGCGCGCCTCGGCCCGGACCTGAACATCGATGTGGACGCCCTGATCGCCGCCCGGCCGGACCTGGTCCTGGCGAGCCTCAGCGTGCCTGGCATGGAGCACGTGGTAGACGCCGTGCAGGCGGCCGGGTTGCCCACCCTGATCCTCGACCCCATCAGCGTGCCCGGCGTCCTGCACGACATCCGGGTGGTCGGGGCGGCCACCGGCATGCCCGAGCGCGCCCAGGGGGTCGCCGACGCTCTGGAACGCGACCTGAGCGCCCTGCACCGCGCCTACGAGCGCCCGCCACGGGTGCTGGTCGAGTGGTGGCCCCGGCCCATCATTGCCGCCACCCGCGATTCCTGGGTCACGGACCTACTGGACGGCCTGGGCGCCGTGAACGCCCTGGCCGACCGCGCGGGCCGCAGCACGCCTTTGACCCTGGATGAGGTGCGCGCCGCCCGCCCGGATCTGATCGTGTGCTCCTGGTGCGGCGCAAAGAAACTCCGCCCGGACGTGATCGAGGCGCGCGGCCTGGGCGTGCCTGTCGTCGCCATTCACGAGAGTGGCCTGGGCCGCCCCGGTCCCCGCCTGCTCGAAGGGGCGCGGCAACTCCGGGCGGCGCTGGACGCCCTGCCCGGTCACCCCTGACCCCAACCCCCCCCGTCTCTCTACCCCCCCGCCTCCCACCCCAGTACCGCCCGCAGGCCGCTCAGGCAGTCCTCGCGGTACGCGCCCAGGTTCGGTTCGGGGTCCGCCAGAAAACGCACGCTGAGGCCCTCGACGAGCGCCCGCAGCAGCCGCGCCCGCCCGGCGGCGCCCGACTCGCCGGCCAGCCGCGCCAGTTCCAGATCCACTGCCAGCGAATCCGCCAGGAACGCCCGCTGCACCGACATGAGGGCCGGGTCGCGCGTGGCCGCCGCCAGGAAATCCAGGGACACGGTGTGGAACCTCCGGGTGTTCTCCAGACCGTAAAACTGGTTGTCCACGTACGCGCGCAGCTTCCCGTCCGGGGACCCGGCCTGCCGCACCGCGCGCCGCGTCGCCACCGCAATCGTCCGCGAGAAGCGCCGCATGACCGCCGCCAGCAGCCCCGCCCGGCTGCCGAAGTGATACACCAGCGTGCCCCGGCTCACGCCCGCGTGCGCCGCGATGTCCGCCAGCGTCACACCCGCGTACCCCCGCTCGTAGATCGCCAGGTAAGCGGCTTTCTCCAGCGCCGCGCGCCGCGCCCGGTCCTGAATGGGGTTTACTGTGCGCGCCATGCCGCCCAGCATCCCGGCTGCGCGGCCCGAGGTCAAGGGAGGCGGGGCCCGGTTTCCACGACCGACCTTCCGCGCCCCTTCACGCCAGCAGCGCGACCAGCAGCGTGACGCTCAGCGCAGCCAGTCCCATGCCGATGGAACTCGCGGCCCCCGTGAGCTCGCCTTCCTCGCGGGCGCGGGCGGTGCCGACACCGTGCGCGACGGCCCCGATGGCGATGCCACGCGCCAGCGGATGCGTGACCCCCAGGGCGCTCAGGGCGGGCGGCAGGATCAGCGCGCCGATCAATCCGGACAGGACGGCCAGGGTGGCGGCCAGGGCGGGCGGCGCGTGCGTGAACGGCGCGAGTTGCAGCGCGACGGGGCTGGTGGCGGGCGCGGTCAACAGGGCGCGCGCGGCCTCGGGGCTCACGCGCAGCACCTGGGCCAGTCCGGCGTCGGCGGCCACGGCGATCACTGTGCCGCTCAGGCCGCCCAGCAGCAGGGCGCGCCACTGCCGGGCCAGCAGGGCGCGCAGGCGGTACAGCGGCACGGCCAGCGCCACGACCGCCGGGGCGAGCAGGGTGGTCAGGGGCTGCACGTCCCGCAGGTACGTGCCGTAGGACGCGCGCGTGAGCAGCAGCAGCGCGGCGACGATCAACGTGCCGATCAGGGTGGGGTTCGCCAGCGGGGAGCGCACCCGCAGTTGCGCCAGCACGCCGCCCGCGAAGGCCAGGAGCGTGACGGTCAGCCAGATCACGGCCGCCCCTCCGGGTGATCCGGGCTGCCTTCCGGCCGCAGCAGGCGCGAGGCGAGCAGTCCGGCCGCCCCGGCGCCCAGCAGCAGCCCGGCTGTCATGATCAGCAGCCACACGCCCCACGCGGCCCCGGCCCCCAGGAATTGCAGGAACCCCACGGTGGTCGGCACGAACAGCAGGCCCAGAATGCCCAGCAGGCCGTCGGCAGCGTCCCCGATCCAGTGCAGGCGCACCAGTCCGGTCCCCAGCGCCGCCCACAGCAGCGCCATGCCCACCACGGATCCCGGCAGCGGCAGGTGCAGCGCGCCCACCAGCGCCTGCCCCAGCGCTGCGAAGGCCATCAGGACGCCCAGGCCCAGCAGGAAGCGGGCCGGGGCGTTCAGGCGGGCGGTCAGGGACGCGGGGGCCGGGGAGGTAGGCGACGGGGGTGGGGGCGAGGGGAGTGGCGGGGTCACCGGCCCGTTCAGACGGCGGGCGCGTTCAGGCGGGCGAGCATGCCGCGCACGACCTGCTTGGCGTGACGCGCGACCAGCGGCATGAACTCGCGGTAATCCACCGTCGCGTCGTGGTCGGCGGTGTCGCTGACCGAGCGGATCACCACGAACGGCACGCCCGCCTTGGCGCACACCTGAGCGACGGCCGCGCCCTCCATCTCGGCGCAGGCCGCGCCGAAGCGGGTCCAGAGGCGCTGCACGCCCTCGCGCGACGCGATGAACTGATCCCCGCTTGCCACGCGGCCGTCCAGGACGCGCACGCCCTCGACGTCCCGCGCCGCTTCCAGGGCCACGGCGCGCAGCGTGTCATCGGCGGGCCACGCGGGCAACTCGCCCGGCACCGTCCCCACCTCGTAGCCCAGCGGGGTCACGTCCACGTCGTGCTGCACGCAGTCCGTGCTGACCACGATGTCACCGACCCGCAGTTCCGGGTGCACGCCGCCCGCCACGCCCGTGAAGATCACGCGGGTCGCGCCCTGCGTCAGCAGGTACGTGGTCGTCATGGCGGCGTTCACCTTCCCGATACCGCCGCGCGTCAGCAGGACCGGCACGCCGTCCAGCGCGCCCCGGTGCACAGTCATGCCAGGGAACGTCAGGTCCTCGCGGTCCCGCAGGTCCGCCAGTAACAACTCGATCTCTTCATCCATCGCGCCCATGATTGCCAGCATTCCTCAGAGTGTACGCCGCGTGCCGGGGTGTACGCCGCGGGCCGGGCATGAACGCCGCCCGGCGCAAACTCACGCCCGGCCCGCGTATGCTCGGGCACATGACCGACGCTGGATCCAGGCCCGCCGACACGCTGCACACCGCTGACCGCGACACGCTGGACACCGCCGCCCTGCGACACCCGGACTCCCTGAAATGGACGGCCTTCGACCCGGACGTGATTCCCATGTGGGTCGCAGACATGGACTTCGGGATCGCGCCGCCCATCATGGACGCCCTGCGCGCCCGCCTGGACCGCAGCCTGGGCTACCCGCAACTCATGGGCGATCCCATCCTGCAAGCGCAGCTGAGCCAGTCCCTGGCCCGCTACGGCCTGAGCGGTCTGGGCGCAGAGCACATGACCTTCCTGCCCGGCGTGGTGCCCGGCATCTACGCCGCCGTGCACGCCCTGAGCACTCCCGGCGAGCCCGTGGTCACCATGACGCCCGTGTACCACCCCTTCCACCTGGCGATCACCGATCAGGACCGCCGCGTGTCCGGCGTGCCCCTGCGGGACGGCGACAGCGGATACGAGATCAACTGGTCCGCCCTGGACGCCGCCTCACGCGGGTCGCGCCTGCTGCTGCTGTGCCACCCGCACAACCCCACGGGGCGCGTGTGGAACGCGCAGGAACTGGGGAAACTGCGCGACCTGGTGCTGGCCCGCGACCTGTTCGTCATGAGCGACGAACTGCACGCCGACCTGCGCTACGGCGAAGCCTTCGAGAGTTTCGCCGCCGACCCGCGCGTGCAGAGCCGCACCATCACCCTGACTGGTCCCTGCAAGGCCTTCAACACCGCCGGGCTGGGCATCGGCGTGATGGTCAGCCACAACGCCGCGCTCCTGTCCCGCGTCCGCCGGGCCGCCGGGGGCCTGATGGGCCACGAGAGCGCCCTGAGCATCACCATGTGGCAGGCCGCGCTGCGTGACGGCGGCCCCTGGCTGGCCGACACCGTGGCGTACCTGCGCGGCAACCGCGACTTCCTGAGCGACTACCTGCGCCAGCACCTGCCGTGGGTGAAATTCCACGAGGCGCAGGCCACGTACCTCGCGTGGCTGGACCTGCGCGCCCACCCGCGCGCCGCCGACATCCAGGCATTCCTGTTACAGGAGGCCAGGGTCGCCGTGCACGACGGCCCCGTCTTCGCGCACGACAGTCACAAGTCCCAGTACCAGGGCTTTATCCGCCTGAATTTCGCCACCAGCCGCACACTGCTGACCGAGGCCCTGGACCGCATGGCGGCCGCCCTGAACCGCGCGATGTAAGACGGATTCCGCTTGAACGGTGTTCAACGACCGTTCAAGCGGAGCGAGGGGGAGCGAAGCAGGTTCCGTGCCCGGCGTTGGCAACTCAGCGCGTTGGTAGGGTTATGAACCCAACAACCGCAGTCCGTATCACTCCCTGGTGCTTGCGCCCTGCGGCTTAGGGCGCGGTGAGGGCGCGCAGGTTCTCGATCAGGGGGCGCAGGCGCGCGGCGCGGACTTTCAGGGCGGCGCGGTTCACGATCAGGCGCGCTGTCGAGTGGAACAGCACCTCGATTTCCTGAAGGTTGTTGGCGCTCAGGGTGCCGCCGGTCTGCACCAGGTCCACGACGGCGTCGGCCAGTCCGGTCAGGCAGGCGAGTTCGATGTTCCCGCTGAGTTTCACGGTCTCGGCCGTGATGCACCGCGAGTGCAGGTACGCGCGGGCCGCGCGGGGGTACTTGGTGCCTACACGGGTGATCTCGCCGGTCGCGCCGACCTCGCGGATCAGGGACAGGCGGCACGCGGCAAAGCGCAGGTCTACCGGCTCGTACACGGTGCGGCCCGACTCGGTCAGTACGTCCTTGCCCACGATTCCGGCGTCGGCCACGCCCAGGTCCACGTAGGTCGGTACGTCCTGGTTGCGCAGTTCGAGGATGGTCACGCCCGGGAACTCGTGGCGCAGCGCGCGGGATTTTTCCGGCATGCTGAGCGGCAGGCCCGCCTGTGAAAGCAGCGCGATGGCGTCCTCCAGGATGCGGCCCTTGGGCAGCGCCAGCGTCAGGTGGTCGGGACTGCGCACGGGAGCCGGGGTCATGGCGTCACCTGCGCGCTGTTCAGGTCGGTGAAGCTCGGGCCAGAGGGCGAATCACTTACCCAACGGCGAATGCCCCGCGCCGCGCTGAAGGCCCGCAGCTGGGCCGCGTCGTCCGTCCAGGCGAGTTCCGCGTGCAATCCCTGTGCCCGCGCCGCCCGCGCCGAGGCGAGATCCAGGGCCAGCACCACCTCCGGTTCGGGCGGCAGGACCGGTGCGAGCGCCTGCATCAGCCGCTCCAGCCCCACCGCGAAGCCCGCGCCGGGCAGTCCGCCGTGCAGGTCGTAGCGGCCGCCGCCCAGCACCGGCTGGTTCAGGCCCGCCGAGTACGCCCGGAAGGTCAGGCCCGTGTAGTACCCGTAGCGGCGGCTGACGCCCAGGTCGAACAGCAGCGGCCCGCCGTACAGCGCCGCCACCCGCCGCATGTGCGCCACCGCCTCCTGCGCCCGCAGGCCCGGCGCGAGCGCCTGCGCGGCGTCTAGCACCTCTGGGCCGCCGTACAGGTCCGTGACGGCGTGCAGCGTGCCACGCACCGTGTCGCTCAGGCCATGCTGCGCGGCCAGCAGATCCACGTCCGGGCCGCTCTTGCGGTCAATGGCGTCGTGCACGGCGGCGCGCGCCTCGCCGCTCAGGCCCGCGTCCTCCAGCACGGCGTCCACGAAACCCGGGTATCCGACTTCCAGTTGCGCCTGCACGCCCGCCGTTTCCAGCGCCGCCGCCGCGAGGTGCAGCAGTTCCGCGTCGGACTGCGCGGTCTGCACGCCGATCAGTTCCACGCCCATCTGGTTGAATTCACGCAGGCGGCCCAGTTCGCTGGTCATGGCGCGCAGCCACAGCCGCCCCCCGTACTGAAGGCGCAGCGGGAACGGCCCCTGAGGGAACCGCGAGCGCACCAGCCGGCCAACCGCCGTCGTGAACTCGCTGCGCAGCGACAGCACCTCCCCGCCCGAATCGATCAGTTTGAAGGCCAGTGCGTCCTGCGGATGGTCCGCGCTGGCGAACTCCAGCGCCGGGACCTCTACCCCCCGGTACCCCCACGCGCTGAAGCACGTCCTCAGGCGCGCGCGCAGGGCCTCGCGCTGCGACCACTCGGGCGGCAGCACGTCGCGCGTGCCTTCAGGAATGAACCCGGCACGGGCGGACGGACGAATAGACGGACGGGCAGCGGACGAACTCACGCCCGGCATTCTAGACGCCCCCTGGCAGCGCCCGGTCATGCCCGCTCACGGTCCAGGGGCAGCAACCGGTCCGCGGGAGGGAGGCTGCAATAGCCAAGACCATACAGGCGTCCCTCTGGAGGCAGGCTCCTGCCATGAAGTGCCGAGGGGTTCACAAGCGATCCGGAAGAAATCCCGGTTGCCCACTCCACGCCCGGAACCTGGCCCGCTGCGGCTCCGGTCCGTGCTGCTCGGCAAGCTCCACCCGCTCTGCCCGGTTGTGAAGGCGAGAGCTTCCGGACCCGTGCTCTATACTTCCGGCATGGTTTGCCGTCCGTTT
This sequence comes from Deinococcus sp., assembly GCF_018260555.1. Lineage (GTDB taxonomy): Bacteria > Deinococcota > Deinococci > Deinococcales > Deinococcaceae > Deinococcus. The sequence goes on along the minus strand of NZ_JAGLBB010000046.1, from coordinate 19,106 downwards.
TCCCGCGCCGCCGCGTCCACGCTGCTCCTGACACTGGCCGCCGTGCTCCCGGGATGCTCCCGCACGACCGACACCTTCGCGCCGCACATCAGCGTCACCAGTGACGGCAGCGCCAGCCGCAAGCAGAGTTTCCTGATTCAGGGGTACGTGCTGGACAACGTGGGCGTCACGCAGATCGCCGTGGACGGCAAGCCGATTCCCATCCAGCCGGGCAGCGACAAACTCGCGCGCTTCGAGTTTCAGACGATGCTCAGCACGCCCACCGGCAAGTACACCATCACCGCCCGCGACGCCGCCGGCAACCAGGGCACGCTGGTCCTGCCGGTCAGCGTGGACCCGGTGAAACCCACCCTGAAGATCACCCGCTTCGAGCGCAGCGGCGGCGTGGTGCGCGTCTCGGGCACCGCCACCGACAACAACCGCGTGACGCAGATTCTGGTGGACGGCAACCGCCTGAACATCACCCCTGGCAACAGCGTGGATTTCTACGCCGAAACGACCGGCGTGTGGGCCGACATTGCTGTCACGGACGCCGCCGGCAACACCGCCACCCTGCGCGCCCGCTGAGCCGCTTACCCGCATGACCGCGCCTCATCCGGGCGGATGACTCGCCCACGCGGCGGCGCGGGGTAGCCTGTGCCCCATGCACGATCTGACCGCCCTGATCCTCTCCGCCTCGTACTTCGGTATTCTGGCCATCATCTTTGCCGAAACGGGGCTGCTGGTTGGCTTTTTTCTGCCCGGGGACAGCCTGCTGCTGGCCGCCGGGGTGCTGGCCGCCAACGGTAACCTGAACCTGGGAGGCGTCATGGCCGCGGTGATTGTCGGGGCCGGGCTGGGCTGCGTCGCCGGGTACGGGATCGGGCACCGGTTCGGGCGCAGTATCTTCTCGCAGCCGAACGCGAAGTTCTTCAAGCCCGAGTACATCACCCGCTCTGAACTGTTCTTCCAGAAGTACGGCTGGCTGGCCGTGATCCTGGCGCGCTTCGTGCCGGTCGTGCGGACCCTGGTGCCCACCATGGCCGGCGTGAGCCGCATGCCGCTGGGCCTGTTCAACCTGTACAACCTGGTCGGCGCGGTCCTGTGGGGCGTCAGTGTGCCCGCCCTGGGCTACTATCTGGGCGGCCTGATCCCCAACCTCGACCGGTACATCCTGATCATCGTGGGCGGCGTGATCGTGGTCAGCGTCCTTCCGATCATCTTCAAGGTCGTTCAGGCCCGCCGCGCCTGACGCCCGCGCCTCCCACCGCCCTTGCCCCCATCCGGGGGCTTTTTGCGCGGCCCTGGGACGGCCGCTCACCCGCCCCGCCGCAACCGCGCCCACGCGCACGGTTGCGGGCCCGCCGCGCCGCTAGCCTGCGCGAATGCCCGCCCGCCGCCCGCCCGCTGCACCCGCCGCGCCGCCCGCCCCCACCCAGTCAGCTTCCACTGTGCCAGCCCCGAGCGTTCCGCACACGTTCGCGCTGGTCAGCGCCCGGCTGCAGGCGCAGTACCTGCCCGGTGGCCCCGCCCCCCGCACGGGCCGCCCGGAGACGCTGCTCTCGGGCCTGATCCGCACCATCCTGGGCCAGCAGAACACCCGCGCCGCCGCCGATCGGCAGTGGGCGGCGCTGCGTGAACGCTACCCGCGCTGGGAGGCCGCGCTGCTCGACGGCCCGGACGGCCTGGAGGGCACCCTGAAAGCGGCGGGAGGCGGCCTGCACCGCAGCAAGGCCCGCCATATTCACGCGCTGCTACAGGCGCTGGACGACACCGGACCGCTGAGCCTGGAGGGCCTGCGCGACCAAGCGGACGCCGCCGCCCGCGCCCGCCTGGAGGCCCTGCCCGGCGTGGGCCGACATACGGCCTCCTTGACGCTGCTGTTTGACCTGCGCCGCGCCGCCATGCCGGTTGAGGGGAACCTGGACCGCCTGGCCCGCCGCCTGGAATGGGTGCCGGACGGCTGGACGGCCGCGCGCGTCGTCCGCTGGTTCGACGCGGTCACGCCGCCCACCTGGGCCGCCCGCGCCTCCTTGCACGTCGCGGGCGTGCGGCACGGGCGCGAGATCTGCACGGCCCGCCACCCCCGCTGCGACATCTGCGTCCTATCGGACCTGTGCCCGTCGGCGGCGATACTGGGCCCCACACGTCCTGGCCCCACACTTGCTGGCCCCAGTCTTGCTGGCCTCGCATCCCCCGGACCCGCATCCGGGCGGGCGTGACCGCTATGCTCGGAGGCATGACCGCTCCGCACTTCTCGCATGAACTCTCGGTCGCCGCCGCGCTGGCCCGCGAAGCAGGGGCGCTGCTCCTGGCGCACCTGCGCGCCGGATTCACCGTGGAACACAAGACGAGCGCCGATGATCCCGTCACCGTGGCCGACCGCGAGGCCTCCACGCTGATCACGACTGCCCTGGCCGCCACGTTCCCCGACGACGGTCTCCTGAGCGAGGAGGAACCCGACGACCACGCCCGCCTGAACCACGACCGCGTGTGGCTCGTGGACCCCATCGACGGCACCAGGGAGTACTCGACGGGCCTGCCCGACTACTGCGTCAGCATCGGCCTCGTATTGGGGGGGCAGCCCATTCTGGGCGTCGTGTACGCCCCAGAAACCGATGAGTTATACACGGGCGTGGTGGGCCAGGGCGCGTTCCTGAACGACCAGCCTGTCGCCGCCCCCGGCCCCGGCCCGGACTGGCGCGTGGCCGTGTCCGATACCGAATACACCCGCGAACTGCACGCCGCGTCCCTGAACGGCATGAAGCCCAGCGGCAGCATCGCCCTGAAACTTGCCCGGATTGCGGCGGCGCAGGCCGACGCGACCTTCAGCATGTCCCCTCGCAGCGAGTGGGATATCGCCGCTGGGCACGCCCTGCTGCGCGCCGCCGGGGGCGAACTGACGCGCCGCGACGGGCGCCCCATCACGTACAACCAGCCGCACCCGCACCTGGAGCAGGGCCTGATCGGCGGTCAACCCGGTGCGGTCGCGTGGCTCGCCGGGCAGGTGCGCGCCCTGCGCCTGCCCACCGCGCACCTGGGCTTGCAGGCCCACGAGCCCGCCTGGGCCGCCCTGAGCCCCGCCGACCGCACGGACCTTCAGGGGCACCCCGGCGTGAATATCCGCCACGCCGACGGACAGCTGCTGGCGCTGCTGGTCGTGAACCCCGAGACCCGGCAGGTGCAGCGCGCCGAGGGAGACGCCTTTCACCTCGACCGCCTGACACGGGACGTGACGCGCGCCCTGGGGCCTGTCGCGCTGGATACCGTCCCGCAGAATGCCGCCGCGCTGGATACCGCTGCCCTGGATACCTCTGTCCTGGATACTGCCGAGACCTGAACGCATGACCGACCTCCCCCCGCACGTCACCCTTAAAGCCCTGCTGGACTTCACGCCGCCCGAGTGGCGCGCCCTGCACTCCTTCTTCCGCAGCCGCGAACTGGCCGACTGGAACGACGCCAAACCCATCTGCATGCCCGAGTGGCTGTTCCGCCGCGTCATGCAGGACGAGGAACGCACCGGGGAACGCCACGGTTTCGGCGTCATGGACGAACACGGCCGATTGATCGGCAGCGCCGAACTGTACGACCTGCGCCCCCCACCCCCCCTGAGCGCCACGACCGGCACGCTCGGCGTGATGATCGGCTACCCCGAGCTGTGGGGACGCGGCTACGGACGCAAGGCCGTGCAGGCCCTGCTGCGCTGGGCGTTCCTGGAACGGGAATTCCCGCTCTCCCGCATCCGCCTGACCACCTTCGGCCACAACCGCCGGGCGCAGCGGGCGTTCCTGGCCTGCGGCTTCCGCGAGGTCGGCCGCACCGAACGGCAGGGCCGCACCGACGTGCACATGGAACTCACGCGCAGCGAGTGGCTGACCCTCCAGGAGTCCCCGAACCCGCCCACCCCTGAAGGGGAATAATGCGGGTATGCGTGTCCTGCTGCCAGACCTGCCCGACTTCCGCGCCCTGAGCCAGCCCGACGAGAGAGGTGTGCCCGGCGTGACCCTCGACCACTACGACCGCGCGCACGTTCCGGACGGCCCGGCCGACGGCGTGGTCCTGTGGATGACCAGCGAGCAGACCCGCGAACGCCTGCTGCGCACCCCCGGCCTGAAATGGGTGCTGACCCTGACCGCCGGCATTGACCACGTTCAGGGCCGCCTGCCAGACGGCGTGGCCCTGTTCAACGCCAGTCGGCTGCACGACCGCGCCGTCGCCGTGCACGCCCTGACCGGCATGCTGGCCGCCGCGCGCGGCCTGCACGTATTCCGGGACGCGCAGGGCCGCTCGCAGTGGGCCAGTCCGACCCTGCCCAGCGACTCGCGCCTGGGCACCCTGAACGGCCTGAACATCGTCCTGTGGGGCCACGGGCACATCGGCCGGAACCTCGAGGAACTCCTCGCCCCGCACGGCGCGCACGTGCGCGCCGTGCGCAGCACCACCCCCACGGAAGAACGCGACGACCTGCTGCGCGCCGCCGACTGGGTCGTGCTCCTGCTGCCCAGCACCCCCGACACGCGCGGCATCGTGAACGCCGACACCCTGGCCCTCCTGAATCCCGGCGCGTGGCTCATGAACGTCGGGCGCGGCAACCTGATCGTCACGGACGACCTGGTCCAGGCCCTGCGGGAACACCGGCTGGGCGGCGCGTTCCTCGACGTGACCGACCCCGAACCCCTGCCCGCCACGCACCCGCTCTGGCAGATGCCGAACGTGATCATCACCCCTCACATCGCCAGCACCACCACCGACCTCGTCCGGCGCGGCGCGCACCTGACCCGCGACTTCCTGATCGACCTGCAACAGGGCCACGAACCCGACGGCCGCGTCGCGCCCGGCGGCACGTACTGAATGGGTACTGGTACCCATTCCGATTGAGTCGGTGCAGTGCCAAATCAATTCGAGCGGACGTGAGCAGGAAAAATGGACGCCCCTTAGCGGTATGGAGCCGCAGGCGGCGCTTTTCCGACTGTGGTGGAATTTAGCGGAATCCGTATCACATCTCTCAGTGGTTCTCGGGGGCGGGCACACTGCCGGGTTGGCACGTAATTCCGCGATTCGCGGATGAACCGATGGCCGGCCAGGGCATCCGCAGTCACCTGAAAGCCGTGGAAAACCGGCGCCGGCGCTGAGACTGCGCCCCACTGTGCCCAGCGCGTGGCTGCTGGAGAATTCGAACTCCGGTTCAAAGGGCTGCAAGCTGTTCAACCCGAGCAAACTCGGAGAGCTGCGTCGCTCAGCGAGCAGGAGAGAAGCGGCTTGCGGCCCTAGCATGCCGGGCGCCGCTGGGGGTTTCGAACGAGACAGACGGCAGTCTGTCTAACGTCCTGGACATCGGGTGCGCGGGTTGCCACGGGAAACCGGCGCAGGTGCGCCAGCATCAGGACAGCAGGACGGCCGGTCCTTTCCTGGGTGGGGCCTTGGCTTCCGGCAGGGTGGGCACGTGGTCCTCGATCAGCCCTCCGCCCAGCAGGCGCGGCCCGGCGTACAGCACGGCGCTCTGGCCGGGCGCAACCGCGAACTGCGGGTCCGCGAAGGCCAGCTCGAAACCGCTCTCGTCGGTGCGCACGACGCGGGCCTTGACGGGCGCGGTTCGGTAGCGCACCTGAACCTCTAACTCGTCGGGCAGGTCGGTCAGGTCGATCAGGTAGTTGGCACCCTGCGCCTTCAGGCCGGTCCACAGGCAGTCGTCGTAATCGCCCACCCAGACGGTGTTCGTGTCGGGCGCCAGGTGCACGACGTGCCGCACGCGGTGCGACTGGTACAGGCCCAGGCCCTTCTTCTGGCCCAGCGTGTAGAACTGCGTGCCCAGGTGCTCGCCCACGACCTCGCCGCTGCTGATCTCGCGGATGAATCCCTGTGCCTGGGGAAGGTGCTCGGCCACGAAGTCCTGCACCTTGCCGGGCACGAAGCAGATGTTCTGACTCTCGGGTTTCTGCGCGGTAAGCAGGCCGCGTTCCTCGGCGATCTGACGCACCTGCGGTTTCTCCAGTTCGCCCACCGGGAACAGGATGAACGGCAGCGCGTCACGCGGCGTGCCCCACAGGAAGTACGTCTGATCCTTGCGGGGATCGTCGCCCCGGTGGAACTCCACCTCACCCTGCGCGTTCTCCACGCGTTTCACGTAATGCCCGGTCGCCACGTACCGGCAGCCCAGCATCTTCGCCTTCTTCACGAGTTCGTCGAACTTCACTTTCGTGTTGCAGTTCACGCAGGGATTTGGCGTGCGCCCCCGGCTGTACTCGTCGATGAACGGCCCCACGATGTGCCGCTGGAACTGCTCACGGTAATCCAGCAGGTAGAACGGCACGCCCACCTGCTCGGCCACCCGCCGCGCCTCGTAGGCCGCGTCCGGCGAGCAGCACGAATCGAAGGTGTCCGTGCGCTTGTCATCCGGCCAGAAGCGCATCATGGCGCCCACCACCTGATACCCCTGATCCTTCAGCAGCGCCGCCGTCACCGAGGAATCCACCCCGCCCGACATGGCGCACAGCACCCGCTCGCCCGCCACAGGGGCCGGAACAGGAACGGAGGGGGTAGGCGAGGTGGGTGCGCTCATACAGCCGCGCAGCTTAACAGACGGGCACAAAAGCGGCGGTGATGTGCGCGGCAATTCAAGCCGCTCATCCCCGACCAGCCCGCCCCCAGAGGCCCTGCGCCGGTGTGGACCCCACCACCCGGCCCCCACCCCACCGCGGGCCGCCCGGTACACTCCCGGCATGAGCATCCCCGCCGACGCCCTTCACGCCGCCGCGCAGCACTACGGCACACCCCTGTACGCCTACGACGCCGCCGAACTCGACGCCTCGGTGGCCCGCGTCCGCGCCGCATTCGGGGACGCCCGCGTGTACTACGCCATGAAAGCCAACCCCAACCTGAGTGTCCTGCGCCGCCTGCAGGCCCAGGAAGTGGGCTTTGAATGCGTCAGCGCCGGAGAGATCGCCCGCGCCGCGCACGTCGGCGTGACCGGCGAGCACCTGATCGTGAACGGCCCCGCCAAGAGTGCCGCCGAGTACGCCCTGGGCGCGCAGCTCGGCGCGACGTTCATCATCGACCGCGAGGAAGAGGTCGGCCTGCTGCCCCCCGCCTCCCGCGCCCTGCTCCGTGTGAACCCCGCCCTGAACGTCAGCACCCACGAGCACCTTGCCACCGGCTCAGCCGACAGCAAATTCGGCGTCACCCCCGAACAGGCCCCGCGCGTGCTGAACGCCCTGCGCGCCGCCGGGCACACCGCCCTGGGCCTGCACGTCCATATCGGCAGCGCCATCCGCGACGCGCAGGACTTCACGGCCGCGTTCGCCCGCCTGAACGACCTGCGCCCCCACACCGGCCCGCTGGCCGTCCTGGACGCCGGGGGCGGCTGGGGCATCGACGCGGACCTGCCCGGCATCGCCCGCGAAGCGCACGCCGCCGCCGCCATCTTCGGCGCCCAGCTGTGGGTCGAACCCGGCCGCTCCCTTGTCGCCACCGCCGGGACCCTCCTCACCCGCGTGGTCGGCACCAAAACCACCGGTCGCCGCTTCGCCCTGCTCGACGCCGGCATGACCGAACTCCTGCGCCCCATGCTGTACGGCGCGCAGCACCCCGTCACCCCCCTCTGGCAGCGCAGCGGGACGGCCCAGTGGGACCTCGCCGGTCCCGCCTGCGAGAGCGGCGACCTGCTGGGCCGCGACGTGACCCTGCCCACCCCCCACCCTGGCGACCTCCTGGCCATCCACGAAGCCGGTGCGTACGGCGCCGCCATGAGCAGCAACTACCTCACCCGCCCCCGCCCCCCCGAACTCCTCTGGGAACGCGGCCAGTGGACCGTCATCCGCCAGCGCGAAACGCCGCAGGACATCTGGCGCATGGAAGAGAGCGGAGCGTAAACCGTGCGTAAAGGGCATCGTTCAGCGGCGAGCGTCCGCACGTCGCAGGAGAGGCAGGCGCAGGTGCGGCCCCGCCCGGATGTGGCGTGCCGCGCCTGCTCGTCCGTGAACGTGACGGTGCAGTTCGGGAGGTACGGGTAGGGTACGACCTGAAGTGCGCCGACTGTGGTGGCAACACGCCGGCCAAGCCGGTGTGCGCGGCGTGCGGTCAGCCGGGCAGGGTCAGCAGACGTGGGCTGGAGTTCACGGCGACCTGCGCGGGCAGGCACACCTGGGCGTACTGGGCCAACCCGGCCTGATACGGATTCCGATTGATTCGGTGCACTTCTGAATCAGTCCGAGCGGACGCGAGGAGAAAGGGCAGACGCCCCTTCGCGGTATGGAGCCGCACTCCGCGCGGTTTATCGACAAGATAAACGCAGTGTACTCAGCAACCACCACTGTTGAACCATCGACGCCTACAGACTCAGGTCGGCGCGTGTGGGTGCGTACGCACCGGCGTGCGCGCAGGCCGCGGCGGCGGCGTTCAGGCCGACGCGCAGGTGCTCACTCCACGGGGCGGCGGGGCGCTCGGAGGCGCTGACGAGCAGGCCCGCGCACAGGGCGTCCCCGGCCCCCACGGTATCCACGACCTGCACGGGCGCGGCGGGTAGGTTCGCCTGTCCGGCCGCGTGGTACAGGGCCGCGCCCTGCGCGCCGCGCGTGATGATGATGGGTGCCTGGGCGTTCAGGTTCCTCAGGCGGCGCAGCACGTCCGCCTCGCTGACACCGGGAAAGAAGAACGCGAGGTCCTCGTCACTGAATTTCATCAGGTCCGCGCGGCGGGCGACGGACTCGAACACCTCGGGGTAATCCGGGTGGCGGTGGGTGACACGGGCGTTCGGGTCGAAGCTGATCTTCACGCCGGCCGCGCGGGCCGTTTCGATCAGGCCCAGCAGCGTGTCTGCCAGCGGCCAGCGCGCCAGGCTGATGCCGCCCACGTGCAGCCAGCGGGCCCCGCGCAGCCACCCGGCGGGCAGGCGCGTGGGATCGAAGTGCAGGTCGGCGCTGTTCTCCCCCAGGAAACGGTACGCGGGCGGGTCGGCGCTGTACACCACCGCCAGCAGGGTCGGGGCGGGTACGCGCTGCACGAAGCGCATGTCCAGTCCGGCCGCCATGGACGCGCGGATCAGGTCATCCCCGAAGTTGTCCTGCCCCACCGCCCCAGCAAACGCGCTCGGCACCCCCAGTGACGCGCACGCCCGCGCCACGTTCCAGGCGGCGCCGCCCGGATGGGCGTGCCAGGCATTCCCCCCGGCGGTCACGAGGTCGGTCAGGGCCTCTCCGGCACTCACGATGAACGGTAATTGCATTTCCGGAACTCTAGCGCGCGCGTTGAGCTGGGTCGCGCACGCTGGCGACCCGGTTCGCGGCCCGGATCATCCAGCGTCCGTATCATCCCGTGAACTCCGGGGCGGGCTCGATGCCGGTGGCCCACAGGTCCGCGCCGCGCCGCTGCAACTGCACGCGCGGCAGGGGCAGCAGCGCCTTGCCGAACACGGCCTCGCCGGCCCGCAGCGGGTCGAACACACTGTAATGGCAGCGGCATCCCAGTTGCGGGTGCTGCTCGTCGCTCGGCGGACGGTAGTTAAAGGCGAAGGCCAGGATCTCTGGGTCGCGCACGAGGTTCACGTGGCAGCCCAGGTGCGTGCACACCCGCGAGTACGCGATCAGGAACGATCCGCCGTCCGGCAGGGCGCCCGGCACGTCCTGCGGGACGCGCAGCGCCGTGCAGGGTCGCCCCGCGTACGTGAAGGTCCGCTCGGCCCACTCGCCGCTCAGGTCGCTCAGGGCCGCCACACGCGCAGGCGGCGCCGCGCGGAAGTCAGGTGTGCCGGGCGAGCGTTTTCCGGTCATGACGCGCGTGGCGTACCAGCCCATGTACCCGAACGCTCCGGCCGTTCCGGCGACCGGAAACAGCCACCAGCGGTCCAGCAGGGCACGGCGGGTCAGGCGGCGGGCCGGGGTCGGGCTGGGGTCGCCCGGCACGTTCAGCGCCCTCCCGTGTTCTGCCAGCTGCCCAGCAGCTTCAGCAGGGCGTTCAGGTCACGGCTGCTCAGGTTCGGGTAGGCGGGCATGGCGCCCCTGCCCTGCACGATGACCTGCCGCGCGGCCTCGCGGGTCAGGGCCGATTCCCGCAGGCTGGGGCCCAGGCCACCGCCGCCGCTGGGGCCGTGGCAACTGGCGCAACTGGCGGCGTACACGCGGAGCGCCGGGTCGCTGTCGTTCTGGCGGGCGCGGATGGCGGTGATCAGGTCGTCGGCGTCGCGGCCGCTGGGGTCCAGGGTGCGGTAGCGTTCCAGCGCCGCGAGGGCCTGGTCGTCCTCGCCGAAACGGGCAAGCGCGAAGCCCAGCAGCAACTGTGATTCCGGTTCTTTCGGCGCGAGTTGCGCGCCCGTGCGGATCAGCAGCGCGGCCCGCTGCGCGTCCTCGGCACTCAGGGGCTGCCCGGTCTGCTCGCCGCGCGTGAGCAGCAGGATGCCCAGCCGGCGCAGCGCCTCGGGTTGCCGGGGGTCGAGTTTCAGGGCGTTCCCGTACGCCGTGACCGCCTGATCGTAGCGGGAGGAATCGAAGGCCGCTTTGCCCCACGCGAGGTAATCGGCGGCCGCGCCGGTCCGCTCGGCCTGCGCTTTCAGCCCCGGCAGGCGCAGCGTGGCCTGCACGCTGGCCGCCTCTGACGGTTGCAGCGACGCCAGTTGCCAGCGCGGCACGAAGGTCACGGCGCCCACCACCGTCAGGGCGAAGGCGGCGGCCAGCGCGATCAGGGCCAGGGTGCGGGTGCGCGGCGCGGGGCGCGGCTGGGGGGGCAGGGCGTCCAGGGCGCGCAGGGTCAGCGCGGCGCGGCGTTCCAGGTCCGGTCGGCGGCGGTCGCCGTCCGGTTCCCCCGGCAGCGCCGCGAGTTCCGCGTACAGCTGCGCCTGCTGGGTACTCAGGCGGTCGCGTTCCGGGGCGTCCGGGTCGCTGGGCTGACCGGACCGCAGGGGTTCGAGCACCACCCACAGCGCGGCCCCCACGATCAGGATCAAGCTCAGGACGCTCACGCTTTCCCTCTGTCGGTGGGGTCGCCGGGCGCGCGGGTCTCGCGGCGCACCTGTTCGAGGAACGGATCGAAGGCCTCGTCCGGGGCGGCGGAACCCGCGTGGCCCGGAGCGCGGCGCAGGAACGACCACAGAAACACGCCGCCCAGCGCCAGCGCCAGCAGGGGCGCGCCCCACAGCAGCAGGCCCCGGCCGGTCTTGGGCGGGTCGAGCAGCACGAAATTCCCGTACCGCTGCGAGAAGAACACGTAGATGTCCCCGTCCGTGCGTCCGGCGGCCACCTGCTCGCGCACGGACTCGCGCATCTTCACGCTGATGTCACTGCGGGAATCCGAGATGGACTCGCCGGTATCGCACAGCGGGCAGCGCAGGTTCTTCTGAATCGCCAGGGCGCGCTGCTCCTGCGCGGGCGTCAGGGTCGGCGCGCCGGTCTGCGCTGCGCTCCGGCTCCAGCCCGCCAGGAGCGCCAGGAGGCCCAGCAGGGCGGCCAGCACGGGACGGCTCACAGGGCGGGCACGCCGATCTTTTCCAGGCCGACGTTCAGGCGTTCGCGTGTCAGTCCGCCCCGGTCCATGTGCTGCACCACGCCGTCTCGGTCAATGAAGACCGTTTCCGGAATGCCGCTCACGCCGTACTCCACGCCGGTATTGATGCCCGGGTCTTTCAGGTTCGGGTACGCCAGCGCGTACTCGCGGATAAAGTCCCGCGCACTCTGCTCGTTCGTCTCCTGAAACAGCACGCCCACGACCGCCAGACCGTTCCCGCCGGCCTGCCGGGCGCTCAGTTCACGGAACATCGGGGCTTCCTCGCGGCACGGTCCGCACCACGACGCCCAGAAATTCAGCACGACCGGGCGGCCCCGCAGGCTGGTCAGGCTGACCTCCGCGCCGTCCAGGCTGTCCAGGGTGAAGGCCGGGGCGGGCTTGCCGATCAGCGGCCCGCCGGTCGTGGCGTTACGCGCGGGTTGCAGCAGCGCCGCGCCCAGGCTGGCCACCAGGGCCGCCGCGATCAGGGGAGGCAGGAAGCGCCGCCACGCGGGCGCCTGTGGGTTCGGGGAGGAAGGAGGCGTGTGGGTCATAGGGGTCCTTTTTTAGGGTCTGGCCTTTTCGGGGGTCTGGAACCGGCGCAGTTCGTCCGGTAAACGTGGCCGCGCAGGCGGTGAAGGGACGGGAGAGGGATGCGGGTACTTAAGTACCTTGAAGCTCACATTGCGCCCTGCCGGGAAAGCACCGGAACCCCTCCATTAGTCGGTCGCGGCGGCCAGTCCGGACGGCGCCCGCACGGTGGCCCGGCGGGGCGAGGCCAGCGTGAGGGCAGCGCCCCCGCAGATGATCAGGGTGCCCCACCAGATCCACGACACCAGCGGCGACTCGATCAGGCGCACGCTGGCCCACCGGCCGCCGGGGTCCACGCTGGTCATCACGAGGTAGGTGTCACCCAGCGGGCCGTAGCGCACGGCGGGCGACGGGAAGGCGGTGTTGCCGCCCTGCGTGTACGTGTTCAGCCGCGCCTGGAAGGGCCGCCCGTCAATCTGAACGTTCGCCACGACCGCCTTCCCGTCCCTGCGGGTCACGGATTCCAGGCCGGTCAGTTGCAGGCGCTCGGCCAGCAGTGTGACGGGCGCGGCGTTCAGGTTCAAGGTCACCTGCGCGTCCCGCCGGAACGACCCGCTGAACGCCAGGCCCAGCGCCACCACGATCAATCCCAGGTGCGCCAGGTACGCGCCGTAGCGGCGTGGCTGCGCGCCCAGCGCCGCGCCCAGACCCCCGGCCTGCCGGGCGGCGCGCTTACTCAGCAGGATCAGGCCCACCACGTTATACGCCGAGAGGGCGATCGTCCCCAGCACCCCGGCGTGCCGCACGCCCAGCGCGAAGGCCACGGCGGCGGCGGCCGCGCCGCTGACCATGAGCGGGACGAGCGCCCGCTGCACGCTCTGGCCATCCGCGCGCCGCCACGGCAGCAGCGGCCCCACGCCCATCAGGGCCAGCAGGCCCAGCCCCAGCGGAATGGCGAACGCGTTGTAGAAGGCCGGGCCGACGCTGGCGTCCCGGCGTCCCTGCGCGGCCTCCACGAACGTTGGGAACAGGGTACCCACCAGTACCATCACCGCGAACACCAGGAACAGCCAGTTTCCGGCCAGAAACGCGCTCTCGCGGCTCAGCGGGGCGGGCGGCTCGGCCTCGTCGCGCAGGGCCGGGGCGCGCCACGCGGCCAGCAGCGTGCCCGATACCAGCAGGAACGCCAGGAAGCCCAGGAACACCGGCCCGACCGGTCCGCCCGCGAAGGCGTGCACGCTCTGCACGATGCCGCTGCGGTTCAGGAAGGTGCCGAGCACGGTGCTGGAGTACGCCAGTACGATCAGCCACACGTTCCACGAGCGCATCAGGCCCCGGCGTTCCTGAATCTGAATGGAGTGCAGGAACGCGGTGGTCAGTAGCCACGGAATGAAACTGGCGTTCTCGACCGGGTCCCACGCCCAGTACCCGCCCCAGCCGAGCGTCTCGTAGCTCCACCAGCCGCCGGCCACGATGGCGGCCGTCAGGAACGCCCAGGCAATCAGCGTCCAGCGGCGCGTGACGACCACCCAGTGATCCGACAGGCGGCCCGTGACGAGCGCCGCGACCGCGTACGCGAACGGCACGCTCAGGCCCACGAACCCCAGGTACAGCAGCACCGGGTGCACGGCCATCATCCAGTGGTTCTGCAGGGCCGGGTTCGGGCCGCGCCCGTCCAGCGGTACGGTCGCCACCGGCGTGAACGGCGAGGCGACCGTGGCCACCACGCCCACGAAGAACAGCAGGCTCACGAACATCGCGCCCAGCGCCCAGGGCCGCAGCGCGTCGCGGCGCAGCGTGAGGCTCAGGATGAAGCTAAAGCCGCCCAGCAGCCACGTCCACAGCAGAATGCTGCCCTCCAGCGCCCCCCACAGCGCCGTGACCTTCACCCAGGTCGGAGAGGCCCGCATGGAATGTTCGGCCACGAACCGCACCGTGAAATCGTCACGCAGCAGCGCCGTCAGCAGGATCAGGATACCCAGCGTCAGCAGCGCGAACACCGCCCAGGTGGAGCGGCGGGCCGCCTCGGTCACGCGGGCGTCGCCGCGCAGGCCACCCAGCACCGACAGCAGCAGCCCCCCCACGCTGAAGGCCAGCGCGCCCAGCAGGCTCAGTTGCCCCAGCGCGCCCAGCGGACTGGAGGAGAACGAGATCAGGTTCAGCACATTCACAACGGGTCACCTCTCTGATGGGGCCGCGCAGGGCGGTGGCAGAGCCCCGGCCCGCACCGGGCGGCCGGCGATGCTGCGTGGCCGGGCACAGCGCCTGGCTTACTCGGTGGTTTTCAGCAGGTCCTTGAGTTCCGCCTGCGTTTTCGGGACCCTGTACTCCTCGCTGTGCTTGACCACCAGGTCCGAAGCGTGGAAGGTGTTCCCCTCGAACTCACCGCGCACGACCACGCCCTGATTCTCCTTGAACAGGTCGCTGACGGCCCCCTGGTACTGTACGGGGAAGCTGGCCCCGCCGTCCGAGACCACAAAGCGGAGGTTCAGGGACTGCGGGTCGTACTGCACGTCCCGGACCAGCCCGCCGATGCGGATCAAGCGGCCCTGAAGCTGCGCCTGCTGCTGCTGGTACTCGGTGGGCGTGACAAAGTACTCCAGCGAGCGGTTCAGGTTCCCGAATGCGATAAAGCCCGTCAGGCCCACCAGCGCGGCCACGCCGAGAACGGCCGGCCAGGGACTGCGCCGCCGCCGCCGGGCCTGCCCCAGCTGCCCGCCCGGGGGCAGGGGAGAGGACGGGTCGCTCACCGCGGCGCTCCGCCTGCTGCTTCGTCACGTGTGGCACGCAGCCGCAGCCAGATCCAGGCGAGGTACCCGACCAGCAGCACGAATGTCACGACGTACACGACCACCACGTAAGCGGTGTACTTATCCACGGGCTACCTCCACGCGGGCGTGAGACACGCCCAGTTCATTCATCAGTTCGCGTTCCTCACGGGCTTCCTCACGGGCGGCCAGTGTGCCGCGCACCCGCAGCATGTACAGATACAGGAACGTGAAGGCCACGACCGCCATGAGGAGCACCCAGCCGTAGATCGGAGCCGCGTCGAATCGTGGTTTACCGAGCAGTTTCAGCGTCTGCGTCTGGTGCACGCCGCGCCACCACTCGACCGCCATGTAATTCACGGGCACGTACAGCGTCCCCACGATGCCCACCACGGCCGACACGCGCGCCCGGCGTTCCGGATCGTCGATCAGCGAACGGATCAACAGGTACCCGCCGTACACCACGAGGCTCAGCGCGGTGGTCGTCAGGCGGGCGTCCCAGACCCAGTACGTGCCCCAGGTCGGCTTGGCCCACAGCATCCCGCCCACGATGGTCGCCACCGTGAACAGCACCCCGATCTCGGCGCTGGCCATCGCCAGCCGGTCCCAGCGGCGCTGACGCTGCAACAGGTACAGCAGCCCGAACAGGCCCGTGCCGCCGTACGCGAGGTAACTCAGCCACGCGCTGGGCACATGCACGAACATCAGCCGCACCAGCGACCCCTGATTGATGTCCAGCGGCGCACTCAGGCCCAGTCCGACCGCGATCAGCAGCGTGACCACAGTCGCGCCGCCCAGCAGTGTTGTCGTGAGGTCTCTCTTCATGTCGCTCCCCCCATTCTGAACCCCGGACGTGAGTTGGGACCGTGACGGTCACCGCGCCGGGCATTCCAACCGAATACCCGCAGCATCGCGCCCAGGCGCCTATGCGGGCAAGTGCGAGTGTCCCCACGCGCCGCACCAGACCCGCGCCCCCCGCGGTATCATGAGCGCTCCAGGACCGCCGTCTCCCGGCCGCCCCTGCTTCTGTCCCCTACGCCCGAGGATGACCTGTGACCCAGCCTGCCCCCGCTCCTGCCCGCCGCCTGCCCGCCCGCCTGCTGGCGGCCTGCCTGCTGATCGGATCGCCGGGCGGGGCAGCCGCGCCGCAGGCCGTGACCTTCCAGCCCGGCCCCGGCGACGTGTTCCGGGACGTTCCGGACGTGGGCGACCTGGGTCTGTGGCTGCTGACCGGCGTTCCCGGCTCACCCCTGAGGCGCGCCGTATGGAACGGCGAACCGTACCGGGGGCGCACCCTGCGCGAACCCATCAACCTGGTCCTGATCGACCGTTTTGCCCGCACGCCCGAACAGGCCACCGCGCGCATGAACGCCGCGCTGGCCGCCGCCGGGTTCACCCCCACGGACGGTTTCGGGAATGGGCAGGCCGGGTACCACGCGCTGCTGAACGGCGAGCTGCGCGCCCAGCATCCGGCTGTGCCCGGACAGGCGTACAGCGACGGACCCGCCACGGCCTACACCCACCACGGCCTCACCTTCGGCCCGTACCGCGTGGGCAGCAGCTTCGTGTTCACGGGTGCGTTCAACGGCGCTGACCACCGCCCGTCCCTGGCAGGCGAGAGCGACACGGGTACGCAGGTGTTCAACAATTACATGGTTGCCCGCGAGAGCCTCGCCGCCGCCCTGGACCGCAGCAGCGTCTTCCACAAGAAAGGCTACTTCGACCTTCATGCCATTATCGACACGCCCACCGAGACCACCGCCGACTCTGACGGGTGCGCCGTGGTGCTCGTCGCCCGCGACTGACCGTCCCCCGCCCCTGCCTTTCCGGCCCTTACCCTTCGGCGGCGTAGGGGAACAGCAGGGTGGCCAGGATGATGGTCGCCGCGTCAAATACCGCCAGGAAGGTCAGCCAGGTACTCACCTCGGCGTTCCAGATGCCCGAGAGCAGCAGCGTGGTGGCCTTCACGGTGGCGATCACGGCCGGCACCAGGATCGGGAAGGCCAGGGCGGGCAGCAGCGCCTCGCGGGCGCGCAGGCTGACGGTCACGCTGCCGTAGAGGGTCGTTCCGGCCGCGAAGCCCAGCACACCCAGCAGGGTCGTCAGCACCAGCCCGGCCCAGGGCACGCTCCGCCCGGTCTCGGCGGCGCCGAACAGGATCAGTCCCGCCGGAACCGTGAACGCCGCGACCAGCAGCAGCGGCCCCAGCACCCCCAGCAGTTTGCCCAGGTACAGCGCTCCGTGCGGGCCGGGATACAGCAGCAGTTGTTCCAGCGCGCCCGCCTCCTGCTCCTGCGCGAAGGCCCGCTGCGCGCCCACGGCGGCCGCCAGCGCCAGCGCCGTCCAGATCGACCCGGCTGCCAGCGCCGCCGACTGCGCGTCACTGCGGGCCGTGCCGCTCAGGGCCAGGCCCAGGACCAGCAGGACCAGTCCCGCAAAGAAGGCGGTGGCGAGCAGGGTGTCGCGGGTGCGGCCTGCCACGCGCAGGTCCTTGGCCGCGACCGCCCGCACGACCCGCAGGGCCTCGGCGCGGCTCACGCGCCCACCGCCGGGGCCTCACTCAGTACGCCCCCCGACAGGCGCAGGGTGCGGGGTGCGACCTGCCGCGCCAGTTCCGGCTCGTGCGCCGCGATGACCAGCGTACCGCCCGCACCGTGCAGGTCACCGAGCAGGTTCAGCACCAGTTGCCGCCCGGCACCGTCGAGGTTCGCGAACGGCTCGTCGACGAGCGTGACCGGCCGCGCCAGCAGGTGCGCGCGGGCCAGGGCCAGCCGCTTACGCATGCCCGCCGACAGGAACCGCGCGCGGCGCGTGGCGGCCCCGTGCAGGTCCACGCGCCGCAGGGCCGCCCCCACGTCGCCCGACTGGCCGTGCATGGTCAGGGCGAAGCGCAGGTTCTCCTCGCAGGTCAGGTCCGGGTACAGGCCGCCGTCCACCGGCATCAGGTGCACGCACTCGCGCACCGAGCGGTTGTCGCGCAGGTCGAAGCCCAGCACGCGCCCCTCGCCGCGCGTGGGCTTCAGGCCCGCTCCGAACAGCCGCAGCAACGTGGTCTTCCCGGCTCCATTCTCGCCCAGCAGCGTCACGCCCTGCCCGGCCGGAACGTCCAGTGTCACGCCGCGCAGGATCACCTCGCGGCCCAGGCGTAGCCATACGTCCCGCAGCTGCAGCGCGAAGCCCGCATCGGACCCGGCCTCCGTGGCAATGCGGTCCACCGGGCTGGGGTCAGGCCCCGTCAGACGCGCATCCAGGTGGGCATCACCTGATAGAAGAACGTCGCCAGACGCGTGAACTGCCCGGTCAGCATCATGACCCCCACGACCACCAGCAGGGCGCCGCCCACCCGCTCGAACAGACCCGAGAAGCGGTTCAGGCGGCGCAGGTTCAGGCGGTGCCACACCAGCGCGGCCAGCAGGAACGGCGCCGCCAGCCCCAGCGTGTATGCCGCCAGCAGCGCCACGCCGCTGCCCAGGCTGGCCGTACTGGCTGCCAGTCCCAGGATGCTGCCCAGCGCCGGACCCAGGCACGGCGACCAGCCGAACGCGAACGCCGCGCCCAGCGCCACCGGGCCGTACCCGCCCGCGTCGGCCAGGGCGCGCGTGTCCCGCATCAGCAGCGGCAGGCGGATCAGGTCCAGCATGACCAGCCCGAAGAAGATGATCAGCACGGCCGATACCTGCGCCAGCACCGCCTTGTGCGACGAGACCAGACTGCCCAGGCTGCTGGCCGTCGCCCCCAGCGCCATGAACACCAGCCCGAAGCCCAGAATGAACCCCAGCGCCCGCGAGATGGGCGCGCGCGCCCCGCCGATCACGCCCAGGTAACTGGGCACCAGCGGCAGCACGCAGGGACTCAGAAAAGACACCAGCCCCGCCATGAACGCCAGAATCAGGGTCGGAGAGCTCGCCGCTACACTCATGCGCGCAGTCTAGCGGGCCGCGCCGACCCGCACGGGGGCGGGCGTCCCGGCAGGAGCGGCGTCGGGGCCGCCCCTCAGTACCCGACACTTTCCCGGGGGGCTTGAAAAAGTTCGGCTGAGACGCGAGAACAGAACGCGTCTCCCGATGTCCTGGCCAAGCTGACCCGCTGCTTCACCGCGCACTTCCCGGAGTTCCGCAAGAACCAGGTCGAGTTGCTTTCCCTCATGGTGCTCGCACTCCTTGGGGGGAAGGACGTCCGGCATGCCGAACTCGCCTCGCGCTTCCCTGGAAGCGCGCACAACGCCTCCGTCATCCGCTGTGTGGAGCGCTTTTTTGATCGGCATCCCATCCAGCCGGCCGACGTCGCCCGGGTGGTCCTGACGCTCCTTCCCTCCGCGCAACCACGCGAATTCATCCTCGACCGGACGTTCTTGGGCAG
>NZ_JAGLBB010000045.1 GCF_018260555.1 Deinococcus sp. | reverse complement strand
TCCGCCGCGCCGAAGATCAGCGCGCAGAGCATCATCGTGAACCCCGCCCAGCCTGACCTGAATGTCAGCGTGCGGGTCAGCAAGGATGCCAGCGGCGCGCAGAACCCTGCCTACCGCATCGACGAGCCGATCAGCATCAGCGCGACCGTCAACCGCGACGCGTACGTGTACCTGTTCAACGTCAACCCTGACGGCAGCGTCGATCAGGTTCTCCCCAACCGCCTGAGCGGCGCGAACTTCGTGAAGGCGAACACGACGACCACCTTCCCGGCGCCCGACGCGAACTTCACGTACACCGTGGGCGGCCCCATCGGGCAGAACAAGGTCCTGGCCCTGGCGAGCCTGACGCCGCTGAACCTGGATCAGATCAGCTCGTTCAAGACCACCCAGGATCAGTTTGCGACCGTGAGCGCCCGGGGCCAGGACGGCCTGGCCCAGGCGCTGAGCATCGTGGTCACGCCGCTGCCTCAGAACAGCTGGGTGAGTGACACGGCCTTCTACACGGTGGCCGCGCAGAACCCGGTGAGCACTGGCAGCCTGTTCGTGGGCACGAACGTGTCGGGTGCGACCGTGACCTTGAACGGTCAGCGACTGGGCGGGGCGAACGTCACGTACAGCAACCTGCGGGCGGGGACGTACCCGGTCCGTGTTCAGGCGCCCGGGTACAGTGACTACGCCACGACCATCACCCTGCGGGCTGGCGCGACCACCAACCTGAACGTCGAGTTCGCCCAGGCCACTACGCCCGCTCCCATCGTCACCCCCGCCCCGGCCCCTGCCCCGGTCGGCACCGGTAACAACGTCCTGGACTTCATCGGCACGCTGCTGGGCGCCATCTCGAACACCCAGATGCAGGACCCCGCCCGCAGCGCCTATGACCGTAAGGTCAGCGACCTGCAGGACCAGGGCTACGCGCTCCAGCAGACCCGCCAGACCACCACGGGCTTCATGGGCACGCTCGCCAAGGGCGGCAGCACCGTCACCCTGACCGTGGACCGCAGCGCAAACCGCACCGTGCGTGTGAACGTCAGCGAGACCACCACCTACCGCTACTGATAACCGGGGTGGAATGACCTTGCGCGGTCACTCCACCCAGACGAACGGCGCCCCGAATCCTGTGAAGGTCGGGGCGCCGTAGTGCTGCGTCATACGGATTCCGATCGCTTCGGTGCAGTTCCGAATAAACCCGAGCGGATGCGAATGGGAACAGCATACGGATTGGTCGGTATGGAGCCGCAGTCCGTATCAGCCGGGCAGTTGCGTCTCTATGAAGGCCATCAGGCCCCGGATGTGCTCCCGGTCAAAACGGAAGTCCACGCCAGCAGCGCGGTACAGGTCGGGTACGCTGACGGTGCTGCCCAGGCGCAGGCTGGCCCTGTAGCGTGCGAGCGTCCCGGCCGGGTCCGCCTGCGCGGCGCGCCACACGCCGACGGCCGCGAGGTAACACATGGCGTACTCGATGTAGTAGAAGGGCACCTGGAACACGTGGTAGTACTGCCAGCCCTTGGCGCGCACGCGTTCGTCCAGGCCGTCCCAGTCGACGAAGGGATGGAAGGTCCGGTCGAGTTCCAGCCACTTGGCGTCCAGGTCAGCGGCCGTGACCGTCTCGGGCGCCCCGGCGTACAGCCAGTGCTGGAAGGCGTCCATCTGCGCCGCCCACGGCAGGAACGCCACGACGCCCTGCAACTGCTTCTCGCGGTAGCGGCCCAGTTCTTCTGGCGTGAACACGTGCCCCAGGTGGTCCAGGGTCAGGAATTCCATGGCCATGCTGGGAATCTCCACGAACTCGGTGGGACTCCAGCGGTTCCAGACCAGCGGTTGCGCGTCCCCGCTGTAAAAGCCGTGAAACGCATGCCCGACCTCGTGGAACAGCACGCGCACGTCCTCGGCGGTGCCGACCACGTTCATCAGCACGAACGGTTCGTTGCGGGTCGGGAAGTACGTGCAGTACGCGTGCGTCATCTTGCCGGGCCGGGATTCCAGGTCCAGTAGGCCGCCCTCTCGCATCTGCCGGAAGCGCGCGGCCAGGTCGGCGTCCAGCCCCCTGAAAGCCGCCTCGGCCAGCGTTTCCAGTTCCTCGCCGGTGCGGAAGGGCGTCAGGGCCGCGCGGCCCTGCGGGTCGAGCAGGTCGTTGCGGTTGTAGTCCCAGGGGCGCACGCTCTCCAGGCCCAGCCGGGCGGCGACGCCCTGCACGATTTTCGCGGCCAGCGGCACGACCTCCTCCCGCACGGCGTCGTGGAAGGCGGCGCAGTCGGCGGGCGTGTAATCCACACGGTCCAGCGCCCGCCACTGGTAGTCACGGAAGGTGGGCAGGTCGGCGTTGCGGGCCAGTTGCCAGCGCGTGCCGATCAGGTCCAGCATCACAGCGTCGAGTTCGTCGGCCACGCCCATGTTGCTCTCGCTCAGGGCGCGCCACGCCGCCTCGCGCGCCGCGCGGTCCGGGCTGTCCAGGCGCTGCTTGGCCTGCGGGATGGTCAGCGTCTGGCCGTCCAGCGTGACCTTCTGGTTGCCGGTAGCGACCGAATGGCGGTTCTTCTGCGCCTCGTGCGTGACGTTCAGGGTCACGTTCGCCTCGCGGTACAGGGCCGCCGCGTCCCGCATGCGCCGGAAGTTCAGCGCGAAGTCCGGTGGGGGCACGAAGTCCGGCACGGCCAGCAGTTTCTCCTTCAGCGCCTGATCGGCCCGCTCGGCCTCGGGCAGGACGGTTGCCACGAACGTCTGGTAGCGCCCCTGAATGTCCGGCTGGTCGGTGTGCAGGTCCGCGTGCGTGGACAGTTTGGCGGCCACGTCCATCAGGTCGCTGGTCACGGCGTTCCAGCCTTGCAGCCAGCCGGGCACGTCCGGCGCGCTCAGGGGCGCGTCCAGTAGCGCCTGAAAACGGCCCTGGAAGGTCTCCCAGCGCGAGTGCGGTTCAGGGACAGCCAGTTTGGCCTCCACGGCCTTGAGCTTGGATTGTTCGGAGGTCATCCCGCTGAGTGTACGCCGCGCCCCTTTACCCCTGGGTGCCCTACCCCTGGGTGCGGGCCGGTTTGCCTGGACGGGGCGAGGCGCGCCCACCGTCCGGCAGCGCCTTGATTTCCGCCTCGGTCAGGCGGCGCAGTTCAGTGGAGGGCACGTTCGTCAGGAGGCCCTGGTCGGTGAACACGTCCACCGTGCCGCTCAGCGGGTGCAGTTTTGTGACCTTACCGCACGCGCCGCTGCCCTCATGGCACACGCGGGCGTTCTTGCGCGGCAGGTCGCGTAGCAGGTCCAGGTACTGCGTGTGCTCGAACTGCAGGCAGCACAGCAGCCGCCCGCACGGCCCCGAGAGTTTCTCCGGGTTCAGCGGAAGCTGCTGGTCGCGCGCCATGCGGATACTGACCGGCGCGAATTCCTGCAGGTGATTGGACGAGCAGTTCTCGCGCCCGCAGGCGCCGAGCGTGCCGATCATCTGCGCCTGCTCGCGCGGCCCGACCGCCGCGAAGTTCACGCGCGCCCGCGTCTGGGACCTCACCTCTCCGATCAGACCGGTCAGCTCGATGCGTTCCTCGGCGCTGTAACTGACGGTCACGAGACTCTCGTCCAGCGTGAACTCGACGGCCACGATCTTTACCGGCAGGTTCTTCTGCCGCGCCCGGGCACGCAGCAGCCACTTGAGGTCCTCACCGGACGCGTGCAGGGCCTCCCAGCGGGCCAGTTCCTCGGGCGTGGCGGCGTGCAGCACCGCGCCGTAGCGCTCCTGCGGTTGGGGCTGGCCGGGTTCGCCGCGCACCGTCGCGATTTCCGGGCCGCGTTTTCCCTGCACCACGACCCGCGTTCCGGCCGCATGAGGCTCCTCACTGAGCATCGGGTGGAGGCGGGGACTGCGCTCGAAGCGGACCGGCAGGACGACCATTGCGCGCAGGATGTCACGCCGCGCCCCGCAGCGTCGAGACCCCGTGCACAAACCCCCCCCTCGCCCGTCCGTTCAGTGCAGCTCGGCCATCACCTCGATCTCCACGCGCACGTCGCGGGGCAACCGCGCGACCTGCACGGTGCTGCGCGCCGGGTAGGGAGCGCGGAAGTGCGCCTCGTACACGGCGTTCATGGCGGCAAACTCGTTCATGTCGGCTAGGAACACCGTGGTTTTCACCACGCGGTCCAGGTCGGTGCCGGCAGCGGCCAGCACGGCCCTGAGGTTCGCCATGACCTGCTCGGTCTGCTCGGTCACGCCCCCGGTCACGAGGTCCCCGGCGGGCGTCAGGGGAATCTGGCCGCTGGTGATGACCAGGTTCCCGAACGTGACGGCCTGGCTGTACGGGCCGATGGCGGCCGGGGCCGCTGGCGTCTGAATGATCTCTTTCATGTCTCCGAGCATACCGGCTGCCGTTTGCTGCCGTGTCCGGAGCCGCTGGGGGAGCAGTCAGGGGCGGGTGCTGCTGAGGGACTGATCGGTGGGCGTGGCCGGCAGATTCAGGGCGGCGCTGGGACGCTTCAGGATGTGACTGGCGCGGTGCGTGGCCTGCGCCCGCTGCCATACCAGCAGGCCCACCAGCGCGGCCGTGCCGAGCAGGCCGATCAGCCCCCGCTGCTCCGGGATCAGCATGATGCCCAGCAGCGTGAAGTACGCGATCATCAGCAAGGCGTAGGTCGGCAGGCTGTTGCCGCGCTGCGCGCTGAGCAGCACGTCCACGTACACCGGGCCGTCCTCGCGGCGCACCGGCAGCGGGTAGGTGGGCAGGCGTGCCCCGCGCTGCACGTCGATGATCAGCGCCGTGATGTTGTCCGGGCCGCCCCCGTCATTCGCGGCGTTCACCAGCACACGCGCCGCCTCCTCTGGGTCCAGCGGACGTGAGAGCAGCAGCAGCAGTTCCTGATCAGTCACGACGCTGCTCAGGCCGTCACTGCACAGCAGCAGCCGGTCCCCGCTGCGCAGCGGCAGGCCGAACATCTCCAGCCGCACGCGTTCCTCACCGCCCAGGGCGTTGCTGACCACGCTGCGCCACTGGTGGTCGCGGGCCTCGGTGTCGCTCATGTGGCCCAGCCGGACCTGCTCGGCCACCCAGGAGTGATCCTCGGTCAGGCGGTGCAGTTCTTCGCCGCGCAGCAGGTACGCCCGCGAGTCCCCCACATGCGCGATCAAGGCCGCGCCCCGGTCGATCAGCGCGGCCAGCAGCGTGGTCCCCATCCCGACGTACTCGCCGACCGCGTGGCGCAGGACGGCCAGGTTCGCGGACTGCACCGCCTCGGCCAGCCGCGCGGGAGCCGCGCCGCGCCCATCGAGGTACTGCTGACTCAGGGCGTCGAGCGCGAGGTTGGCCGCCAGCTCGCCCGCCGCGTGGCCACCCATGCCGTCCGCCACGGCGTACAGGCCACCATGCGGCAGGTCCAGCGCCAGGGCAGCGTCCTGATTGACGCCACCCTGGCGCTGACGGCCCACATCCGTGAGCAGACCAGACATCAGAGAGGGCGTCGCAGAGGCGCGCATGAGCCCAATATAAGCCACCCGGTCAGTTTGACCTACCTGAAACTGAACACCGGACTAACCTGTACCCGGCGCAGACGCCCTGTCAGGTACGCTGCGGCAGGCGTCCCGCCGAGTACAGGTCCGCGAAAATCCTCACCACCACGGGATCGAACAGTTTCCCCGTGTGTTCGCTCAGGTAGGCCAGGGCCTCGGCAGCGGGCCAGCCCTCCTGGTACGGCCGGGCAGTGACCAGCGCGTCGAAGGTATCGACCACCCGCGCGATCCGGCCCCCCAGCGGAATGGCCTCGCCTGTCAATCCGGCCGGGTACCTGCTGCCATCCCAGCACCCGTGGTGCGTCAGGGCGATCTGCGCCGCCAGTTGCAGCAGTGGCCCGCCGTCCACCGCGCCCGGCTGGGTCAGCAGCCGCGCGCCCAGCCGGGTGTGCTCGGCCATGTGCGCCCACTCTTCGGGCAGCAGCGGACCGCGCTTGAGCAGAATCGAATCCGGAATGCCGATCTTGCCCACGTCATGCAGCCGCGCCGCCAGCCCCAGCTGCGCCGCCTCGGCAGGAGCGCTGCCCAGCGCCAGCGCCAATTCCCGCATGGCGTTCAGGCCCACGCGCGACGGCGTGACACGCGTCCGCTCGCGCTCCTGTAGGTCGCGGCGACGTGAACCGGGCGCATGAAATGGACTCCGATTGAATGGTGTACAACTCCCGTTCAATCCGGGCGGCTGCGAGAGGGCGCACAGCGGTTTCCGGGCGCGGCGTGGGCAAGGTATGGTCACCGGTCGTCAACGAACCACACGCGCGGCGTCATACGGACTGCGCTCCATACGGCCCAGGGGCGTCTGTCGGTCCTGCCCGCACAGGCTCGGACTCCACCGCAACGGCACCGAATCAACCGCAGTCCGTATCAGTTGACGGACGGGCCACGGATCTGCTCGCGCAGCCACAGCATCAGGGCCTCGGCGCTGGCCGGATTGGTCGCCAGTGAAATGTCGTGCACGTCGCACAGGCGCACGAGTGCAGACACGTCCGGTTCGTGCGGCTGCGCGGTCAATGGGTCGCGGAAGAAGAACACCGCCAGCACGCGCTCCTCGGCCACCCGCGCTCCGATCTGCTGGTCGCCGCCCAGCGGTCCGGACAGCACCCGCTCGACCGCCAGGCCCGTCTGCTTGGCCAGGATGCCGCCGGTCGTGCCGGTCGCCACCAGGTGAAAGTGCCGCAGGGTTTCCCGGTGACTCAGCGCGAATAGGGCCAGCTCCAGCTTTTTCTTGTCGTGCGCGATCAGCGCCACCTGCCGACGGGTGTCAGGCTGTGTGTGCGCGGCGGAATCTGCTGCAGTCATGCCCGACATTCTTTCATGCGCGGCCTGTCACACTTGGCCTCTCACGCCTGGCCCGTCACGCGCGGCGCGCTTCCCCGCCTGCCCGGCGTCCTGAATGCGCAGGCGGCGCAACCGGGCCCCAGCGCCACGCCCCACACGCCCTGACACGGCGTCCCGACCACCACGAATTCCGGCAGACACCCCGTCCGTCCGCCCCGTTCCCACTTGCATCCGCTCGGATGGAACGGGTAAGGACGTACGTTGAAGCGGGAGTGGAGAGGTTCCGGCGCTTTCCCGGAATCTCGCACTGTCAGCTTCAACGTTCCTGGCGCCGTAGGCCGTGCACTGCGCTCAGGGCAGTTCGACCTCGAAGTCCTTCACGTCGCTCAGGTAGTCGGCCATCCACGCTTTCAGGGTCGCCCTGGTGTACCCGCCCGCGATCGGCATGGTGGAATCCAGGTAGTACGCGCCCTCGTACACGTACGCCTGCGTGTAGTAGTTGCCGTTCCAGTCGTTCGTCAGTTCGGTATCCAGGTCGTCCTCGCTGTCGCTGTAATCCCAGAAG
This sequence comes from Deinococcus sp., assembly GCF_018260555.1. Lineage (GTDB taxonomy): Bacteria > Deinococcota > Deinococci > Deinococcales > Deinococcaceae > Deinococcus. Next base: position 20,570 of record NZ_JAGLBB010000045.1, on the reverse strand, counting down.
GTGCTGGCCGTCACGCGGCTGCACTTGCCGGCCGTGCAGTCGCTGAGCCACACGCTGATCTCGTACTTGCCGGCCTTGACGGTCATGCTGGGGTCGCTGTCCGCGCTGACCGGGTCCATGGTGACGCGGTACCCGGCGGCCTTCAGGGCGGCCAGTAGCGCGGCGGGGGTCGCGGCGACCACCTGCCCACCGGTCACAGGAGCGCCCGCCCCGCCTGCCAGGGCCGGGGTGGACAGGGTGAGGACGAGCAGCGCAGCAGACACCAGATTTTTGTTCATGCTTCACAGTACGACGCCAGCCCAGGGAACGTGCGCTGACCTGCACCGGGTGTCATGTTCCATGTCCCGCCCAGCAGAAGTAAGCAGCACCCCCCACCCAGTCCTCACTCAACTCACGGCGCGGCGGTGACATCGTGAGGATCATGACCGAAGAGCGTTCCCAGCCCGCCGCCCCCACCCCCACCCGCCGCAAACGCACCTTCGGCGTGTACATCGGCCGCTTCGAACCCCCCCACACCGCCCACCTGCACGTCATGCTCGAGGCCCTGCACAGCGTCCAGAAACTCGTCATCGTCATCGGCAGCGCCCGCGCCGCCCGCAACACCAAGAACCCCTTCACCGCCGACGAACGCGAGGACCTCATCACCGCCATGCTTCAGGAAGCCGGCGTTCCCCGCACCCGCCTGCTGTTCGTCCACGTGCGCGACTACTACTACAACGAAACCCTCTGGCTCAGCGAAGTCCAGGCCGGTGTGCACGCCCACACGCGCGGCAGCACCGACGTCGCCCTCATCGGCCACATCAAGGACGAAAGCAGCTACTACCTCCGCTCCTTCCCTGCCTGGGAATTCATCCCCACGCATGTCGTGAGCGACCTCAGCGCCACCGACGTTCGCCGCGCCTACTTCGAAGGCCGCCACGGCGACGCCGCCCGGATGGTCCCACCCGCCGTGAATGCCTTCCTGGACACCTTCCGGCACGGCCCCGACTACGCCGAACTGAAAGCCGAATACGACCACCTGCGCGCCTACCGCGCCGCCTGGAAAGACGCGCCCCACCCGCCCATCTTCGTGACCACCGACGCCGTCATCACCCGCAGCGGCCACGTCCTGATCGTCCGCCGCGCCGGACTGCCCGGCCGGGGCCGACTCGCCATGCCCGGCGGGTTCCTCGAACAGCACGAAACCCTCCTGGCCTGCGCCATCCGCGAAACGCACGAGGAAACCGGCCTGAACCCCAGTATCGACCTCGCCGCCGCCCTGCGCTCACAGGCCGTCTTCGACTACCCCGACCGCAGCCTGCGCGGCCGCACCGTCACGCACGCCTACCACTTCGACCTCGGCATCGGGCAGCTCCCACGCCTCAGCGGCGGCAGCGACGCCAGCGAAGCCCTCTGGATGCCCATCAGCGACGTCCTCGCCCGCCCCGAACTGTTCTTCGAGGACCACCACGCCATCATCGAACACTTCGTCATGCGCGGGTAAGGTGTCGCCATGAATCTGTGCCCTGCCCGTTGTTAGGTCGGTGACTTCGATGAGCTTGAGGTCTTCATGGTCATGTTCGACGAGGGACCAGACCGGGAAGACAGCAGCGTCGCCTTCCAGATCAGCCTGTTCGACGATGGCCAGGACGGGGAGCTGGGTATGGACACCTACTGTCTCGTGCTGGGAGGCGGAGCCTGCACCTACGGGGGGATTCTGACCGTGTCTCTGAACGAGCAGGTGCTGACATTCACGCTTTCGCAGGACGCTCAACAGCGGCTGGGGATTACCGGGATCACCGTTGACGTGACGGCTGTGATGGATCAGTGGAAGGATATTCAGAGTGGATTGATACGCGTCCTCTCGCAGCTGGGTGAGACGCCCGACATCCGCCTCGGCTGAACTATCTCTGCCTCCCATACCCGGCCCGACCGTGACGCAACTCCCCTGCACCTGCGCGTGCCGCGCCTAGACTGTGCGGGTGTTGCCCGCCCGTTCTCCTTACGCCCGCCTGGAGGGGTTCTTGCGGGACACGCTGGGCGGCGGGGCGACGCGCCTGCACGAGGAGCAGCCGGTCCCGGCGCGGACGGTGGGGGTCTCGGAGCTGGGTTGGAGCGACGCGGTGGCGCGCGGTTTCGGCTTCCCGGCGGTGTTCGCGCATCAGGCGCGCACCTTCGAGTTGATGCGCGCGGGTGAGAACGTGATCATCACGACGCCCACGGCGAGCGGGAAGACCGGGGCGTTCTTTCCGGGGGTGTTCGACCGCCTGGAGCGCGATCCGGCGGCGACGGCGCTGTTCGTGTACCCGCTGGTGGCGCTGGGGCAGGATCAGCGGGACAAGCTGCTGGAGTTCCGCGAGCGGGGCGGGTTTGGGTGGGAGGTGGCGTCGTTTCAGGGCTCGGCGCAGGGGTCGGCCGTGTTCCGGCCGGGCGTGCGGATGGTGACGGCCACGCCGGACAAACTGCACTGGTCGCTGGTGCAGCCGGGCGTGCGGGATTTTCTGCGGAACCTGTCGTTCCTGGTGCTGGACGAGGCGCACACGTACCGGGGCGGCTTCGGCAGCGAGGTGGCGGGCATGCTGCGGCGCCTGCTGGGGCTGGCGCGGGCGCTGGGCGCCAACCCGCAGGTGATCCTGAGTACGGCGACCATCGGGAACCCGGCGGAGTTCGCGCGGGAACTGACGGGTGTGGACGCCACCGAGGTCAGCGAGTCCGGCGCCGAGCGGCACGGGAAACGCTATTACCTCGCGGATCACAGGGGGCAGCCGAGGCGTTTCTGGAACGCCGTGATGGACGCCAGCGCCCGCTACGACCTGAAGATTCTGGCGTTCTTCCGGGGGCGGTCGCGGGCGGCGCGGCTGTACTCCACGTACCGGGCGCAGCCGGGGTACGCGGGGCGCGCGCACCTGTACATGGCGGGCACCAGTGACCGCGAGGGCCGCCTGTCCGAGTTCCGCCGGACGCGCAGCGGCGTGATGTTCGCTACGAACGCCCTGGAAGCCGGGGTGGACATCGGGGATCTGGAGGTCGTGATCATCGACGGGTACCCGGGTTCGCGCATGGCGTTCCGGCAGATGGCGGGCCGCGCGGGGCGGATCGCGCCGGGGCTGGTGCTGTACCTGCCGTCCCTGAACGAGCAGGGCGTCCCGCAGCCCGCCGATGCGTTCTACAGCAACGCCGGGAATTTCCTTGACCTGCTGACCGGCCCGATCGAGAAGGCGGTCGTGGAGGCGAACAACCCGTACCTGTCGCCCCGGCATCAGGCGCGCGCGAACGAGGAATTCCACGCGGCGGGCCTGCCGGAACCGCACGCGGCCGCTCTCACGGCGCCCCGCTACTGGAACCTGCGCGGCGAGGGCAGCCTGAAGTACGTGGTGGTCGAGGCGGCCGACTGGGAGCGGCTGGGTGTCAAGGCGCTGGACAACCCCCTGGAAAGCCCCAGCCAGCACTACGCCCTGACCGAGAAGCACGAGGGCGCCGTGTTCACCCTGGACGGCCAGGGGTACCGGGTCGTGCGCTGGGAGAAACACGAGGGCGGCACCGTCATCCTGGTCGAGCGGCACGACACCGCCAACCTGTTCACGCGCGGCCTGTACACCATCGAGGTCACGCCCCGCGAGATGGGCCGGTGGGTGCAGCGCGGCCCCCTGGCGTACCGGCACGGCGAGGTCGTCATCCGCCGCCGCTACACCGGTTACCAGATGCTCCGGCAGGTGTTCGAGCGCGTCTGCGTGGGCTGCGACCGCGAACCCGGACCCGCCGAACGCAGTTGCGTGAAATGCGGCGGGCGCATTCAGGACCGCATGCAGGACCACAAGCTCTCCGAGCACCTGTACGACACGCCCACCGAACTCCCCCCGTTCCGTACCAGCGCCCTGGAAGTCGGCGTGGACGCCCGCGCCACCGACTACCCCACCGCTGTGGCGCACACCCTGAAACACCTGCTGCAAAAAGTCACGCCCGAGCGGGTCGCCTGCGACGAGAACGACCTGTCCGGCGCGTTCCGCGAGGGCCGCGACACGTACTTCTTCCTGTACGACGACTGGCTGGGCGGCCTGGGCGTATCGCGCCGAGCCTCGCTGCACATGGACGACCTGCTGCGCCGCGCGCTGGACCTGACCGCCAAGACCTGCTGCCAGAACCCGCACGGCTGCTTCGAGTGCATCGCCGTGAGCCGCTGCTACTCGCCCACCCTGGCCAGCGGGGAACGCCGACCCACCGACAAGCACGCCACCCGCGCGTTCCTTCAGGCGGTACTGGGCGTCACGGACGAGCAGCTGCACCAGCCCCCCGCGCACCTGCGGCCCGAACACACCTCCGGCGCCGCCCCGCACGCGCCGCTGCCCGACCAGCCGGACCAGCCGCTCGCCCCGCCCGTCGGCTGGCCCCTCCAGGCCCGCGAACTGCTGGACCTGCACGGCCTGAGCCTCCCGGAAGTCAGCGCCCGCCTCGGCATTCCCAGCCGCGAACTGCAACGCGCCGTCAGCACCACCCAGCCGCTGCGCCTGCGCCACGCGAAATTCGGGGACGGCGTGTTCATGCAGGGCTTCCACCAGGGCGAACGCCGCGAGGTCCTCGTGTACTTCCCTGGCGTGGGTCAGAAACGCCTCCTGCTTAAATTCGCCGGACTGACCGTCATCGAGGCGGCGCCCGCACCCCGCTGAACCTCCCCCCGCACACGCCGCCGACCCTGCCGTCCGCTTGACCCCAAACGAGACCCGCCGCTATACTTGAGCGCGCCGGAAACGTCCATAGGGATATGGTGTAATGGCAGCACAGCAGATTTTGGATCTGCTTGTCTAGGTTCGAATCCTAGTATCCCTGCCAGAACCCAGCGGCTCACCGACCACCATCGGCGGGCCGTTTCTGCATGCTGCCGTTTCCACCTGCGCCCGCTGTTGATCGCATCATCATGAGCCGAAACGAGTCCGCTACACCGTCGGCCGCTGACGCCCCACATCCAACGCGCCGTCCCCGGATCAATGGAGGCGGCGATTTCCGTGCCGGGCACGCCGTCCGCGCTGCTATGCTGCCCGCACATGCCCAGCGCGCCAGACCGCATCCGGGAAGCCGTGACCGCCATCCACGACTGGCTGACCCACACCCCCAACCCCGGCGAGGCCGTCGTCCGGCAGGCCATCGTGCTGCGCGTGCTGCACGCCGCCGGATTCGACATCTGGAATCCCGCCGAGGTCGTCCCCGAAGAAACGAACGCCACGGGTAACCGCGCCGACTTCCTGATCCGCAGCGGGCACGGCGCGTTCGCGCTGGAACTCAAGGGCATGAACGTCACCCTGGGCGCCGCCCACTACCAGCAGGCCGCCACGTACGCCGTCAACGAGGGCACCCGCTGGGCCATCGTCACGAACGGCCGCGTCTGGGCGGTCCTGGACGAACACCTGCCGGGCCGCTGGGAGGACCGTGTGGCCCTGAAACTCGAACTCGGGCAGGAAGGCCACACCTTCGCAGGCGACCTCGCCGCGCTGCTCGACGTGGACACCTGGCGTGCAGGGCGATTCCCGGACGCCCTGCACGGCATCCGCCAGCGGCAGCAGCAGCGGCTCGACGAGGCCCGCATCCGCCGCGAGAAGACCCCGCTGGTCGAACAGGTCCGGCAGCAGTTCGGAATCGCCACCTTCGACCTCGCCGCGCAGGCCGCCGCCGAGATGAACCGCATCACCGAAGCTGAACGCGACACGTTACTGGGCCGGTCAATCAGCGTACCGACACAGGATGCTCAGTGCGTGCCATTCAGTTACCGCACGCGAACGGCGGTGGCCCACGCGGAATACCGTCCTGCTGCTGGCACATGGACGGTCCTGGCCGGAAGCACCGCGCTGAACCGCATTCAGGGCGAAGGCTCGAACGCGCAGGCCCTGCGCCGCCGCCGCACACAGCAACTCGCAGACGGCGTTCTGCGCGAACTGGACGGCGCCCTGCTGCGCTTCGAGCGGGACGTCGTATTCGACAGTCCCAGTATGGCGGCCGTGGCGGTCTCCGGGGCGTCCAAGAACGGCTGGGTGTGCTGGAAAGATGACAGCGGGCAGCTGGCAGACGCGTACCGCGCCAAACCCACATCCTGACCCCCGTGCCCTGAACAGTGGGCGCACCTGACGCTGGGCGGGTAGCCTGCGGGGTATGAAGCCGCTTTTGCTGGGTCACCGTGGTACGCCCCGACTGCACACCGAGAACACCCTGGCCGGGTTTCAGGCGGCGCTGGATGCCGGTCTGGACGGCGTGGAACTGGATGTGCGCCGCCTGATGGACGGCACGCTGGTCATTCATCATGATCCGGCGCTCAAGGCGGGCGGGTTGCTGCCCGAGATGAACGCTGCCGGTCTGCCCGCGTACGTGCCGACGCTGGACGACGCCCTGGCCTGGGCGGCGGATACGGGGGCGTTCGTGAACGTGGAGATCAAGTTCGAGGCTGCTCGCCCGGATGACCGGGTGCACCGCACGTTGCACGCCATTCGCGCGCACGGGCTGTCGCGGCGGGTGATCGTCAGTTCGTTCAGTCCGCTGGTGCTGGACGCGGCCCGGTATCACGCGCCGGAGATTGAGCGCGGCTTCCTGTTTCACCGTGCGTTCCGTGCCGGGCCGCTGGATCTGGTGCCGCTGGTGATGCGGCGCGTGCAGGCGGCGGCCCTGCACCCCATGCACCCCCTGATCGATGCCGCCCTGATGGCCCAGGCCCGCGCGCACGGCTGGCGCGTTAACACGTGGACCGTGAACGACGCCGCGCAGGTGGCCCGCCTCAGGGCACTCGGCGTGGACGCCCTGATCGGCGACCTGCCGGAGGTGCTGCTGACGGCACGCTGAAGAGGCGTGGGCGGGCAGGAGCACTGAGGGGCATTCGGCGCACACACCGCTGACCATCACCCGTCATGCGAAGTCCAGTGGAATGGTTTGAAAAGACCGTTTCATCCGAGCGGAGCGGGCAGACGGGGCGCGTGGGTTCGCGTCCAACCCAGTGGGGGCAGTTCTGGTCGCAGGGCGCAGAAACATGGCCCGACTGTCGGTGCCGGGGACTGCCTGTTCGGACTCCGGCGGGAAGTGTGAAGGAACGCTCTGCGGGTCGCGCGGCTCACAACCGCTTGACAACGCCCTGATGCAATGGGCCTACGGTGCACTTCATGAACCGAATACTGCTGACGGCGGCCCTGCTGGGCTTGACGAACGTTTCTCTCGCTTCCGCGCAGACCACCGTGGAGTTCTGGCACTCCTTCGGGGACGCCAAGCGCAGCGGCTGGATTCAGGCCCGTGCGGACGAGTACAACAAGACGCACAGCGGCGTGAAGGTCGTCCCGAGCTACAAGGGCAGCTACAACGACAGCCTGCAGGCGACCATCCTCGCCGCGCGGCAGGGCAAGGCCCCGGCGCTCGTGCAGATCTTCGAGGTCGGCAGTCAGCTGGCACTGGACAGCGGCGCGTTCCAGCCCGTCAGCAGCGTCAAGAACGTTGATTTCAGCGATTACATCAAGCCCGTCATCAACTACTACACCATCGGCGGGAAGGTGAACAGCCTGCCGTTCAACTCCAGCAGCCCGGTTCTGTACTTCAACCAGGACCTGATGAAGAAAGCGGGCCTGAACCCCAAGCAGCCCCCCACCACGTACGGCGGGCTGATCAAGGCCTGCGAGAAGATCGAGGCGGCCAAGCTGGACACCACCTGCTTCGGCATGAGCCTGAACGGCTGGTTCATCGAGCAGTGGATGGCGCAGCAGGGCGCGCCCCTCCTGAACAATGGCAACGGCCGCCAGGGCCGCGCGACCGCCACGAACCTCGACAGCCAGGCCGCGAAGAACATCTTCTCGTTCTTCAAGACCATGCAGGAGCGCAAGTACTACACCTACACCGGCAAGCTGGAAGACTGGGACGGCAGCGACGCCATCTTCACGAACCAGAAGACCGTGTTCCACATCACGTCCACCGCCGACATCGGCAACATCCGCGACGCCGCCAAGAAAGCCGGGTTCAGCGTGGGCGTGGGCGTCATGCCCATCCCGGACGGCAGTAAGCGCAACGGCGTGGTCATCGGTGGGGCCAGCCTGTGGATCAGCAAGGGCGTCAGCAAACCCCAGGCGGAAGGTGCGCTGGACTTCGCGCTGTACATGACAAACACGCAGAACATGGCCGAGTGGCACAAACTGACCGGGTACTACCCCGTGCGTCAGAGCAGCATTGACCTGCTGCGCAAGCAGGGCTGGTTCACGCAGACGCCCCTGCAACTCGTGGCGTTCAACCAGCTGACCCGCACCGTGCCCAGCCCCGCCACGGCCGGCGGCCTGAACGGCGCGGCCATCCAGACCCGCAAGATCATGGAAGAAGGCGTGCAGAAGGTCCTGGGCGGGCAGAACGTGGACGCCGCCCTGAAGGAAACCAAGGCCCGCGCCGACGCCGCGCTGGCCGAGTACAACGCGAACTTCAAGTAAGCGCCGGGGACCTGTCAGCGTCACGCCCTGACCGGCCGCTGAGCCCACCCGTCCTGCCCGCCGCGCGGCCCGGTTCCTCCATGACGGAGGGCGGGCCGCCCGCGCCATTCCAGCCCCCGTGTTCCCGGGATGCACCTGTTCCCCGGATGCACCCGTTCCCCGGATGCACCCGTTCCCCGGAGGTACCCCGCATGACCGCCCTCCCCGACCCGCCCGCCCGCCCATGCTGAGCCCTGGCCGCGCCCGCCCCACCCCGGACGCCGCTGAGAACGCCGTGTTCCGGGGCCGCGCGCTGCCGTGGCTGTTCCTGCTGCCCAGCCTGCTGATCCTGGCGGTGTTCATCTACCTGCCGGCGTTGCAGACGCTCAGGCTGGCTGCGTACCGCGCGAACGTGATCCTGGGCACCGAGCAGTTCGTGGGCCTCGCCAATTTCGCCGACCTGCTGTCCAGTCCCGCGTACCAGCAGGTGGCGCTTCAGACCCTGGTGTTCACGGTCCTGACCGTCACGTTCGGGCTGCTGCTGTCCCTGGGACTGGCGTGGCTCGCCAGTCGTCCCGTGCGCGGCGCGGGCGCGTACCGCCTGCTGCTGATCTACCCCTACGCCCTGAGCCCCGCCATTGCCGGAACGCTGTGGCTGTTTCTGTTCAACCCGGAGATCGGGCTGATCAACCAGCTGCTGGGCGAACTGTTCGGCGTGCGCCCCCGCTGGCTGGACACGCCCTCCCTGGCGTTTGGTCTGGTCACGCTGGCCGCCATCTGGAAGGGCCTGGCGTACAACATCGTGTTCTACCTGGCCAGCATTCAGAACCTGCCGGGCGACGTGATGGAAGCCGCCGAGATCGACGGCGCGACCCCCGCGCAGGTGTTCTGGCGCGTGGCGTTCCCGCTGCTGAGCCCCATCACGTTCTTCCTGGTGTTCACGAACATCATCGCGGCGCTGTTCGACTCGTTCGCCCTGACGGACATCCTCACGCGCGGCGGACCGTACACCGGGCACGCCGGGGCGACCACGTTCCTGGTCTACCAGCTGTACCAGGACGGCTTCGTGAACTTCAAGACCGGCGTGGCCGCCGCGCAGGCCGCCCTGATGCTGGCACTCGTGGCGTTCGTCACCTGGATGCAGTTCCGGCTGGGCGAGAGGCGGGTGCACTATGGCAGTTAAGCCGGCCGCGCCGCCCACCCGCGCCGCTCTCCGTTCCCGCCGCGCGCGGGGCGTGTGGCTCACGCACGCCGCGCTGATCCTGGCGATCCTGATCATCAGCGCGCCCCTGATCTTCGCGGTCATCAAGAGCACCCAGACGTCCAGCATCGTCCTGAGCCCCAGCCTGCTGCCCGGCGGCGCGTTCTTCCAGAACCTCTCGGGCGTGTGGGAGGACGCGCACCTGGGCCGCTACATGCGCAACAGCCTCGTGGTGGCCGTGTGCGTCACCGCCGGAAAGACCACGCTGGCCCTGCTGGCCGCGCTGGCGTTCGTGTACTTCCGCTTTCCGCTGAAGGGCGCGGCGTTCACCCTGGTTCTGCTGTCCCTGATGCTGCCCACCGAGGTGCTGATCATCGCGCTGTTCGATCTGGTCAGCCGCGACCTGAACTGGGCGAACACGTACGCCGCGATCATCGTGCCGTTCCTGGCCAGCGCGACCGGCACGTTCCTGTTCCGGCAGCATTTCCTGAGCATCCCCACCAGCCTCGCCGACGCCGCCCGCATCGACGGGTGCGGCCCGCTGCGGTACCTGACGCACATTCTGATTCCCATGAGCACGAACACCATCGGCGCGCTGGCCGTCATTCAGTTCGTGTACGCCTGGGATCAGTACATCTGGCCGCTGGTCATCATGCAGCAGGACGACAAGCAGGTCGTGCAAGTCGGCCTGCGCAAACTGATCGAGGTGGGCGGGCAGACCGACTGGGGCGCCGTGATGGCCGGGGCGGTCATCACGGCCCTGCCGCCGCTGATCGTGTTCACGGCCCTGCAAAAGCAGTTCAGCCGGGGCTTCGCGCTCACTGAGGACAAGTAAGACCGATTCCGATTGATTCGGCGCAGTTCCGAATCAATCCGAGCGGAGCGAGTGGGAGCAGGGCGGGTTCCGGGTTATCAACAAACCAGCTGAGCAGTTACCAAACCAGACGGACGTCCCTTCAAGGTCACTCCCCGAATGCCTGTGCACGTCCCTGACTCCGGGCTGACCGGCCGCGCACGTTCCTCTGACGTGCGCGGCTTCAACTGACAGATGTGAATCCCTCACCGAACGCACGCACGTCCATGAAAGCCCTCATGATCCGCCTGTCCGGTGCGCTGGCGCTGGGCGTGGGGTCCGCGCAGGCCGTTACCCTGGCCGGGTACGCGGAACTGCCGGCCGATACCTTCGCTGCCGGGCCGGCCAGCGGCGCGTGGAGTAACGGCCTGCGCGGCCAGCCCCGCTTTCAGGGGCAGCCGGTGCAGGGCTTCAGCGGCGTGCAGTTCGCGCGGGACGGCACCTACCTCGTAACTGCTCAGCACGATAAACACGGCAAAAAACGCTTGTTCCCGTTTTGTATGAGCATAATAGTTACTGCAAATCTGCCTTGGACGAACCAATTCGCCCATATCGGCAATTTCAGTCATTTGAAAGCAGCTTCTTAGCAATTTATAGGGCTGAATTCAGATTCTGAGCAATTTACCCTGCTGAGCAGTTACCCTACCTCTTCCTCAGTGACAACGGGTTCGGCGCGAAGAACAACAGCGCCGATTCTCTGCTGCGCCTGCACCGCCTGACGCTCACCCCGAAAACCGCGCCCAAGGGCGCGGGGAAGGTGGAGGTAGGGGCGTTTATTCAACTGCGTGACCCGGAGCGGCGCGTGCCGTGGCAGATCGTGAACGAGGCCAGCCCGGAGCGCCTGCTGACCGGCGCAGACTTCGACCCGGAAGGTTTCGTGATCGCGCCCGACGGGACCCTGTGGGTGGGCGACGAGTTCGGGCCGTACCTGCTGCACTTCAGCGCGGACGGCGTACTGCTGGGTGCGCCCATCCCCACCCCAAACCTGGCGGGCCTCAGCACCCTGACCGGCAGGCCGCCCATCGTGATCGGGCACCGGGGCAGCAGCGGCACCCGCCCGGAACACACCCTGGAATCCTACCGGGTGGCCATCGAGGCCGGCGCGGACTTCATCGAACCCGACCTGGTCGTCACGAAAGACGGCGTGCTGGTCGCCCGGCACGAACCGGTCATGGCTGTCCTGGATAAGGACGGCAAGGTCACGGAGGCCACCACAGATGTCGCCACCCGCCCCGAATTCGCCGGGCGCGTGAAGACCAAGAACCTCGACGGACAGGACGTCACGGGGTACTGGGTCGAGGATTTCACGCTGGCGGAACTCAAGACCCTGCGCGCCGTGGAGCGCCTCCCGGCCCTGCGTGGCCGCACCTTCGACGGGCAGTTCGAGGTGCCCACCCTGAGCGAGATCATCGCCCTGGTTCGCGAGACCGAAACCCGCACCGGCCGCCGGGTCGGTATCTACCCCGAAACGAAGCACCCCACCTTCATGGCCGCGCAGGCACGCGTGAACACCTCGCAACTGCTGATCGACACCCTGAAGAAAGAAGGCTTCACGGACCCGGCGCGTGTGTTCATCCAGTCGTTCGAGACGGCCAACCTGCGCGAACTGAGCAGCACCATCATGCCCGCTGCCGGCGTGAAACTCCCGCTCGTGCAGTTGCTGGGCGGCCAGACCGGCGCGCCCTACGACCTGAGCGCCCGCAAGGACCCCCGCCAGAACGCCGACCTGACCACCCTGGCCGGCCTGCGTGACATCGCCACGTACGCCAGCGGCATCGGCCCCAGCAAGAGCTGGATCATCGACGGCAAGGGGCAGACCACGGACTTCGTGACACGCGCACACACCGCCGGGCTGCTCGTGCACCCGTACACCTTCCGGAACGAACCCCCCTTCCTGGCCGCGCAGTACGCCAACAACCCCGAAGCCGAGATGCGGCAGGCCATTCAGGCGGGCGTGGACGGCCTGTTCACCGATTTCCCCGCCACCGGCGCGAAGGTGGTCGCCGAGTACGCCGCGCCTGAAGTCCGCAGCCCCCAGCACCCCGCCTTCACGCAGGGCGCCAGCAGCAGCGCCGCCACGCTGGGCAGCAGCGGCGGTTTCGAGGGCCTGACCCTCAGCCCCGACGGGAAGACCCTGTACGCCCTGCTGGAAAAAACCGTGGCCGGCGACACGCCCGGCCAGCTGCGCCTGCACGCCATTGACCTTGCCACGCAGAAGTGGACCCTGACCGGCCGTTACCCGCTCGACGCGCCCACCAACGCCATCGGGGACATGACCCCCGTGAACGCCTCGGAACTGATCGTGATCGAACGCGACAGCAGCAGCGGAGACGCCGCCCGCACCAAACGCCTTTACCGCGTCAGCCTGACCGACCGGAACACCGACGGCACCCTGAAAAAGACCCTGCTGGCCGACCTGCTGAACATCGCCGACCCGCAGGGACTGGCGCCCAGCACGACCGGCGGCGTGTTCCGCTTCCCGTACGTGACCATCGAGAACGTCATCGTGCTCGACGCGAGTACCGTCCTCGTCGCCAACGACAACAACTACCCCGGCACTGGCGGGCGCGGCGCCACCGTCAAGGACAGCAACGAGTTCATCTGGCTGAAACTCGACGCGCCCCTGACCCTCGCGCCCGGCGTCGGCCGCCGCTAAGTACACTGCGTTTATCTTGTCGATAAACCGCGCGGAGCGCGGAGCAGAAGAAAGACGTTGGAGCGGGAATGGAGAGGTTCCGGCGCTTTCCCGGAATCTCGCAATGGTAGCTTCAACGTCTTTAACCCCGGCCAGCGGCCCGCGCCGACCTGCCGGAATCCCCCTCCCTCCCCGGTGTATGGAGCGCAGTCCGCATAACACATTGAAATCCTGAATGCGGCAGACACGGCGCGGTGATCACCCGCGCCCTGCCCAGCCCCCGCCCCACGTCAAGGACCGCCCGCCGATGTTCCCCCGGCCGGGCGGCCCTTTTTTCTCGTGGCGATCAGGTTGTACGGATTCCGATTGATTCGGTGGGGTTCCGAATCTATCCGAGCGGAGCGAGTGGGAACAGGGCGGATTTCGCGGCATGGAGCCGCAGGCGGCGCCTTCCCGACTGTGGCGGAATGGAGCGGCAGTCCGTAGTAGGCGGATTCCGATTGATTCGGTGGGGTTCCGGATCAACCCGGGCGGATGCGAGAAAAAACAACAGATGCCCCTTTGCGGGCGGGAGCGCCGTCAGAATGGGACCGTTTCCTGCCCCGCTCCGGGTTACCCTGGCTGCATGGATCTCGCTGCTGCCCGCGCTGCCCTGCACTCTGCTTCCCGCGTTGCCGTGCTGACCGGAGCGGGCGTCAGTGCCGAGAGCGGCATTCCCACCTTCCGGGACGCGCAGACGGGCCACTGGGCGCGCTTTAAACCCGAGGATCTTGCCAGTCCGCCCGCGTACGCCCGCGATCCGGTGATGGTGTGGGAGTGGTACGCGGGCCGTTACCGGGACGTGCTGGCCGCGCAGCCGAACGGCGCCCACCAGCTGCTCGCGCGGCTGGAGGCTCAGAAGGGGCCGGGGTTCTTCCTGGCCACGCAGAACGTGGACGGCCTGCACCACCGCGCGGGCAGTGGTACGCACGGCGGGCGGGTTGTGGAACTGCACGGCAATCTCCTGAGCGCCCGGGATGAGGTGACGGGCCAGACCTTCCCGCTCGCCGCGCCCACCGAACTGGTCACGCCGCCCACCTCGCCGCTCGGGAACCGCATGCGGCCCAACGTGGTCTGGTTCGGCGAACTCCTGCCGGGTGACGCCCTGGAGGCCGCGCAGGACGCCTTCGCTGCCGCGCAGGTCGCGCTGGTCATCGGGACGAGCGGCGCCGTGTACCCCGCTGCCGGACTGGCCGCCGAGACCCTGCGGCGCGGCGGGATCGCCATCGAGATCAACCCCACCGAGACCGAGATCTCGCACCAGATGACCTTCGCCGTGCGGGACGTCGCGTCACGCGGGCTGGCGGCTCTGCTGGGGAACGGCTGACTGTTCCCCGGTGGGTGTCTGATTTCTCCCACACCCGTTCGGGGAAAGCCTGTTACTTTCTAGGTGGCCCGCTCTGGGGTGGGCCGCTTCCTTCGGGGCGGGGTGAAATTCCCTACCGGCGGTGATGGCGTGAGCCTCAGCCCGCGAAGCCCGCGCAGACTGCACCACGCGCAGGCCCGATCCAGTGGAATTCTGGAGCCGACGGTGTTATGGCGCGCACGGACGCTTAGGCGGATCAAGAAAGGTGAGGGGCCGTCCCTGAGCCTGTGGCCCATTCAGTCCGGATGAGAGAAGGAGGAACGCTGCCTGCCACCCCGGCGGGCGGCGACAGACCATGTATGAAGTGAATGCTCTGCCCCCTGGGGTGGCGGCACTGCCTGCCGACGAGCGCTTCATGACGCTCGCGCTTGAGCAGGCTGCCAGAGGACTGGGCCGCACCGCGCCGAATCCCCCCGTGGGCTGCGTGATCGTGCAGCAAGGGACGGTGGTAGGGCGAGGTTTTCATCCGAGGGCCGGTGAGCCGCACGCGGAAGCGTTCGCCCTGCGTGCGGCGGGCGCGCGGGCACGCGGCGCGGTGGCGTACGTGACGCTGGAGCCGTGCAGTCACCACGGGCGCACGCCGCCCTGCGCGGACGCGCTGATCGCGGCGGGCGTGCGGCGCGTAGTCGTGGCGGCGCTGGACCCGAATCCGCGCGTTTCGGGACGCGGCGTGCAGAAGCTCCGGGACGCCAGGATCGAGGTCGCGCTCGGCGTGCTGGGGGCGCAGGCCGAGCGGCAGCAGGCGGGGTTCCGCAGCGCAGTGGTGCGGGGCCGCCCGTGGGTGGTGGCGAAGTACGCCATGACCCTGGACGGCAAGGTCGCTGCGCCCGGCGAGGCGAATGGAGCCGTGAGCGGCCCCGAGGCCCGCGGGCGCACCATGCGCTGGCGCGACGAACTGGACGCCATTGCGGTCGGTAGCGGCACCCTGAGTCTGGACGACCCGGCCCTGACGACACGCGGCGTGCCGGGTGGCCGTGACCCGCGCCCCGTGGTGTTCGACCGCCGCGCGGCGAGTGACCCGCACGCCCGCGCCTGGCGGGACGGGGCCGTCCTCGTGACCGCCCCGGACGCCGACGCTGCCGCGCACGAGGCCGCCGGGATCACCGTGCAGCGCGCCGCCTGCCTGCCAGACGCCCTGCGCGGACTGGCTGACCTGGGGGTCGGCAGCGTGTTGCTCGAAGGCGGCCCGACTCTCCTGAGCGCCTTTCTCGCGCAGGGACTGGTGGATGAGGTGCGGGTCTTTCTCGCCCCGAAACTTCTTGGCGCGGGCCTGAGCCCCCTGAGCGCTCCCGAGCGGCCCATGCACGGGGCGCAGGCCGTGCGGGACCTCAGGGTCGAGACGCTGGGAGTGGATGTTCTGATCACCGGCCTGCTGAACGACATCCCGCGTATCTGAAACGGACTCGGGTTGATTCGGTGCAGTTCTGAACCAACCCGAGCGAAGCGAGTGGGAGCAAAACGGATTCCGATAGGTTCGCCGCCGTTCTGAATCAATCCGAGCCTTCCTTCACCCGAGGTCAAAGTATGTTTACTGGAATCATCGAACAGGTCGGGCAGATTGCCCGCACCACTGACAACGAGGGCAACCTGAGCGTCACCATTCAGCCTGCCCGCATGTGGGACGACCTGGAACTGGGCGAGAGTATCGCCGTGAACGGCACCTGCCTGACCGTGACCACCTGGGACGCGGCGGGCTTCACCGTGGACCTGAGCCGCGAGACCCTCGCCAAAACGGCCCCGCACTGGCGGGCGGGCGTGAAGGTCAACCTGGAGCGCGCCATGACCGCCCGGGCGCGGTTCGGCGGGCACGTCGTGAGCGGGCACGTGGACGGCGTGGGCCTGATCGTGCGCGTGGACGCCCAGCCCGGCGCGTACACCATGACCGTGCGCGCCGCGCCACACCTGGCGCGCTACCTCGTGCCCAAGGGCAGCGTCACCGTGGACGGCGTGAGCCTGACGGTCGTGGACGCGGGCGGCCCCGCCGGGAGCCGCGCCGACCTGCGCCCCGACGAATTTACGCTGTGGCTCGTGCCGCACACGCTGCACGTCACCACGCTGCACACCTGGGCGGCGGGTACAACAGTCAACCTGGAGGCCGATCAGATGGCCAAGTACGCCGAGCGGCTGATCCTGATGCGCGACTGGACGCCAGAACAGCCCTATCAGCCACAACAGCCTGATGGGGAGGTGACGGCGTGAGCCTCGCTTCCATCCCCGATCTGCTGGCGCAGCTGCGCGCCGGGCGGCCCGTGATCCTGGTGGACGACGAGAACCGCGAGAACGAGGGCGACCTGCTGATGCCCGCCGCGACCGCCACGCCCGAGTGGGTGAATTTCATGGCGCGCGAGGGACGCGGCCTGATCTGCGTGACGCTCACGCCCGACCGCGCCCGCGCGCTGGACCTGACCCCCATGGTGGGCAGCAGCACCGACCCGAACGGCACGGCCTTCACCGTCAGCGTGGATCACGTGAGCAACTCCACGGGCATCAGCGCCTTCGACCGCGCCGCCACGATTGCCGCCCTGATGGACGACGCGGCCAGACCCACGGAGTTTCGCCGTCCGGGGCACATCTTTCCGCTCGTCGCGCGGCCCGGCGGGGTGCTGCGCCGCGCCGGGCACACCGAGGCCGGCTGCGATCTGGCGCGGCTCGCGGGCTTCGCGCCGGTCGGCGTGATCTGCGAGATCATGGGCGACGACGGCGAGATGAGCCGCCTGCCGGACCTGCTGGCCTTCGGTGAGCGGCACGGCCTGAAGGTCGGCAGCATCGAGGCGCTGATCGCCTACCGCATGGAACATGACCCGTTCATGCAGCGGGTCGCCGAGGCGCGGCTGCCCACCGGGTACGGCGAGTTCCGCATCGTCGGCTTCGAGGACTCCCTGACCGGCGCCGAACACGTCGCGCTCGTCATGGGCGATGTCACGCCAGAGCCCCTGCTGGTGCGCGTGCACAGCGAATGCCTGACCGGTGACGGCTTCCACTCCCTGCGCTGCGACTGCGGCGCGCAACGAGACGCGGCCATGCAGGCCATCGCCGACGAGGGACGCGGCGTCCTCGTGTACCTGCGCCAGGAGGGGCGCGGCATCGGCCTGCTCAACAAGATCCGCGCGTACCACCTTCAGGACGGCGGCGCCGACACCGTCGAAGCGAACCTGCAACTCGGCTTTCCCGCCGACGCCCGCGACTTCGGCATCGGCGCGCAGATGCTGCACCTGCTGGGCGCCCGGCAACTGCGCGTCCTGACGAACAACCCCCGCAAACTGCACTCCCTGGGCGGCTTTGGGCTGGAGGTCGTCGAGCGCGTGCCCCTGCATGCCGGGCAGAACGCCCACAACACCGCGTACCTCGGCACCAAGGCCGCCAAACTCGGCCACATCGGCACGGACGGCAGCGGCGCCTGAGCGGCGCAGAGCGCCTCAGACGGACGGCGCTCCATGCCGTCCAGGGGCGTCTGCCATTTCTCGTCGCATCTGCCCGGTCCCAAAACCGCACTCCGTATCAGTCCTTTGACCCGTAGAAGGGCGCAGGACGGAGTGCAGGAATCTGCACCTGACCACCCATCACCTATAAGGAGACCCACCATGAACCGAATTGAAGCCAATCTGCTTGCCACCGACCTGAAGTTCGCCCTTGTCAGTACCCGCTGGAACCACCTGATCGTGGACCGTCTGGTGGAGGGAGCGGAGCTGGCGTTCGTGCAGCACGGCGGGAAGACCGAGAACCTCGATCATTTCCTGGCGCCCGGCAGTTACGAGGTTCCCCTGATCGCCCGCAAACTTGCCGAGAGTGCACAGTACGACGCGGTGGTGTGCCTGGGGGCCGTCATCAAGGGCGACACTGATCACTACGATTTCGTGGCGGGCGGGGCGGCCAGCGGCATCCTGAACACCAGCCTGCACACGGGTATCCCAGTGGCGTTCGGGGTGTTGACCACTGACACGGTCGAGCAGGCCCTGAACCGCGCCGGAATCAAGGCCGGGAACAAGGGCGGCGAGGCGGTCCTGGCAATGATCGAGACGGTGAACCTGCTGAAACAGATCGGGTAGGCGGGGAGCGGGGCCGGGGCGTTCGCGCCCACCCCGCCAATCCCGCCTTGACTCACACCCGGCTCCGTGCGGGGTTGTTAAGCTGTTGTGCTTGATGCGGGGCCGCCACTGGAGTCCCGAAAAGGGGTGATGTGTTGTGACGGCAGCCGAGAGTATGCAGGATCAGGTTTTTCCCGCACCGATCAAATCGGTCGAGGGGGGCAGCGCCGCCGAGCGGGCGGGCGTGCGGCCGGGTGACGTGCTGCTGCGTGTGAACGGCGAACCCGTCACGGACGTGCTGGCCTACCGGCACGCACTGTCGCAGGGCCGCGCGACGCTGGAAATCGCCCGGCCCAAGGAGGCGCCGCGCGTCATGACGGGCGTGGCGGGCACGGCGCAGGACCACCACCGGCTGTTCCTGCCGACCCCGCCCAGCCTGGAGGACACCTTCACGTTCGACGTGGAGTGGGAGGACCCGGGCCTGGAGTTCGAGGAGGTGCTGTTCGACGGCATCAGGAAGTGCGCGAACAAGTGCGATTTCTGTTACGTGCATCAGATGCCGCGCGGCTTTCGCAAGAGCCTGTACATCATGGACGACGATTACCGCCTGTCCTTCCTGTACGGGTCGTTCGTGACCCTGACGAACCTCTCCGAGGAAGACATTGCGCGCATCGAGAACGAGAACCTCTCGCCGCTGTACGTGTCGGTTCACACAGCCAACCAGGACCTGCGCCAGGACATGATGAAGTGGTGGCGACTGAAGGTCAAAGACCAGCAGGCCGTGCAGATCCGCTCCATGATTGAGCGCCTGGAGCAGATCGACCTGTACACGCAAATCGTGCTGGTCCCGGAACGCAACGACCGCGAGAACCTCGACGAGACCGTGGAGTACCTGGCCAGCCGTCCGAACGTGATCAGCGCGGCGGTCGTGCCGATCGGCCTCACCAGTCACCGCACGAACCTGCCGGACGTGCGGACTTTCACGCGGGAGGAAGCGCAGGACAGCCTGCGCCGCCTGAACGTGTGGCGCCGCAAGTTCCTGAACGAGCGCGGCACGCGTTTCGTGTTCCCCAGCGACGAACTGTACCTGCTGGCCGGCGAGCCCTTGCCGACCGAGGAGGAGTACGAGGGCTTCCCGATGCTGGAAAACGGCGTGGGCATGATCCGCGACTTCCTGACCGAGGCCCTGCCGGAACTCCCGGCGGCGCTGCCCGAACCCCGGCGCGTGATCCTGGGTACGGGTTCACTGTTCGCCGAATCCCTGGACCGCGCGGTCGAGCCTCTGCGCGCCATCGGGGGCCTGACCCTGGAGGTCCGGGCCATCGAGAACAAGACGTTCGGGAAGGTCACGACCGTGGCGGGCCTGCTGACGGGCCGATGCTTCCGGCACGCGGTGAAGCCCGGCGAGGCGGACCTGCTGATCGTGCCGCCCACCACGCTGCGCTACGGCACCGAACTGATGCTGGACGACGTGAGCCTGGACGAACTGCGCTCCGAGCTACGTATGGATATCCGACCGGGCGGCGCGACGCTGGGCGAACTGGCCCGCGTGATCCTCCAGGGCGCGCAGAGCAGCGGCCACCAGTGGGGCATGAGCGCGCACGCCGTGAAGGACAGCGGGCGCGATGAACCGGCGTCCGTGCAGGTGGCCGAGCAGAACATGCGCGGCCAGGCCTGATACGGATTCCGTTTGTTTCGCCGATAATCCGGGACTTCACCGGATGGCCAGCTCCACGTCCGGAACCCGATTCGGCTCCCACTCGATTCGCTCGGATTGAACGGGCTTCGCAGCCTATTCAATCAGAGTCCATATGAGCAGTCAGGTTCATCACAGGGAACAGGGCAGCCGCCCCATACACCGAAGCAAGCGGAAGCCGTCTCATACGGTGGCCGCTTGAGCGGCTCTGCGGGCCGTCCAGTCTGAATACGGCTTAAGTACACTGCGTTTATCTTATAGATAAACCGCGCGGAGCGCGGAGCAGAAGAAAGTACGTTGGAGCGGGAATGGAGAGGTTCCGGCGCTTTCCCGGCATGGCGCAATGTGAGCTTCAACGTACTTAG
>NZ_JAGLBB010000044.1 GCF_018260555.1 Deinococcus sp. | reverse complement strand
CGCCCCCGGCCTGCGGGACGTTCACGGCCGCGAACGCCTGCCCGGCCCGGTCGCCCGTGGTCGCCACGACCACCGCGAGGCCCACGTCGGCCCCCAGGTGTTCGCGCGCCCCGGCGGCCAGTTCGCGGGCGGCCTGCTCGCTGACCAGTCCGGCGCCGCGCAGCGTGACGGGCGTCAGGCCCAGCGTGATCAGCCGCGCGTGATCCTGCGTGACGGCGGCGTCCAGGAAGCCCGGCTGGTCGCCCAGCAGGGTGCAGAGCGTTCCGGCGCTTCCGGCCTCGATCACGCCCAGCGTGAGGGTGCCCAGCGCGCCCTGCGCGGCCCCGGCCAGGGTCTGGTCGTCCTCGCCCCAGGTCCAGCGGGCCAGCAGTTCGCGCACCCGCTGCCGAGCCGGGTGCAGCAGCGCCGCCGCCTGATCGCGGTCCGGGGCGCTGGCGGCCACGCGCACGTCCACGCCGGTCGCGCGGGCGTACGTGGCGACGCTGGGGTTCGCCTGCCGGGTCAGGTCGCCCAGCAGTTCGGCGACCGTGCCCTCGCCGACACCCTGCGTGTGAATGGTGGTGTGTTCCAGCGCCGCCCCGGACAGCGGCAGGCGCGGCAGCACCTGCTCGCGCCACATGCGCTGCATCTCGCGGGGCGGGCCGGGCAGCGCGACCAGCAGTTTCGGAGTGCCGCTGCGCCCGGTCCGCACGAACCAGCCGGGCGCGGTGCCGACCGGGTTGGGAAGAGCTTCGGCGCTGGGAATCAGCCACGCCTGCTTGCGGTTGATTTCAGGCATGGAGCGCCCGCGCGATTCGAACAGGCCGCGCAGGTGCGCGAGCTGGGCGGGGTCCTCGGTGGGAGTCTCGTTCAGGGCGGCGGCGATGGCCTCGCGGGTCAGGTCGTCGTCGGTGGGGCCCAGGCCGCCGCCCAGGATGACCAGGTCCGCGCGGTTCAGGGCCGTGCCGATGGCGTCGGTCAGGCGGGGCAGGTTGTCTCCGAGCACGGTCTTGCGGTGCAGGGTGACGCCGCGCGTCCCGAGTTCACGGGCGAGGAACGCGGCGTTACTGTCGACGATCTCGCCGAACAGCAGCTCCGTGCCCACGCTGATAATTTCTGCTAGAAGCATAACAACCTCGGCGCAGTATAGGCCAAAGCGAAACGTACGTCCAGTGAATCACCAGACGTACGCACGAGCACAGGGAGCATCATACGGACTCCGATTGAATCGGCTGCAAAGACCATACAATCCGGGCGGACTCGCAGAGCTTCGCAGAAGAGCGAGTAGGAGAAAAGCGGCCCTCCGGACGTGGAGTTGGCAACCCGGTGCCCCCCCGGGTTGTCAACGAAACAAACGGCAGTCCGTATCATCTCGTTAGTTTACCCTCAGGCCATAACCGGCCCCGGCCCCCTCACAGCAGCCCTCGCGACCTCGAAAAGACCCCGTTCAGGCCGCCAGTTTCCGGCAGGCTTCCTCGCAGCGGCGGCACGCCTCGGCGCAACGCTGGCAGTGATCGTGATGGTGCTGAGCGCACTCGGCCGCACACGCCGCGCACGCCTCGGCGCACAGCGCGCACGCCTGCGCGTGCAGATCGCTGCCACGCATCAGCAGCCGGGCCGTCATGGCACACACGTCCGCGCAGTCCCGGTCCAGTCGGATGCAGCCGCGCATCATATCGATATGCGGCTCGGACAGGCACGCCGTCGCGCACTCCTCGCACGCCGCCACGCACGCCAGACACGCATCAATGCACTCCTGAATCGTAACTGCTCAGCACGATAAACACGGCAAAAAACGCTTGTTCCCGTTTTGTATGAGCATAATATTTACTGCAAATCTGCCTTGGACGAACCAATTCGCCCATATCGGCAATTTCAGTCATTTGAAAGCAGCTTCTTAGCAATTTATAGGGCTGAATTCAGATTCTGAGCAATTTACCCTGCTGAGCAGTTACCCTGAATCAACTGTTTGTCCATGCCCAAGCGTGGCACACCCCGCCCCCGGACGGGTAGGACGAAACTTCAGACTGGATTGATCCCGCGCAGAGCGGGCGTTCATCCGCCCGGCACCCCGGCAGGCTGTTCTCCACGCCCTCGTCGTACACGGGTTGCGCCCCCCACGCCTCTCATACGGACTCCGTTCCTCGCCTGCTCGCTGCGCGGCGCAGCTCCCCGAGTCCGTTCGGGTTGAGCGGTTTTGTGAGCTATTGAACCGGAGTCCGTATCGGGCGGCGTCAGGTGAGGAACAGCCGGTACGCCGGGTTGGCCGTCATGTCCACCGCCGGGTACCCCACCCCCGCCAGGAACGCCGCGAACGCCGCCTCATCCCCGAGCGGCACCTGAAGCCCCGCCAGCACCCGCCCATGCGCCGACCCGTGATTCCGGTAGTGGAACAGACTGATGTTCCAGCGCCCGTGCAGGTGCGTCAGGAACTCCAGCAGCGCCCCCGGCCGCTCCGGGAACGTGAACGAGTACACCCGCTCATCCGTCGCCTCGGGCGCCCGGCCCCCCACCATGTGCCGCACGTGGACCTTGGCCAGCTCATCCTCCGTCAGGTCGGTTACCGCGTACCCCAACTCCACCAACCCCGCCACCAGTTCCGCCCGCTGCCCCGGCCGCGCCAGTTGCACGCCCACGAAAATCCGGGCCTGTTCACGCGGCGCGAAGCGGTAGTTGAACTCCGTGATCGACCGCGCCCCCAGCGCCTCGATGAACTCCCGGTACGCTCCCGGCCGCTCCGGAATCGTGACCGCCAGAATCGCCTCCCGCTGCTCGCCGACCTCGGCGCGCTCCGCGACGTGCCGCAGCCGGTCGAAATTCACGTTCGCGCCGCACGTCAGGCCCACCAGCGTCTCGCCCTGCACGCCCCGCTCGGCCACGTACTTCTTCAGGCCCGCCACCGCCAGCGCCCCCGCCGGTTCCATCACGGCCCGCGTGTCGTCGAACACGTCCTTGATCGCCGCGCACACCTCATCCGTGTTCACCCGCACCCAGTCATCCACGTACCGGCGCGTCAGGTCGAACGTGAACGCCCCCACCTGCTTGACCGCCACGCCATCCACGAAAATCCCCACCGTGTCCAGCCGCACCCGCTCCCCGGCCTGCAACGACTGGAACATCGCGTCACTGTCATCCGGCTCCACACCCACCACCCGGATATCCGGCCGCAGCGCCTTCAGAACCCCCGCCACCCCCGCAATCAGACCGCCGCCACCCACCGGCACGAACACCGTCAGCGGCCCGTCCACCTCCAGTTGACGCAGCAACTCCAGCGCCACCGTCCCCTGACCCGCCAGCACCAGCGGATCATCGTACGGATGCACGAACGTCAGGCCCCTTTCGCGCTGCAACTCGAACGCCCGCGCCTCCGCGTCACTGAACGAATCACCGAACAGCACCACCTCTGCGCCACGCGCCCGGCACGCACTCACCTTGATCTCCGGCGTCGTTGCCGGCATCACGATCACCGACCGCACCCCCAACCGTTCCGCCGCGAACGCCACCCCCTGCGCGTGATTCCCCGCCGACGCACAGATCACCCCCCGCGCCCGCTCCTCCGGCGTCAGCTGAGCCATCTTGTTGTAAGCGCCCCGCAACTTGAACGAAAAGATCGGTTGCAGATCCTCCCGCTTCAGCAGCACCCGGTTGCCCAGCCGCGCACTCAGCGACGGCGTCTCACTGACCGGCGTCTCGATGGCCGCGCCGTACACCTTGCTCGTCAGCGCCAGCCGCAGCACATCCATCGCGTCCATCTCACCCGGTTTGAACTCCCTGACCTGCACCACGAATCACCCCTTATCTCAGTCCGAACGAAAGAAAAACCCCCACCAGCAACAGGTGGGGGACGTGTGGCAGCGCGCAGGCCGTCAGGCGTTCACCCCTGACCAGCCCGTAATTCGCGCCGCTCTCATGGGCGACAGCTTAGGCCCAGCGGCGGTGGGCGGGTGGGGAAGGGGTAGACAACAGGGGGGCGCCTTCCCGTGCGCTGCCCCACCCCCCAGCCCCCTCCCTCAGAGGGGCAGGGGGAGCAGCGTTGCACTGGGCAGGTATTTCGCGGGCTTGCATGGCGGGTAATGGGCGGGTTCGGCCACGCCTCACACGCCATCCTTCGCTCTCGCGCCGTGCGCCCCGCGCGCTGCGCGCACGACGGGCTTGGTGGCTACGACGGTCACGGGCGAATCTGTCTTGGCTCCCCTTTAAGGGGAGCTGTCAGCGAAGCTGACTGAGGGGTCCTGCGAAGCAGATGTGTTGCCCTGAGTAGCAGCCGCCCTTCCCCCTCTCTACGTCCCTGCGAGGTGCTGTGCCAGTTGCTGCGCGAGTTCCTGCGCCGTGTGGGGGCCGAGGGTGTCGGCGTGCGGGCCGCCCAGGAGGAGGGTGGTATGGGGGTCGAGGGGCTCATGGATGGGTGGGGCGTGGGGGTCGCCGTGCGGGAGGGCCGCCCAGCTACCGGGAATGTCGCTGAGGCTGCGGCCCAGGTGCAGCCCCGGCGTGGCCAGGACGGGGAGGGCGTCCATGAGGGCCACGAGGTCTTCGAGGGTTTCGCGGCGCAGGCCGGTGGGAACGCCGGTCAGGTGACCGCCGGTAGGGGCGTACCCGTGCGGGTCGCGGTGGTGCGTGGCGGGGTGCAGGGTGTACGCGCCGTGCTGGGGGTTCAGGGTCAGTCCGGCGGCGTGCAGGGTGGGGCTGGTGGAGGTGCTGGGGGCGTTCAGGTGCGGGGTCTGCCGGTAGGCGCGGGCGTGGCGGGTGTGAATGCCCAGGAGCTGTTCGGCCTGCGTGGGGGCGTCGGCGCCGGTGGCGAGGATGACGTGCCGGGCGCGCAGGGTGTGGGTTTCGTGCGTGATGATCTGGTGGGTGTTGGTGACGGTCAGGCGTTCGGCCGTGACCACTCCGGAGGGGTGGGGCGCGGCGCGGGTGTTGAGCATCAGGTGGGCGCCGGCGCGGATGGCGGTCTGAGCGGCGTTCAGCGCGAGCGTGCCGGGGCGGTAGGCCAGGGCGTGCGGGTCGGTCGTGGCGTGCGTGAGCACGCCGGGGTCGAGCAGGGCGAGGCTGTCCGGGTGGTCCCGCAGCGCGTCTGCCACGGGCACGCTGCCGGGAGCGGGGTGGGTGTGCAGGGTGATGTAGGGGCGGGGGGTCGGCTGGCCGAACGCCTCGATCAGGGCGCGGCTGGCGTGTGCCGCGGGGTGGTGGTCGGGGCCAAGGTGGGCGGTGGTCCACAGGCCGGGCGCGAGGATGGTGTGGCCTTCCTCGTTGGGCAGGCCGCCCTGTTCGACCAGCAGCAGGCGTGCGTGGGGCGCGGCGCGCGTCAGGGCCAGTGTCAGGAGGCTTCCCATACGGCCCGCGCCGATCACGATGAAGTCGTAGTGCGTGCCGTCCGGGCGGGCGGCGGGCGGCGTGAACGGCTGACCGACGTGGGCCCAGACCTGGCCGGGGGCGGGCTGCTCGGACGCAGGTTGCGCAGACACAGGTGGCTGGGACGCGGGTGGCTGGGACGCGGGGGTCATGCCCGGCATGATGGCGTGGCGGCGGGGTGCGGCGGGTAGGATGTGCGTTCACGTCGCGTCCACCTTGGGCCTTTCAGCCTCCGCAGCTTGCCGTTGCCCCGCCCGCACGGCGCTGGGCTGTCGGGACAGCGGCTCTCACGGTTCTGTCAGGCGCGTGCTGGGCGGCGTGGGTATACTGGGCCCCGATCATGCGTTCATGCCTGCGTTTCGGCGCTTTCTTGCTGTGTGCGGCGTTGCTGGGGCTGGGCAGCGCGTCCGCCCTGAATGTTCGCGTGCTGGTGGCCGCCGCGCCGCAACTGACCGTGCGGGTGCCGTCCTCACCGGCCGCCGGGACGGGTGGGCCGGGGTCGCTCCCGGGCGGGCTGCCTCCCACCACCTTGAGCCCTGCCGAGCTCACCCCCGCCACGCTCACCCCTGCCGCGCTGCCCACGCAGGCCTGGACGGTGGGTGTGTCCAGGTCGGGCGCGGCAGCGCAACTGACCCTGAACGGCCAGCCGACCGGCAGCGTCACGCTGTACCTGCCGCCCGGCGCGGGCCGTACGGTCGAGATTGCCGGGACCACCTACCGGGGCGGCGTGCAGCTGCGCATCGAGCGGGACGGCGTGCAGGGCATCAACGTGGTGGACGTCGAGGAGTACCTGCGGGCCGTGGTGCCGGCCGAGATGCCCGCGTCGTGGCCGTCGGCGGCGTTGCAGGCGCAGGCGGTGATCGCGCGGACGTACGTGTCAGCCCGCATCAACCCGGCCGCGCCGTACGACACCTGCGCCACCGAAAGTTGCCAGGTGTACCCGGGCGTCAAGGCCGAGAAGCCCGCCACGGACGCCGCCGTGACAGCCACGCGCGCGCAGGTCGTGGCCTTCAGTGGTCGGGCGGCCAGCACGTACTTCAGCAGTGATTCCGGCGGGTTCACGGCCTCCAGCGCTGAAGTATGGGGCAGCGAGGTGCCGTACCTGACCGCCCGCGCCGATCCGTTCTCGGCCGGGGGGCCGCGCGCCAGCTGGCAGGTCACGGTGCCGCTT
Organism: Deinococcus sp.; assembly: GCF_018260555.1. GTDB lineage: Bacteria > Deinococcota > Deinococci > Deinococcales > Deinococcaceae > Deinococcus. Next base: position 21,917 of record NZ_JAGLBB010000044.1, on the reverse strand, counting down.
GCCCGGGTGCAGGCGGTCGCGGCGCGGTACGGCGCGAAGACGGGCGCGCTGACGAGCGTGACCGTCACGCGCCTGAGCGCGTCGGGCCGCCCGACCGAGATCATGCTGGTCGGCGCGGCGGGCGCCGCGAAACTCAGCGGCGCGAACGCCGGGGGCTTCGTGCGTTCCCTGGGCGCGGCGGGCACGCGCGTGACCCTGGCGGGCCTGAACCCCCTGGTCATCACGGGCAGCGGCGCGGGGCACGGCGTGGGCCTCTCGCAGTACGGGGCGCTGGGGCTGGCGCGCGCCGGGTACGACCACCTGCACGTGCTGGGCTTCTACTACCCGGGCACGGTGCTGGGCACCCTGACCGGCACGCGGCCCATCACCCTGCCCGGCGAGCGGCCCGTGCTGGCGATGGGCGCGGCACTGCCCATCCCAAATCTGCCCATCCCAAATCTGCCCATCCCGCATCTGGCCGCCCCGCATCTGCCCACCCCGCATCTGCCCACCCCGCATCTGCCCACCCCGCATCTGGCCGCCCCACACCTGCCTGCCCAGCCCAGCGCTGCCCCGGCCCTGGCGACGGCGCCGTGGACACCCCCCCAGTGAGCTGCCCGTGACGACGCGCCGGGGTGGTCGGGTGCGGGCCGCGCTGCTGGGCCTGGGCCTGCTGGGTGGGCTGCTGGGCGGCGCGCAGGCCCGCACGGTGAAGATCGTCTCGGCCGACACGCTGGAACTGCGGCAGGTGGACGATCAGGAACTCGTGATCATCACGGGCGAGGTCGAACTGCGCGTGGATGACGACGTGGTCCGCGCGCGGCGTGTGGAATTCAACCGCACGCGCCGCACCCTGACCCTGATCGGCGCGGCCACTTACCGCAGCGCCCGGGACGGCCAGAACCTCAGCGGTGAGAACCTGGTCGTGGAACTCGGGCAGGAGCAGGTGACGGGCGAGGACGTGCTGATCAGCGACTCGCAACTGGAAATTCGCGGTCAGGAAATAGAGCGCATTCCGGGGCAACTGCGCGCCACGGGCGGGTACTTCACGACCTGCGCGCGCTGCGGCCGCACGCCGAACGATTTCGCGTTCCGCGCCGAGCGGCTGCTGCTGTACCCGGGCGACCGGCTGGTCGCGTACCGCGCGCAAGTGCTGCTGGCCGACGTGCCCGTGCTGTTCCTGCCGGTGCTGGTCGTGCCCCTGAACGACCGCGAACGCCAGCCGCGCCTGGAAGTCGGGCAGGACGCCGTGGACGGCTACACCGTGCAGGCCGACCTGCCGTTCAGTATCGGGGACAGCACGCTGGGCACCACGCTGCTGCGCTTCTACCAGAACCGCGACCCCAGCCTGGGCCTGGGCGTGAGCCTGCGCTCGTACGCGCCGCTGGCGTGGGTGGACCGCGTGAACCTGTACGCCCTGGCAAACCCCCGCCCGGTGGGCAGGGGCGGCTACGACGCCGACCTGAACTTCGGGGTGCGGGGCCGCGTGCCCCTGGAACTGGCGCTGCGCGACCTGGAGTACACACTGGGCGTTACCCGCAGCGACATCGGGCGCAGCGACACCGACCCGCAGCGGGGCGTCACGAACGTCACCTTCGGCGCCCGGGTGGACTACCCGCTGTTCACGGCAGAGTTCAGTTACGTCAACCGGTTCGGCCCCGAGCCCACCACGGCCCTGGGCACGCCCCTGAAACTCCCGGAAGTCACGGTGGACCCCAAGATGTACACCAACGGCAACCTCAGCGCGGATTTTCGCGTGAGTGCCGGGCGCTACACCGGGGCCAGCAACCCGCTGTCGCGCAGCGCGTCGGCGCAGGGCGTGAACATCACCACCGAACGCCTCGAGGAGCAGCACAGCCTCGCGTACACCTCCAGACCCTGGGAGAACGCGGACCTGAGCCTCAGCAACACCTTCACCGGCCGGTACTACGGCACGGGCGCTCGCACCGTGCAGCTGAACTTTGGGGCGACCCTCACGCAGCGGTTCAATACCACCAACACGTTCAGCGTGGGTCTGGGGTACCTGCGCACCGAGGGCACCAGCCCCCTGGCCTTCGACGCGCTGTACGGCCGGACCCTCAGCGCCCCGCTGAGCGTCACGCTGTCCACCGTGCCCGTGCCGGACGTGACGTTCGGCGTGTCGTACAGCCACGACCTGTTCCTGAAGGCCGGGCAGCCGCCCGCCTCGTTCACACTGAACGTGAACCGCAGTCCCCTGAGCCTGAACGCCAGCAGCACGGTGGACCTGTCTGCCCGCGAACTGAAGACCTTCTCGTACTCCGCGACCCTCAGCAACACCACGGGGAACGCCACGGGGAACGCCACGGGGAACGCTGCGCTGGTCCCGGCAGGCACGGCCGGCCGCGTGAAGGCCGCGCCGCGCCCGCAGTGGCCGTCCACCCTGGCCCTGAGCGCGCAGGGCGGCTACGACCAGGGGACCGGGCTGCAACCCTTCACGGTGAGCGCAACGGTCAGCGGCGACGTGCGCACCAACAACTTCACCGTCAGCGTCACTCACAATGTCAGCACCCCGGTCATCAACGAGGCCCGCCTGACTTACTCGCTTTCGCGTACCAGCGACACCGTCCTGAATCCCCTGACCCTCAGCGGCACCGAGCGCCTGCTGCCGCCCAGCGGGCAGCTGATCGGGGACGCCAGCCTGACCTGGCGGGGCCGCTACCGCCTGAGCACCGCGCACAGCCTGTCCCTGACCCGCCCGCCCGGCGCGACCAGTAGCGGCACCCTGAGCGTCAGCGCCGGCACCGTGCAGGGGGGCGCCACCAACTGGAACGTCACGTACGGCGGCGCGTACGACCTGCTGCGCGGCGGGTTCACGCGGCCCACCCTGAGCGGCAGCCTGGGGACCACCCGCCCCGGCCAGAGCCTCGCGCTGGGCGCAACCCTGAACACGCCCGGCCTGGACCAGCCGCGCACCGAACTGACCCGCGCCAGCCTGGACGCCTCCTGGCAGTTCGGGAGCCGCGCCGCCCTGTCGGGCCGGGGCACATACGCCCGCACCCGCAGCGGCGCCTTCCCGGACGACCGCGCCACCGACACCCTGACCCTGGACCCCCTGCGGCTCAGCGTGGGCCTGGGCCGCAACGGTCAGCCGCCCGGCGCGTACCTGAGCGGCAGCCTGCGCCAGACGTTCACCTGGGTGGACGGGGTGCGGCAGAACCCCGCGCCGCTCTCCCCGGTGCTGGGCCTGACCATCGACCGCTGCTGCTGGGCGCTGCAGGCCGAGGCGGACCTGGGCCTGCGCCGCTACCGGCTGGCCGTGGGCCTGCCCGGGCAGTCGTTCTACCCGCTGTTCGACCTGACCGGCGACGGCCTGAACGTGCCCCTCATCAACCCCTGACCCCACCCCCACGAGGTACTTCCATGCCGACCCACCGTTCCGCCCGCTCAGCCCGCGTCCCGCTGGCCGCCCTGCTGGCCCTACCCCTGCTGCTGGCCGCCTGCACCGGCACCGAAGAAACCGGCGTGCCCCTGCGCCTGATCCTGCTGACCGACGGCGGCTCGGTCCTGCGCGCGGTCACGCCGTCCGGCGGCGCTGCCGTGACCGTCACCGAGGACGCCCGCGAGTCCGTCACGGGCGGCGTGAACGTCAGCACGCCCACCGGCGGGCAGCGCGTCACCCTGACCCGCGCGGCCGGCACCGAGAGCCGCGCCGCCGACCTGAGCGACCCGCGCGCCTACCCGGACCCCGCCTACACGCCGCGCTGCACCGTGCGAGCCGCGCAGAACGCCGCGCGTGACCGCCTGCTGATCCTCAGCGACTGCGGCGGCGTGCAGAACCTCGCCATGTACCTGAACGCCGCGCTGCAATGGACGGCGGCGCTGCCAGCCGCCCTGCAACCCGCGCCCGGCAGCGACACGCCGCCCACCCGCGTGGCCGTGCAGGGCGACCTGGGGGTCGTGGCCCGCGCCCGCCTGGGCGGAGGCAGCGAGGTCCTGCGCGCCGCGCCCGCCCGCACCGGCGACGCGGTGGCCGAGGTCAGCCTGCCCGTCGCGGCGCCCGCCATCCGTGACCTTGCCACCTACGGCGGGCAGCTCATCGCCGCGACCGACAGCGGCATTCAGCGCCTGACCAGCAGCGGCGTGCCGGACAGCACCACGACCTTCAGCGCCTTCGGGAACGTCCGCTACGACCGCCTCTGGAGCGGCGCTGGCGGTCAGAACCTGCTGGCCGCGTGGCGCGACAACGCCCTGTCCGGCGCGTCCAGCGAGCCCCTGCGCCTCTGGAACGGCCAGAGTGCCGCCGCCGCCGCCACCATCGAGAACGTCGCGGGCCTGCGCGACCTGACCATCGCCCCCGACGGCTACCTGTACGCCCTGAGCGCTGGCAGCCTACGCCGCCACGACACGCTCCTGGGGCTGCAAAGCGGCAACTGGCGCAGCGCCACCCTGCCCACCGCCATCAACGACGCCCGCAGCGTCACCTGGGTCGTGCCCACGCCCTGAAGAGCGGCTGAAGAGCGGCGGCCGGCGGCGCGGACCCCGCCGGACCCCGGCTGCCTCCAGGACGCTGTCATGCGCTTCACTCCAGTGCCCGCAGCAGCAGGCGGCTCACCTGGGCGCGGCGGCCCAGTAGCGGCTCTCCGCCGCGCGCCAGGATGGCCAGTACCGCGCCGCTCTGCGCGTGAAAGGCCAGTCCGCTGCGGGTGTGGCGGGCCACGCCGTCATGCCAGCGCAGCGGGCCGCGTGCCAGCCACCCGGCGCTGACCTGGGTGCCCGCTGGGAGTCCCGGCGGGCGCGCCGTGTCCTGCCACGCGCCCAGCGGTCCCGTGGGCGCGGCCGTGCCAGGCAGGTGCGCCTGCGCGAAGCTCAGCAGGGCGTCCGGGGTGGCGAACAGGCCGCCCGCCCCGGCCAGAGGCCCGAACGCCGTGTGCGGAGCGTGCGCGGCCGCCCGCCGGGGCGCCAGGCTGACGTCCAGGTTCAGTGGGCCGGTCACGTGGCGGCGCAGCGCCCGCCCGTACCCGTCGGCGCTGCATTCCTCACCGGCGGCGGCGGCGCAGGCCAGCGCCAGGGCACCCACGCCCAGGTTCGAGTACACGAAGCGGCCCGGCATGCCCGCCCAGCGGCGCACGCTGCCCAGCACGGCCCGCGCGTCCATGCCGCCGTACGGGTCGTGGTAGCGGGTCAGGGCTGTCAGGGCCGCGCGGGCCGGGTGGGGGGGGAGGCCCGCCGTGTGCGTCGCCAGTCGCCACGCCGTCACCGTGCGCGGCACGCCCCGCAGCGGCCCGCCCAGCGCCGAGAGGGGCGCGTGCCATTCCAGCCGCCCGCTGCTGACCAGCGCGGCGGCCAGCGCCCCCGTGAACGGTTTACTCACGCTGGCCAATTCCCAGCGGTTCAGTTCCCAGCGGTCCAGCTCCCACGGGTCCAGTACCGAGTCGTGCGGGTCATGCTGGACCGGTGGGAACGCGGGTAAGCCCAGGGCCGTCACCACGCGCGCCTCACCGCGCGCCGCTGCGATCACGCCCCCGCGCGGCAGGGCGGCGCGCAGCAGGGGCCGCAGGGCACCCAGGTCGCGCCCCAGCACGTCACCCACCCCGCGCAGGGCGGCCCGGTGGGGGTCACGGCGGAACATGGTCCCAGAGTAGCCCGCCGGTCGTGTGGGGGACAGGGCTGCCCGGATGAGCGGGCCGCTGCCATTCCCGGGGGCGGTCGAGCGGCCTGCAACAACCGTTTCCGCGTTCGTACCAGACTGGTCGCTGCCCGTCGTGCGTCCGGTGCGGCGCTCCCGGCGGGTATTCAGAGGCCCGTCAAGGCGCCGCCCTCTTGACTTCCGGGCCCGTGACCCTTAACCTCTGCTCCGCTGGTCCGGTAGTGTAGCGGTTAGCATATCTGCCTGTCACGCAGAAGGTCGCGGGTTCAAATCCCGTCCGGACCGCCAGCCAGAAGGGAGCGAGGTGAAAGCCTCCGCTCCCTTCTCCGTTTGATACACGGACTGCGGTTCAGGGGTCTGCACCCCCCTACCATCCGGGCAGGCGCGCTGCGCTGCCTGCTGCGGCTGGCCCGCGCGGCGCCGCCTACCCGCGCGGTCGCCCGCCGGGGATTCATGAAGTGACAGATGACATCCGCGCCACCACGTTTGCCGTATCATGCGCCCGGTTTCGCACGGCGTCCGTGAGTGCTGCCCGGCCACCCGTTCCCCGGGCGCGCAGCACCTCCGAACCCCGCGCACGGCGAGCCTATCCACCCGGAGGAGGACGCCCTCAATGACGACACCCAGCATATTTTCCACCACCGACGCCGCCGAGCTGTACCAGGTTCCCAACTGGTCCGGCGGCTGGTTCCGCGTCTCCGACAAGGGGCAGGTCGAAGTGACGCCCAGCCCCGGCCTGCACGCCCCGCTGCGCGCCATCGTGGACGAGATCGTGGACCGCGGCGAGAGCCTGCCGGTGATCCTGCGCTTCCCGCAGGTCATCACAGGCCGCGTCAAGCACCTGAACGAGTCCTTCCAGGCCGCCATTCAGGAGTACGGGTACACTGGGCACTACCAGGGCGTGTTCCCCATCAAGGTCAACCAGCGCCGCATGGTCGTCGAGAGTGTCGCCGCCGCCGGCTACGACTACGCGCACGGCCTGGAGGCCGGCAGCAAGGCCGAACTGGCGCTGTGCCTCGCGCAGAAGATGCACCCCGACGCGCTGCTGTGCTGCAACGGCTTCAAGGACGACGGTTTTATCAAGCTGGCGCTGTGGGGCCGGACGCTCGGCAAGAACGTGGTTATCACCATCGAGAAGTACAGCGAACTCGACCGGATTCTCAAGCAGGCCAAGGCGCTCGGCGTTCGCCCGGCCATGGGGGTGCGCTTCAAGCTGCACGCGCGCGGCTCGGGGCAGTGGGAGGAGAGCGGCGGTGATCAGGCGAAGTTCGGCCTGAACGCCTACGAACTGCTGCGCGTCGTTGATCGCCTGCGCGAAGAGGACATGCTGGACACGCTGGTCATGCTGCACACCCACATCGGGTCGCAGATCACCGACATCCGCCGCGTGAAAGTGGCTGTGCGTGAGGCCACCCAGACGTACGCCGGCCTGATCGCCGCCGGCGCGCAACTGAAGTACCTGAACGTGGGCGGCGGCCTGGGCGTCGATTACGACGGCAGCAAGACCACCTTCTACGCCAGCATGAACTACACGGTCCGCGAGTACGCCGCCGACATCGTGTACACCGTGCAGGAAGTCTGCAAGGCCCGTGGCGTGCCCGAACCCGTGATCGTCAGTGAATCCGGCCGCGCACTCACCGCGCACCACGCCGTGCTGATCATGCCGGTCGTGGACGTGACCGGCCCCACCCGCGACCTCGAAGACCTCGCCCCGGCTGTCGAGACCAGCCACCAGATCGTCAAGGACATGGAAGACATCCTGTCGAACATCACGGCCCGCAACTACCGCGAGTCGTACAACGACGCCGTGGGCGACAAGCAGACGCTGCACAACCTGTTCGACCTGGGCTACGTCACCCTGACTGACCGGGCGCGCGGGGAGGCGCTGTTCAACGCCATCCTGCGCAAGATCGCCAAACTCATCCAGAACGAGAAGTACGTGCCGGACGAACTGGAGGACCTGCAAAAAGTCCTGGCTGACAAGTTTATCTGCAATTTCAGCCTGTTCCAGAGCCTGCCGGACAACTGGGCCATTCAGGCGCTGTTCCCGATTGTGCCCCTGGACCGCCTGAACGAGAAACCCACCCGTCAGGCGACCATCGTGGATATCACATGCGACAGCGACGGCAAGATCGAGAAGTTCATCGACCTGCGCGACGTGAAAGCCACCCTGCCGCTGCACGAACCCGGCGACCGACCCTACTACCTGGGCGTGTTCCTGATGGGCGCGTATCAGGACGTGCTGGGCAGCTCGCACAACCTGTTCGGCAAGGTCAGCGAGGCCCATGTGACGGTGCGGCCCGGCGGGAAGTACCACATCGACCTGTTTGTGCGCGGCCAGAAGGCGCGGCGCATGATCGAGTCCATGGGCTACGAGGAACCCATGCTGCGCGACGCCATCGAGGACCAGGCCGACGACGCCATCAAGGCCCAGACCCTGACCGGCGAGCAGGAACGCGAACTGCTCGAAGACTACGGCGAGGAACTGCTGGGCTACACCTACCTGGAGTACGAGAACTGATCCGGACCTGGGTGTTGTGATGGGCGCCGCCCGCTCCATCCGAGGGGACAGACTGGGCTGCGTCGCAGAGCGGGCGGGAGAGAAGCAGGTTGCGGGCGTAGGGTAAACGGCTCGGCGGTGTGACTTTCTGGGGGCCGCCACGTCCGTTCTGGGTGGGGTCGGGGCGCAACGTGACCTGGAGGCGGTGGAGCGGACACCGGACGCGCTACCCTGTACGTTATGTCGGACGCTTTACTTACGCTGGAAATCGAGAAACTTGTTGCGGGGGGGCTGGGGCTCGCCCGGGATGAGTCCGGCGTGGTGCTGGTTCGCGGGGCGCTGCCCGGCGAGCAGGTCACGGCCCGCGTGCGCGCCGGGAAGGGCGTGCGCCAGGGCCAGACGGTCGAGGTACTGCGCCGCAGTCCCGCCCGCGTGGACGGCCCGGAACTGCCCACCGCCGACCTGGCGCACGCCACGTACGAGGCGCAACTGGACTTCAAGCGCGCCTTCGTGCAGGAGGCCCTGAGCCGCATCGCGAAGGTGCAGCACGGCGTGGCCGCCACCGTCCCCAGCCCCGAGGCGTGGGGGTACCGCAACACCGCGCAGTACCTCGTGACGCCCGCTGGTCTGGCGTACCGTGAGCGGCGCGGCAGCGACCCGCTTGTCGTGCAGAAAGACCCGCTGGTCATGCCGCAGATTCAGGCGGTCATGGACCGCACCGACCCCACGCTGCTGGACCCCGCCACCGAGGTCGCCTTCCGCGCCAGTCGCCTGACCGGCGAGGTCGTTGCCGCGCTGATCGGGCCGGGCGAGACCCGCCAGTACCTGCGCGCCAGCGACCACCTGATGGAGGCCGGCGTGGTCGGCGTGTCCCTGGCGCAACCCGCCGGGAAACGCTTCAGCGCCGGCGTGCGCCTGATCGCCGGGGAAAGCGAGATCCGCGAGCAGTTCGGGCAGGTGCAGGTCAGCGTGTCCGCCACGGGCTTCGCGCAGGTGAACCCGCAGGCCGCCGGACTGGCCTACGAACGGGCCGCCGAACTGGCCGGTAAAGGCGAGCACGCCGTGGACCTGTACGGGGGGGCTGGCGCGATCGGCCGTCACCTGGCCCCGAACTTCCGCCGCGTGACCGTGCTGGACGCCGCGCCCGAGGCCCTTGCGCGTGGCCGTCAGGACGTGGCGGTCAGCGGCGAGAGCAACGTCACCTTCCGTAGCGGCGACGCCGCCCGTTTCAGCGAACTGGGGACCGACGTGATCGTCGTGGACCCGCCCCGCGCCGGACTGGAAGAGGGCGCGCGTGAGCACATCAACGCCAGCACCGCTGACCGCCTCGTGTACGTGTCCTGCGACCCGGCCACCTGGGCGCGCGATGTGGGTGACCTGGTGCGGCGCGGCTGGAAACTCGCTGAAGTCATCCCGCACGACTTTTACCCGCAGACCAGTCACGTGGAGATCGTCAGCGTCCTGAACCGCTGAGCGGATAAGGACTCTGGTTAAGCGGCCTGCAAAGAGGTTCACGCCGAGCGGACGCGGAGAGCTGGCGCCGCAGGGTGATCAGGCGGGAAGCGGGCTGTCGGGCGTGGCGTGGGCCACCCGGCAGACTCCCGTGAACCAAACAGCCCGTAAACCAAACAGCCCTCGAACCAAGCAGATGAAGGCCGGAGCACGGGCTCTGCGCGCCGCCTGCCCTCCGTGCGCCGGAAGGGAGCGGCGCGGCACTGTTGAACCGCTCGGCCCGCCCGCGCACCTTCATGAAGAAACGAATGCGGGACGGTGCCCGCTGCGCGCGGCGCCGCGTGCGCTAACCTGCGCCGCGTGATTCACCGTCCGTTGCCTGCCTCCGCCCCGCCCGTCGCCCTGATCCTGATCCTGCTGCTCACCGCCTGCCAGGACCGCGAGGCCCGCGCGCAGAACGCCGATCTGACCCGCCGCGTCGAGACGCTGGAACGGCAACTGAACGCCGTGCAGACCGTGCAGCAGAAAGACCCGTTGACCGACGCGGGCCGCGTGACCACCCGGGCCGCCGCGCAGAACTGCGCGAACAGCCTGACCCGCGAACTCGAAACGTTCCGTCAGAACAGCATCGACCGTCTGTACCCCACGGCCGCCCAGCTGGACTTGCCGGGCGCCTGCGTGGACCTGCGCGTGAACTGGCTTCGGCAGGACACGGCGCGGTACACCTTCACGGTCACGGACGGCCAGGGGCGCGAACTGGCCCGCCAGACCAGCCAGGGCGGCTCCTGATACGGAGTTCGTATCACTCTGAAGGAGCACTCGCGGCCGCGTTCCCTGGTGCGCGGCGCAGGTCCGGCAGTTGCTCGATCACGGCCGCCACGCCGTCCCGGTCGTTGCTCAGGGTCAGCTCGTCGGCCGCCGCCTGCACCTCCGGCCCGGCGTTCCCCATCGCCACGCCACGTCCGGCCCAGGCGAGCATCTCGGTGTCGTTCCGTTCATCCCCGAAGGCCAGCACGTCGCTGCGCGCCACGCCCAGGTGCGCGCACAGCCGCTCCAGGCCCCAGGCTTTACTGACCCCGGCGGCCAGGACCTCCAGGAACGGCGCGCCGCTGTGCGTGACCGTGAAGCCCGGCAGCTTCAGGGCCTGCACCTGCTCCAGCAGTTCGGGTGGCGACAGGGTCGGGTGCCGCACGATGAACTTCAGGCTGGGCGCGGCCAGCACGTCCTCCAGCGGGAACGCTCGCAGGCCGCGCGGCTCCCGCTGGTGATCCGTGAACGACGTCAGCGCCACGTACCCCTGCTGCGCCACGAACACCTCGCCGCCCGCCCGCACCGACGCGAACACCACGCCCGGCACCCGCGCTGCCAGCGCCCCGGCCAGTGCCCGCTGCGCCGCGACCGGCAGGTGCTGCGCGAACAGCGCTTCGCCCGTGCCCAGGTGCAGGGCGTGCGCGCCGTTCCCGCACACCGCCCACCCCGTGAACCCCGCCGCCCGCGCGATCAGCGTCAGCCCGCGCGGTTGCCGCGCCGTGACCGGCACCACCCACAGTCCGGCGGCGCGGGCCGAGTCCAGCGCCGCGCGGGTCCGGGCGCTCACGCTGCCGTCACCTTGCAGCAGGGTTCCGTCGAGGTCCGTGGCGATCAGGCGAACAGGCATACGCGGCAGTATCGCGTGACCGGCGGGTCAGCGCCCTTCGAGAATCACCACGGCCGACGCGTGCTCGCGGGTGTGCGTGAGCGTCAGGTGCGCCGCCCAGCCCTGCTCGCGCATGTGCTGCGCGATGTGCGGCGCGAATTCAAGGTGCGGGCGCGCGAACGGGAAGGGACCGCCGGGGGTGGCCGTGCGTTCCACCCACACGTCCCGCCAGCCGTGAGGGCGTGGCCAGACCTTCTGAAAGGCTTCCTTGGCCGCGAACCGCGCCGCGAGGCTGGGGGCCGGGTCGCTCAGGCGCGCGCAGTACGCGAGTTCCGTGGGCGTGAACAGCTTCTCGGCCCGCTGACCCTCGCGCTCCAGCATGCGCCGGATGCGGCCAATCTCGATCAGGTCGTGGCCCACGGCGATAATCACAGGGACTCCGGGCGACGGGGGGGCCACTCCACTCCGGTCCGGGCGAACGAAACAGACGGAATCCGCATCACGCGTTCAGGATACGGTCCCCACGTGCCGGGACGCCGTAGTATGGGCGGAATGAACGCTGTCCCGCCGCTGTTTCCCGATGTTCGCCTTGAAACAGTCGCCGGGCGCCTGCGGGAAGTCCAGGCGCAGTGGGAGGCGCTGGGTGTCACGCGTGTGCGGGTGTTCGGGTCGGTCGCGCGCGGCGAGGCGGGCGAGGCCAGCGATATCGACCTGCTGATCGACTTCGCACCCGGCGAGGCGCGCGGGCTGCTGGACCTGATGCGCGTGCGCGAGGTGTGCGAGCGCGCCCTGTCGCGCCGGGTGGACGTGGTCACGGAGGCGGCCCTGCGCCCCCCACTGCGCGGCGATATTCTGGCCGACGCGGTGGACGTGACGCAGGTGCCGGACTCGGTTCCCCGCTCGCACCGCGACAAACACTGGCGCTGGCGGGTGTTCGACCTGCTGCGCGCCATCGACCGCGTGACGGCCTTCACGGACGCTCACACCCTCAACTCCTTCGAGCGCGACGAACTGGCGCAGGACGCCGTGCTGCACGGACTGGCGCGGCTGGGCGAAACCACCAAGTTCATTCCGCAGTCCGTGCAGGACACCAACCCCCACCTGCCGTGGGCGCTGCTGCGTGATGTTCGCAACCTCGTTTCACACGATTACTTTGGGATCGAGGTGGCGCTCGTGTGGCACACGGCGCGCGTGGAACTTCCGGCCCTGCGCCCCGCCTTTCAGACCCTAGCGGACGGCGAGGCCGCCTCCGGGGTCAGTTCGTAGGAATACCGGCAACCACGGCCGAGCGGAAGACGCGTCAACCTTCACACCCCGGTGGGAGCCCCCGATGGGGAAATTTCACATTTCTGCCGTGCCAGGTTCTACCATCCGCTCATGAACAGCCGCGTCCTGACCGATTCCACCAGTGACCTGGAGGCCGGTCCATTCATCACCAGCCCAGGTAGCGGGTTGCCCACTTCATGCCCGACAGGCCTCTTTGCTCCTTCTCATACGGATTCCGATTGATTTGGTGCAGTTCCGAATCAATCCGAGCGAATGCGAGTAGGAACAACAGACGCCCCTTCGCGGTATGGAGCCGCAGGCGGTGTCTTCCCGACTGTGGCGGAATGGAGCGGAATCCGTATCGCTCTGCGGCGCAGCTCTGCAAGTCCGCTCGGATGGAACGTCTCCTGCAAGCTAATTAATTGGAGTCTGCATGAGCGGCTTTCCGGGTCAGGTCCAGGGCAGCGCGGCGCGCTCCTGCCAGTACGTGCGGGCGTCCAGCGCCAGTTCCGGCAGGGCGTCCGCTGGCACCGTAACGCGCAGCGCCGCCAGATTCTGCGCCAACTGTTCGCAGGTTCCCGCGCCGCTCAGGACTACGTCCGCCCAGGGTTGCGCCAGGACCGCCGCGAGCGCCGCCGCGTCCGGCGTGACGCCCAGGTCTGCCGCCAGCGCGGCCAAGGGGGCGGGCACGTCCCCGCGCCCGCTCAGGCCCCGCGCGCTCAGGCGGCCGTTCGCCACGCCTTCCTTCACCACGACCGCCCACCCCTCGGCGTGCGCCCCGGCCAGCGCCGCGCCCGCCGACGGGTCCAGCAGGTTCCAGGTGGCCTGCACGGCACTCAGGGGATTCACGCCGTCCACCTGCACGTCCAGCGCCCGCCGGATCGTGTCCGCCTGCGCCACGCCGCTGGTGCTCAGGCCCACCCGCATGCCCCCCGCCGCCAGTTCCGCCAGCCGCGCCAGCACCTCTGGGTTGTCCAGCACGCCCGACTCCAGCGTCGCCGAGTGAATCAGGTACAGCGCCGGGGGAGCCCCCAACGCCGAGAGCGTCTGCGGCCACTGCCGGTCCAGCGTGGCCCGGTCGTGCGTCTTGACCTCATGCACGGGCGCGTCCGGCTGCCAGTCCGCCACGTACGTGTACCCCCACTTGCTGCCCAGCACGGCGTCCCGGTGCCCGCGCGCCTGCACCCACCCGCCCAGGAACTCCTCGGCCCGCCCGTAACTGCGCGCCGCGTCGAAGTACCGCACGCCCGCCGCGTACGCCTCATCCAGCACCGCCCACGTCTGCGCCCGCATGCCCCCCACCGACCGGTCCGGCAGGTCGCGCGCGTGCCCCAGATTGATGTACCCCGGGCGGCCCAGCGCCGCCAGCCCCAGCCCAAGTCGGGACGCACCAGCGGCAACGAGACGGACAGAACCGGACAGGGAAGAGGTCATGCGTCCATTGTCGCTGCCCACCGCCCTGAGCCCGCGTTCTACCGATTCCGACCAGATGACTTGCCAGGCCATCTGGTCAGAGTCGGACGCGAGGAGGAGCAGGGCGGGCTACCGGGAGTGGAGTTGCCAACCCTGTGATGTTCCGGGGTATAAACCAAGCAGACGGCAGTCCGTATTACCCGCCGATAACGGCTTCCGCCTCGATTTCCACGAGGTGCAGCGGGTCGATTAGGGCGGCGACCTGCACCATGGTCGTGGCGGGGCGGATGTCACCGAACACCTCGCCGTGCGCGCGGCCCACCTCTTCCCAGCGGCTGATGTCGGTCAGGTAGATGCGGGTGCGAACCACGTCGGACAGCTGCGCGCCGGCCGTTTCGAGGGCGGTGCGGATAATGCCCAGGGCCGCGAGGGTCTGCTCGGCGGGGTCGCCCTCGCCGACGACCTCGCCGTTCACGGTGGCGGTCGTGCCGCTGACCTGCACGGTGTTCCCGATCTTCACGGCGCGCGAGTATCCGATCTGCGCTTCCCAGGGGCTGCCACTGCTGATGTTCTGACGCATGACCCAGCGTAAACGGCCCGGCGCGCGGCGCGCAGCCCCGTCGTCTGACCCGGCCTGTGCCGCGCCGCGTGACAGGCGGGGCGTTCCACACCTCCGGTGCATTGTGCTGAGTGTCTCTTTATGCGGGTTTCACCTGACGGCCGACCGATGCTTTATCCGATAAAGTATCCCGCATGGAATACCGGAACCTCGGCAAGAGCGGTCTGAAGGTCAGCGAAGTCGCCCTGGGCGGCTGGGAAACGTACGGCGTCGGCGTGAACGAGCAGCAGATGGTGCGCGACATCGTCACCGCCGCGTACGACGGTGGCGTGAATTTCTTCGACCAGGCCGACATCTACGCCAGGGGACGTAGCGAGGAACTGATGGGCAACGTGCTGCGTGAACTGCCGCGCCACACGCTGGTCATCAGCTCCAAGGTGTACTGGCCCATGAGTGACGAAGTGAACGACCGTGGCCTGAGCCGCAAGCATATCCTGCACAGCATCGACGGCAGCCTGAAACGCCTGGGCACCGACCACCTCGACGTGTACTTCGCGCACCGCTACGACCCCGACGTGCCCATGGAAGAGATCGTCATGGCCTTCGATCAGGTCATCCGTGACGGCAAGGCCCTGTACTGGGGCACCAGTATGTGGCCCGCCGCACGCATCGCCCAGGCGGTCGAGTTTGCCCGCGCGAGCGGCCTGCACGCGCCCATCACCGAGCAGCCCGAGTACTCCATGATCCGCCGCGACCGCGTCGAGAAAGAAATCCTGCCGTACACCGAGACGGCCGGCGTGGGCCTGGTCGTCTGGAGCCCGCTCGCCATGGGCCTGCTGACCGGCAAGTACGACGACGGCAAACCCGAGGGCGCGCGCCTGACCGAGAAGGAAAACTGGGGTAAGAACTTCCTGACCGACGAGAACATCCAGAAGGTCCGCGATCTGAAGGCGGTCGCCGACAACCTGAACATCACCCGCGCGCAACTGGCGCTCGCCTGGATTCTGCGGCAAAAGGGCGTGAGCAGCGTGATCACGGGGGCCACGAAGGTCCATCAGATCGAGGACACCGTGAAGGCTGCCGGCGTGCGCCTGAGCAGCGACGTGATCGAGCAGATCGAGACCATCCTGACCCGCTGAGTCAGGATGATTGGGTGCAGTTCCGATTGAGTCCCGGCCGGATGCCAGCAGGAACAATGGCCGCTCCTGGGCGGAATGAAGCGGAATCCGTATGCTCTTCCTCCTCGCGTCCGCCCGGTTTGATTCAGGCTTGAACCGAATCAACCGGAATCGGTTTCAGTCGCTGGGTGGGTACACGCGGTTGCGGCCAGCGCGTTTGGCGCGGTACAGGTGCTCGTCGGCCTGCGTGAGAGCCTCGCTCAGGCGTTCGCCTGGTTCGACGGCGTACCCGACGCTGGCGGTCAGCTTCGTCCCGGGCAGCAGCGCGGACCAGTCGTGATCGGCCACGGCGCGGCGGCATGCTTCGGCCAGCGCGTGGGCCTGCGTGGCGTTCGCGACGGGGGTGACCAGTACGAACTCCTCGCCGCCGTAGCGGGCCAGTAGTGCCTGCGGCCTGCGGGTCAGCTGAGCGCGCAGCAGGCCAGCCACACCCCGCAGTGCCTGATCCCCGCCCGCATGAGAGTGCCGCTCATTCACGCGTTTAAAGTGATCGATGTCCAGAAACAGTGTGGCCAGCAGGTCCGTGCTGTTTTCAGTCATGGCGAGCAGGCCTTCTTCCAGGCCCCGGCGGTTGAGCAGTCCGGTCAGTGTGTCCTGGCGGGCCAGGGTTTCAGCGTGCCGGAGGCGGTCCTGCCAGGAACTGGCGTCCCGCCGGGCCTGTTGCAGATCCTGGGCCAGGGACAGGTGCCGCTGGGCAGCCATGTTCACGCGCTTCAGGGCCTCCTGGGTGTCTTGCAAGGCGTCGCGGGTCACCTGCAGGGCCTGCGCGAACTGCCCGGCGCGTTCGTGCAGGGCGGCCATGGCCCGCAGGATCACCTGCGTGTCCCGGTGTCGTTTCTGGCTGCGCACCAGGGTCAGCGCCTGCTGGTAGTGCGCCAGCGCGGCGGCCGGGTTGCCCTGCGCCTCGTACAGTTCGGCGCGGCACATGGGTACATCGATGTACAGCTGCTGGTCGAAGTCGCTACTCATGGCGGCAGCCCGGTCGGCGGCCTGCTGCGCGCCGCTTAGGTTACCCAGCAGCAGGTGCAGGGCGCTTTCGTGAGCGTGGCATATCATCTCGATGCTTGGGTCGGGAAGGGTGCGCAGGGAGGCCGTGGCGGCGCGCAGCACAGTCAGGCCCTGGCGGGCTGCCTGCTCTACTGCTTCCGGGCGGCCCCGCTCGCGGGCGCGGCGGGCCAGGAGCACGTAGGCAGCCGCGCGGTTTTCATGCAGGTAGTTGTTCTGGTCATGGATGATGTTGGTGTCACTCAGCGTATGAATGTGCTCTTCGAGCAGGTTCAGCTGGTGCAGCGCCTCGTCGGGGTTGCCCGTGCTGTTCGCCAGCCATCCCAGGTTAATGAGGGCGTTCCCGATGTCGACCGGGTGGCCTTCTTGCCGCGCGATGCTCAGGGCTTCTTGCAGGTCCTGCCGGGCGCTGTTCGTGTCGCCGATCAGCACCTGCGCCAGGGCGCGCACGTTCACCACTGAGGACAGCAGGTGACTCAGTCCGTGCTCGTGAATCAGTTCGGTGGCGCGCGCCACGCTCTCCTGCGAGCGGTCCGGCTGGTTCAGGTGCGCCGCCACGAAGCCCAGCCCGATGAGTGCCAGGACTGCTTCCTCCGGGGCGCTGGCCTGCATGGCGAAGTTCAGGGCCGCCTGGCCCAGCTGCTGCGCGGCGTGCATGGACGACTGCCGCGCGAAGCGGGCGATGGCCACCAGCGTGCGCGCCCTTTCCCGGTCGCTGGCCGAATCGTGCCACTGCGCAAGCAGCTCCGGCGGGAGAGCCGTGGGCAGTCCCGGGAGGCCAGGAGCGAGTGGGGCGGACATGACAGGCATTCTTCCTGATTGTGCAGCGGAATATCAAGATTTCATGAAGTTGCCCCGCTGGCCCCCCCCATCACCCCCAGCGAGCGAGAGCGGAGCAGGGACGGCGGCGGCACAGACGCAACGCGGCCGCCGCACCAGACCAGGTCCCATGAGGCGGACAGGGCCGCAGCCGGAACGCGCCCCAGCAGGAGCGGGCCGGGCCTTCCGCAGAAAGACTGACGATTCGGTTGGCGGCGCGCGCCTATGCTGAGCCGCGTGAACGCCATAGAAACGCAGGAGTTACGCAAGGAATACCGGGGCCGGGCCGTGGTGGAGAGCCTGACCCTGACCGTCCCGCCGGGCGAGGTGTTCGGATTCCTCGGCCCGAACGGCGCGGGTAAGAGCACCACCGTGAAGATGCTCCTGGGTCTCGTGCACCCCAGCGCCGGGCGCGTGCAGGTTCTCGGTGGCAGTCCGCACGACCCGGCCGTGCGGGAGCGCCTGGGGTTCCTGCCCGAACAGTTCCGCTTTCAGACCTGGATGACCGCCGAGGAATTCCTGCGTTTTCACGGGCGGCTGGCGGGCCTGAAGGCCGCCGAACTGAGGGCCCGCATCCCGCAGGTGCTGGAGACCGTGGGCCTGGGCGGGCGCGGCGGTGAGAACCTGGGCGGGTACTCCAAGGGCATGTTGCAGCGTGCCGGGCTGGCCGGAGCGATCCTGGCCCGCCCACAACTGGTGTTCCTGGATGAACCGACCAGCGCCCTGGACCCGATCGGGCGGGTCGAGGTACGCGAGATCATCGAGCGGCTGCGCGGCGAGGGCACGGCCGTGTTCCTGAACTCGCACCTGCTGTCGGAAGTCGAGCAGGTGTGCGACCGCGTGGCGTTCGTGAAACAGGGCCGCGTGCTGCGGCAGGGCAGCATGCGCGAACTGATGGGCGGCGTCCTGCCGCTGGACGTGCGCGTGGATCACCTGCCACCGGGCCTGCTGGACACCCTGGCGGGTCTCGGCGAACTGCGTCACACCGACACGAACACGCCGGGCCGCACCGACGTGGAACTGTGGCTGGACCACGAGGACACCATTCCGGCCGTCGCCAGCGCCATTCACGCCGCCGGCGCCCGCCTGTACGCCCTGAAGGCGCGCCGCCCGGACCTGGAAACCATGTTCCTGGACCTGATCGAGGACACCCCGGACAGCAGCGCCCGCACCGCCCGCCTGGGCCAGGGGGCCGCCCGTGCGTAACGCCCTGCTGATCGCGGAACTCTCACTGCGCGAGGCGATCCGTAAGCGCCTCGTGAGCGTGCTGCTGCTGCTGACCGCGCTGTTCCTGGGCTTCTACCTGTACGGCATCGTGCGGCTGGAAGGGACCCTGGACCAGCGGTCGCTGGACGCCGGACTGGACGGCCGCAGCCTGAACGGCGCGTCGAACCTGCCCGTCATCTACTCGGCCATGTTCGGCATGTACCTCGTGTACTTCCTGGGGTCCCTGATGGCCGTGCTGTCCACGGTGGGGGCCGTCAGCGGCGACATCGAGAACGGTGTGATGCAGAGCGTCATCGCGCGGCCCATCAGCCGCGCGCAACTCGTCCTGGGCCGCTGGCTGGGGTTCAGCGCCGTGAACCTCGGTTACGTGGCGCTGCTCAGCGCTGGACTGCTCGGCGGCGTGTACGCCATCACCGGGTACCTGCCGCCCGCCCCGCTGGCCGCAACCGGCCTGATCCTGCTGTCCACGCTGCTGCTGACCGCCCTGACCGTGCTGGGCAGCACGCTGTTCACCACGCTCGCCAACGGCATCGGCGTGTTCGTGCTGTACGGCGTGGGCTTCACGGGCGGCATCCTGGGGTCCATCGGTGCGTTCGCCGATACGCCCACCCTGACTACCCTGGGCCGCGCCGCGAACGCCCTGATGCCCACCAACGCCCTGTGGTTGGGCGCCAGTTACCACCTGCAACCCGCGGTGGCCCTCCAGATCAGCGAGGCCTCACGCGGCGCGAATCCCTTCTTCGCCAACGCCCCCATCGCGGCCGGACTGGTCGTCTGGGCCGCCGTGCTGGCTGTGCTGGCTGTCCTGGCCGCCATGTACCGCTTCAGCCGCCGCGACCTGTAGCGCCGAGGGGTTGATGGTTGAAAGTCGATGGTTGATGGAGGCGGCGATTCCCTCCATCAACCATCAACCTTTGACCATCACCGGCTGCCAACGGTTGGTTAGCGGATCTGTCCGAGCTGGCCGCCCGTTTCGAACCAGAGGGTGCCGCCCGGCGCGGCGCTCAGGGCGCGGGGGCCTCCGCCGGGCACGGCAGGCAGGTTGATGGTGACGGCGCGGATGTCGCCCGGCCCGGCGCGCAGCAGGTCGCCGCGCTCGGTATCGGCCGCCCAGACGGTCCCGTCGGGGGCCACGGCGACCTCACCTGCGCGGGCGCCGGTGGGCAGGGTCACGCTGCGCTGCTTGCCACTGACCGGGTCGAGGTTCCACAGGCTGCCGGTGCGGGATTCCGTGAACCACAGCGTGCCGTCCGGCGCGGCGTTCAGGCTGACGGGGACGCTCACGCCGGGCGTGCCGACCGGGAACGCACGCGACTGACCGCCGAGCAGCTCCACCTGCACGACTGCCGGGGCGTCGCCGCGCCGCGTGAAGTACAGCAGGCCGTCTGGGCCCAGCGCCGCGCTGTCCGGCGGGCCGTCCGTGGGCAGGCGGCTGAGCGCGCCGCCCACCGGGTCGAGCAGCAGGACCTGCGGTTGACCGTACGCCGTGAACGCCACGCGGCCGTCCGGGAGGACCAGCAGGTTATTGAGCGTCTCGACCGTGCCTGCCATGAAGCGCTGCGTGCGGCCGTCCGCGCCGCGCCGCAGCAGGAAACTGCCCTCGGCACTCACGCCGCGCACCGCCACCCAGGCGTCTGCGCCGCTCACGGCGTGACTGGTGATGGTCTCGAACCCCGTGACCGGGAAGGCCAGGGGCGCGAAGGTGGCGTCCGCAGCGTCGAAACGTATCAGGCTATGCCGCGAGGCCTCGTCGGCGCTGGCGGGCGCGCGCAGCAGCACCTGCTGCCCCTGCGTGCGGGCGGCGCTGGCCAGGTAGGGAGTGCCCGCCGGGATGGAGTGCGCCGCGCTGCCCAGCACGGTGACGGTCACGGCCTGCCGCTGCGTGCCGGCCGTCACGGTCAGCTGCGCCGAGCCGCCAGACGCGAGGGCCACGCCGCCCAGCGTGACAGGCAGAAGCGTGTCGCCGCCACTGGCGACCGGGGTGCCCACGCTCAGCTGCGTCCCGGGCTGCCCGGCCGCGAGGGCCGCGCCCACACCGGCCGGTGACACGCCCCGCACGCGCAGGCTGCCGCTGTGCGCGAAGGCGCCCACCACCGCCGCGTCCTCCACGCTGACCACCAGCGCGCCCGGCGTGACGTTCCCGCCCGCGCCGGGTGTCCCGCTGCCACCGGCAGGTCTGGCTGTCCCGCCGCAGGAGGCCAGCAGCGACGCCGCCAGCAGCAGCGCCGGGGTGCGCCAGCCGCGCGCGGGCCGCTGCGGGGAACGGGTGGGGAGGGTGGTGAGGGATCGCGTCATGCCCGGATTTCAGCACGCCGCGCCTTGCAAGACCCTTACGGACCCATACGGATTCCGATTGAAGGAGCTGCAAAGACCGTTCAACCCGACCGGCACGAGTGATACGGATTCCGATTGATTCGCTGCACTTATGAATCAATCCGAGCGGACGCGAGTGGGAACAAGGTACGGATTGGGCGGTATGGAGTCGCAGGCGGCGCTTGTTCGACTGTGGTGGAATGGAGCGGCAGTCCGTATGGGGGCAACGTGGGCTGCCGGGCGCGGAGTTCCCGGCGCATGGGCAGGGTGGGAAACAGGCGACAGTCCGGACACCCTCAGCGGCGGGCGGTGTTCAGGCGGCGCGGGAGGGCGTGCAGGTCGGCCACGCTGGCCACGGGCAGCAGCGCGTTCAGGAACGGCAGGGCCGCCAGGATGGCCCGCTGCACCGGCCGGTAGCCCGGCAGGGCCGCCAGGGGCGAGAGCCACACGACCTGCCCCGCCTGGGCGCGCAGGTCCCGCAGCGCCCGGCTGACGAGTGCAGGCTCGCCGGTATCCAGCCCGTCACTGAGGATCAGGACCAGCGTGTCGCGGTTCACGCGGGCGCGTTCCTCACGCGCCAACCGCAGCAGGTTCTCGCCGATGCGGGTGCCGCCGCCCCAGGCTTCCCCCAGGTCCGGGAGGCTCAGGGGCACGCCCGGGGCGGCCCGGCGCAGCGCAGGCGTCAGGCGGGCCAGGCCGGTACTGAAGGCGTAGACCTCTACCCGCCGCGAGCGCAGGTGCAGCGCCTGCGCGAACCGCAGGAGCAGCGTGGCGTCCCCGCCCATCGAGCGGCTCCCGTCGATCACCAGCAGGAAGCGTGGCGCCCGGCGTGGGCGGCCCAGCCAGCGCAGCAGCGTGGCGTCCCCGGCGGTGCGGGCGGCGGCGCGCAGGGTGCGGCGGGCGTCCAGTTTCGGCCCCCGCTGGGCTTGCGGTTTCAGGCGGCGCGCGCGGCCCAGTTGCAG
>NZ_JAGLBB010000043.1 GCF_018260555.1 Deinococcus sp. | reverse complement strand
GTCTGGTCAGCGTGTTCACGGGTGACGTGCTCATGCCCAACTTCAACCCCTGAGCTCGCCCTGCTGAGCAGTTACCAACGTACTTAAGAGCCGGTGCGGGTGAAGACAGGCGCGGCAGCATTCCATGCGCGACGACTGGACCCGGTACAAGGAATCATGCTTTTACTTGACTGAAACGGTCATTTTTGCAAAGTGCGGACCTTGCCAAGCCGGGCGCTCAGGACTATACTCGCTGATGAGCAACGAGTGAAAAAATCAGCCGACAGGGCTCGGGTCGGCACCCCCAGACCCCTCCTCCTGTGGAAGGACGATGGGACCAGGCGCACCCCGGTTAAGAAGGGGTTGGAAAAACCGCCAGTCTGAAGGAGTCATATGAAAAAAGCACTGACTATCCTTTCTCTAGCACTGCTTGGCCAGGCCAACGCCGCTACCATCACAGTCTGGACGCACTTCGGCGACAGTGAACTCGCGTGGCTGCGTACCCAGGCCGCCCAGTTCAAGACGAAAACCGGTCACACCGTCAATGTCGTCAGCGTGCCGTTCGATCAGATCCCCGACAAGCTGATTCAGAGCGCCCCCAAGGGTCAGGGCCCCGACCTCGTCACCACTCTGCCCCAGGACCGCCTCGGCCAGCTCGCTGCTGCCGGCGTGATCGAGCCGATGGACAGGTACATCACGAGCAAGACTGACCTCGACAAGACGGCCGTCAGTGCCATGACGTACGGCGGCAAGCTGTTCAGCCTGCCTATGTTCGCCGAGGCTGTTGCCGTCGTGTATAACAAGAAACTCGTCCCCAGCGCCCCCACGAGCTGGAACGCGTTCCTGGCCGCCGCGAAGAAGAACACCAGCAGCGGTCGGTACGGTTATCTCGCTGACCTCAGCAACGCCTACATGCAGTTTGGGATCATCAGCGCCTACGGCGGTTACGTCTTCAAGAACACCGGTGGCACCCTGAACACCAAGGACGTGGGCCTCGCCAACGCCGGAGCCGGCAAGGCCAGTGCGTTCCTGAACGACCTGCGCTACAAATACAACCTCGTGCCCGAAGGCGTGGACGGCGGCGCCGCCAAGAGTGCCTTCGTGGACGGCCGCCTCGCCATGTTCCTGACCGGACCCTGGGACATGGGCGACATCAAGAAAGCCGGCATCGACTACGGCATCATGACCTTCCCCACTCCTCCCGGCGCGACCGGCAAGTGGAGCCCCTTCGTGGGCGTGCAGGGCACGATGCTCAACGCCTACAGCAGGAACAAGGCCGCCGCGGCGCAGTTCGCCAAGCAGATCGGTTCCAGCGACGCGCAGGTGGCCTTCAACAAGGCCGGTGGGCGTATTCCCGTCAGTCTCAGCGCCCGCACCAAACTGAAATCTGACCCGGTCGTCGTGGGCTTCGGCAAGAGCATCAGTGCCGGTACCCCCATGCCCAACGTTCCCCAGATGGGCGCTGTGTGGGGCCCCTGGAGCAGCGCCATCGCCCAGAGTGTTCAGAAGCCCGGCCAGAACTACGGTCAGATTCTCGACAAGGCCGTGCAGGAAATCAGCAGCAACATCAAGTGATCCTGTAACGCCGCTCCTGCCCCGCCGTGCCCACGCAAGCCGGACGGGGCAGCCGCTTTGCCAGGCCGAACAGCTCCAGTCCGCACGGCTGGGGGCAGGGTGTATTGATAGTCACCAGATATCCCCTTTCGTTCCTGCTCGACCCGCCGCGCTGCTGGCGGCATCTGCCCCTCGCGCACAGAGGTTGACCTACTGTATGACCCACACCATGTCCCCACCTCCCAGGCGGCGGCCCACCCCGCCTCAGGGCACCCGTGGCGTGTTCAGCGCGCTGCTGATCCTGGCTGCTCTGATCGCCGTAAGTTTCCTGATCGGCTGGTTGCTGTCCGGCGTGGCGGCGCAGGTGCTGCCCGGCGCGCCCGCCTACACTATCCTGATCTTCACGCTGCTTGCGCTGCTGCTGCTGACCCCCCTGACGTACCGGCTGTTCCCCTGGATCACCAACTGGTTCTACCTGCTCCCCGCGCTGGTGTTCATCCTGGCGTTCACGGTGCTGCCGGTGATCCTGACCGTGAATTACGCCTTCACCAACTACAGCGGCGAGAACAGCGGTAACCCGGACAGCGCCTCGCGCACAGCCGTGACTCTCAGCGCCGACCGCCTGACCGTGACCCTGCCCGAGCAGCAGGGCCAGGACCTCGCCGAGTTCCTCAAATGCGCCGCGCCCACCTGCGCGGGCGCCACACTCGTCCTGTTTGACGAGGAGGCCAGTGTGCCGTACCGGCAGAAGATCGCCAGGGTTAACGCCAATACTGTCACGCTGGCCGCGCCCATCCCGGAGACCGTGGCTGCCGTGCAGGGCACCCGGCTCAACCGCTATGAGTACGTGGGCCTCGCCAACTTCCGCGAGATCTTCGGGAAGGCCAGCCGCGCTCTGTGGCCCGTGTTCCTCTGGACCGTGGTGTTCGCCTTTTCAACCATCGTCATCAACTCGGTGGCCGGGCTGATTCTGGGCATCCTGCTGTATAACAAGCGTCTAAAGGGCCGCAACGTGTACCGCACGCTGCTGTTCCTGCCGTGGGCAGTGCCCGCCGTGATCAGCGTGCAGATGTGGGTGGCGCTGTTCAACCAGCAGTTCGGGATCGTGAACAAGACCCTGGGCCTGCTCGGTATCGCCGCCGTGCCCTGGCTGGGCGACCCGATGTGGGCCAAGGTCAGTATCCTGCTCGTGAACCTATGGCTGGGGTTTCCGTACATGATGACCGCCACCATCAGCGCCCTGAGCACCATCAACGAGGACCTGTACGAGGCGGCGCAGATCGACGGAGCCAGCCGCTGGCAGCAGATCACCACCATCACGCTCCCGCTGCTGCGAACCTCGTTCACCCCGATCCTGCTGTCAGGCTTCGCGTTCAACTTCAACAACTTCGGCATCATCTACCTGCTCACGGCGGGCGGCCCGGCACAGGAAGGCCGTGAAAGCACCGCGCAGAGCACCGATATCCTGCTGTCGTGGGGGTACAACACCGCGTTCGTATCCAGTGGCGGGCAGAACTTCGCACTGGCCAGCGCCATCGCCCTGATCATCTTCTTTCTAACCCTCGCCATCAGTCTTGTGAACTTCCGCGCCGCCGGCGTGTTCGAGGAGGCCCGCAAGTGACCGCCACTCCCAAGACGCCCGGCGAGCTGCCGCCCGGCGGGTACGTGCACCGGGAACCCAGCCTGCTGCGCCGTGCGTTGCCGTGGCTGGTCACGGCCGCCCTGATCATTGGCCTGCTCGTGCTGGGGAATGCTCTGGTTGAGAACATGAAAGGCCGCCAGAAGAGCTTCTCAATCTATTTCGTTGAGCGCGGCTGGGTCCGATTCCTGCTGTTCCTGCTGGCCGCCAGCGGCGTGCTGGCCCTGACCAGCCTGCTGGGCCAGCGGATCGGCATGGTCCGCACAGGCCGCCGCGTCAGTTACGCCGTCGTCCTGGGCGACCAGCTTACGCACCTGTTCCTGATTCTGGTCGTCCTCGTCGCCGTGTACCCGCTCCTGTACGTGCTGATCGCCGCCTTCGACCCGCGCAACAGCCTGTTCGCCTTCCCGGACTTCGAGAACCCCAACATCCTTTACCGCAGCGGCCTGATTCCCCGCCTAGACGTGTTGAGCAACGAGAACTTCGCCAAGCTGTTCGAGGGTGTCACCATCCCCGGTTGGCAGCTCCTGCTGGCCGGCGTGGGCGGCGCGTCCCTCGCCACGCTGCTGCTGTTGATGCTGGTCGGCCGTTTCGGGCGCGACAGCGTAGGCCTGCAACGCACCCGCACCTGGGCGCTGCGCGTCGTGATCGCCGCAGTGGCCGCGCTGGTGCTGTTCATGACGCCCGCGCAGTTCACGGGCTTCAGTAACGAGAGCAAGTTCCTGCTGTCGGTCCGCAACACCCTGTTCGTGTCCGGCGTGACCGGCATCCTGGCCATCTTGCTATCCACCACTGCCGGCTACGCCATGGCACGGCTGCGCTTCCCCGGCCGTTTCCAGATGCTGCTGTTCTTCATCTTCATTCAGATGTTCCCGGTATTCCTGGCACTGGTCGCCGTGTACAAACTCCTGACCGACCTGGGCCTGGGCAACACCTTCACGGGCCTGATCCTGGCGTACTCGGGCGGCGCCATTGCCTTTAACACGTGGATCTTCAAGGGATACGTGGAGAGCCTACCCGAATCGCTGGAAGAGGCGGCCATGGTGGACGGCGCAACCCGCTGGCAGACCTTCGTGAAGGTCGTGCTGCCACTATCGGGCGGGATCATGGTGTTCATCTTCCTGAACCAGTTCATCGGCACGTACGCCGAGTTTATCCTCGCAAACGTCCTGCTGACCGGCGTGGAGCAGTGGACGGTCGGGGTGATGCTTCGCTCGTTCACGACCGGGCAGTTCAGCACCAAGTGGGGCGTGTTCGCTGCTGCCAGCACCCTGGGCGCCCTGCCGATCATCGCGCTGTTCTACGGCTTCCAGAATTACTTCGTGGGCGGCACCGTGTCCGGCGGCGTCAAAGAGTAATCACCTTCATCCTCCACGGGTAAAGGCCCCCAGCTTGATCGGCTGGGGGCCTTCTTGAGGGTGCGGGTTCAGGCCTGCGGGGCAACGTCGGGGTCGGGCATGCTGGCGGTCACGGCCGGGTCCACGCCGTCCTCGAAGCGGCGGAAGTTCTCGCGGAACATCCGGGCGAGTTTACGTGCAGTTTCGTCGTAGGCCTGCGGGTCGGCCCAGGCGTCGCGGGGGTTCAGGACGCCCGCCGGAACGCCCTGCACGTCGGTTGGAATTTCCAGCCCGAAGTGCGGTTCGCGCTCGAAGGTCGCGCCGTCCAGTTTGCCGCTCAGGGCGGCGCTGATCAGGCGGCGGGTGTGCGCGATGCTCATGCGGCTGCCCGTGCCGTACATGCCGCCGCTCCAGCCGGTGTTCACCAGCCACACGCGCGCGCCGCTGTCCTGCACCTTGCGGGCCAGCAGCCGTGCGTACTCGCCGGGGTGCCGGGGCATGAACGGCGCGCCGAAGCAGGTGCTGAAGGTCGGGCTGGGTTCCGTCACGCCGTCCTCGGTGCCGGGGATCTTGGCCGTGAAACCGCTGATGAACTGGTACATGGTCTGCTCAGGGCTCAGGCGGCTGATGGGCGGCAGCACCCCGAAGGCGTCGGCGGTCAGGAACATCACGTTGCGGGGGTGGCCGCCCCGACTGCCGGGTTGCACGTTCGGAATCTGACTGATGGGGTAGGCGCTGCGGGTGTTCTCGGTCAGACTACCGTCGGTCAGGTCGGGGTTACCGCCAGCGTCCAGGACCACGTTCTCCAGCACGGTGCCGTAGGTGCGGGTGGTGCGGTAGATGTCCGGCTCGGCCTCGGCGTTCAGATTGATGACCTTGGCGTAACAGCCGCCCTCGAAGTTGAAGATGCCCGTGTCGGACCAGCCGTGCTCGTCGTCACCGATCAGGTGGCGGCTCGGGTCGGCGCTCAGGGTGGTTTTGCCCGTGCCGCTCAGCCCGAAGAACAGCGCCACGTCGCCGTCGTCGCCCACGTTTGCGGAGCAGTGCATCGGCATGACGCCCTGATCGGGCAGCAGGAAGTTCAGCACGCCGAAGATTCCTTTCTTGTTCTCACCGGCGTACTGCGTGCCGCCTGCGATGATCATGCGCCGCGTGAAGTTCATGATGATGAACGTCTCGCTGCGCACGCCATCCAGCGCAGGATCGGCGCGGAAGGACGGGATGTTCAGCACGGTCCAGTCTTCGTGGAAGTCCGCCAGTTCGGCCGGGGTGGGCTGCACGAACATGTTGTGAATGAACAGCGAGTGGTACGCCATCTCGGTCGCCATGCGGCACCCGATGCGGTAGCGGGGGTCCGTGCCGGCGTACACCTGCTGCACGAACAGTTCCTTTCCTTCGGCGTAGCGGGTCATCTTGTCCAGCAGTCGGTCGAAGACTGCGCCGCTGATGGGCGTGTTGAACCCGCCCCACCACACCGTATCGCGGGTCAGGTCGTCCTCGACGATAAAGCGGTCTTTCGGGCTGCGGCCGGTCTTGTTGGTGCGCACGGTCAGGGGGCCGCTGGCGGCCTGTACGCCCTCGCCCAGGCGCTTGGCGTGCGCGTACAGGTCATCGACGCTAGGGTTCAGGTGAATGGTGGCGGTGGTGATGCCGAGGTCGGCAAGGGGTGCGCTGGTGGTCAGACTCATGGCGGTCCTCCTCTGGCGGTGCAGCCGGATTGGGGGTGAATGGGGAAGGGGCAGAACGGTCCGGGGGAGGCCCGGCGCTGCGAGGACGCGACTGGTTCTGCAAGCCCCCTGCACTCAGGGCGGAGTTGGTGTGTTGTCCTACGCTGGAATATCCCCCTGGGAAGCGGTTCCAGTCAAACCTTTCGGGTGTCACGCTTGGGGGAACAACAAACACTCATGTCCAGGGAGGCCGGACACAACACAGGTCGCATACGGCGTACGTACTCTCATGGAAGGGGCATGAAAGAACAGGGTCGTGCCAGCAGAGGCGAGCCGGAGTAAAGACAGCTACCCTCCGGCCGTGTGGGCCAGAGGGTAGCGCTTAGCCGTTGGCTTAGTTTAGTTGGTGGGTTTCGTTTCGCCCGCAGGCTTTTCGGATTCCGCCGCCGTGCGCGCCGCTGCGGGAGCGTCGGGGGCAACCGCTCCAGCCGCGGTGCTGCCGGTCGTGGCGGCCTGCGTGGACTGCGCCGCACCGGGCGCCGGGGTCACCTTGTTCTCCTCGATCCGCTCCAGCCAGGCCGTGCCGATCAGGTTCCGGGCGTTTCGTCCTGCCATACGCAGGGACTGGGCGGCTTCGGGGCTCACGCCTTCCACCGCCTTCAGAATGCCCTGGCGGGCCGCTGGCACGCGGGCCAGAACCACCACGCCGGTCCCGATCAGGACCAGGGCGCTCAGGCCACCGGCGGATCCGCCGCTGCGGTCATCGCGGCGCGCCCGACTCGTCTGCCTCTCCAGGACTTTCAGTTCGCGGGCCAGTTCCTTTTGAAGTGGAGCTACCTTCCGGTCAACAGCCTTCTGAAGCTTGGCGGGGCTCAGGGTTTTGCGGCCAGCAACCAGTTCACGTTCCGCGTCGCGGCGCGCCTGTTTCAGCAGGCGCTCCATGCGGCGCTGGTGGGTCTGCGCGCCCTGCGCAGCCTCATGCACGGCACTGCTCACGCGGTCCTGGACGGTAGAAAGCAGTTCTTTGCGAGCCCCACGCGCGCCCGCCAGGGTCTCCCCGGCGGTGTGCTGCGCGGCACTCAAGAGACGTTCTGCCTGCTTGCGCCCCTGTCTGGTCACGGTCTGCGTGGTGTCGGCCACGCCGCCCACAAGGCCGCCCGCCAGCGCCTCTGCGCGCTCCTGGGCGGTTCCGGCCAGTTCGCCCGCCGTACCGGCCAGTCCACCGGCCACCGTGACGACCTCGTCCAGCACGTTGCTCAGCAGCCCGGAGGCGCGGGGAACGCCTTCCTCACGGAGCAGTTGCGCGGCGCTGTGCCCCCGGCGGGCGGCCTCCTGGGCCAGTTCCTGGGAGCGCTCGTGCGCCTGCGCCAGACTCTGCGCCAGGGTGGGTTTCACGGTGTCTTCCAGGGTGGCCTGGGCGTCGGTCCAGGCACTCCGGCTGCCCTGCACCAGGGCGCGGCGGGTGTCCTTGTTCAGCGCCAGGGCCGCGAGGCCACCCAGCAGCAGCAGGCTGCGTTTGCTGACGCCGCCGTTCATTTCATTCCTCATGTCTTGCTCCTTTGAGATTCACCCGCTTAAGTGGGCGGCCCGGCCCGCCATGGGCCCGCGACCTGCCCGGAGTGAACCGGTTAGCTACATTCTCGCGCGACACCCGCTGGCGAACGTGGGGGTAATGTAATGAGGATTTCATGTTCAGCCCTGCCCGACAGGTAGCACCCGGCCGTTTCCTGGACGCACTGCGGTTGATCCGTTGCAGGTCCAAATCAGTCCAGGCGGATGCGAGTATGAACTCCATACGGGTGTGGCGCAGTGGAGCGCAGTCCGTATCCCCCCTGGCCGCCCCGAATCCGGCCGGTTTTGAAACCTGCCGCTGACCGCGCTTGCCCGGCAGGACAG
The DNA here is from genome assembly GCF_018260555.1 of Deinococcus sp. Lineage (GTDB taxonomy): Bacteria > Deinococcota > Deinococci > Deinococcales > Deinococcaceae > Deinococcus. The sequence goes on along the minus strand of NZ_JAGLBB010000043.1, from coordinate 22,254 downwards.
ACGGTAGACTGGCGGGCGTGACCCGTAAGGCCCGACCACGCGACGAGACCACCCAGACCGCGCCGCGCCCGGTCGCCCCGGCGCTGGCAGCGGACGCCGGGCCGCCCCTGACCCGGCTGGAGGTGCGCAACCTCGCCACCATCCAGGCGCTGGACCTGCACTTCGGCGCTGGCCTCAGCGTCTTTACCGGGGAGACTGGCGCGGGGAAGAGCATCATCGTGGACGCCCTGGGTCTGCTGCTGGGATCGCGCAGCAACACGGACCTGATCCGGACGGGCGAGGACGATCTGCTCGTGGCCGGCTTCTGGAACGATGACGTGGCCAGTCGCCGCGTGACCAGCCAGGGCCGCAGTACCGCCCGGCTGGACGGCGAGGTCGTCACGCTGCGCGAGTTGCAGGACTGGGCGCAGCGCCGCCTGACCATCCACTGGCAGCACAGCGCCGTCAGTCTGCTCGGCCCGGCCAACCAACGCGCGCTGCTCGACCGTCAGTTGCCGGGGGAACTGGGCGCGTACACGGCCGCGTACCGGGCCTGGACGGAGGCCCGCGCCCGCCTGGAGGCCCTGCGCGCCAGTGAACGCGAGCGCGCACGGCAGCTCGACCTGCTGCAATTCCAGGCTGCCGAGATCGCCGAGGTCAACCCCATGCCCGGCGAGGAGGAGCCCCTCCAGGCCGACCTGAACCGACTGGCGAACCTGGAAAGTGTGGCGCAGGGAGCCGCCGGGGCTATCACGCTCCTCAGTGACGGCGACGAGAACGCCCTGGGCTTCCTGGCCGAAGCCGTGCGGTCCCTGAACGTCAGCGCCCGCTACGACGAGACGACCGCGCAACTGCAACGCGAACTGCGCGAGGCGCTTGACAGCGTGCAGGCCGTTACGGGAGAACTGCGCGCCGTGGCGGATGATCAGGCCCCGGACCCCGAGGAACTCGCGCGGGTCGAGGCCCGCCTGGGGGCGCTGGGCAAACTGCGTGCCAAGTACGGCCCGACCCTGGAGGACGTGCTGACCTTCCACGCGCAGGTCGAGCAGGAACTCGCGGCCCTGACCCGCGACGAGCAGGACGCCGGGACCCTGGACGCCGACGTGGCCGACCTGCTGAGCGGCGTGCGCCGCGCCGCCGCCGACCTGGACGCCGCCCGGACCCTCCGCGCCGCGCCGCTGGCCGCCGAGCTGGTCAGCGTGATCCGGCAACTCGGCATGCCGCACGCCCGCCTGGAATTCCAGCTGACCCCCCTGGCCGAACCCGGCGCGCACGGCCTGAGCGACGTGACACTCCAGTTCACCGCGAACCCTGGCGAGGACCTCGCCCCGCTGGCCGACGTGGCCTCCGGCGGGGAGCTCTCGCGTGTGATGCTGGCCATCAGCACCGTGCTGGGAGCCGACACGCCCGCCGTGGTGTTCGACGAGGTCGATGCGGGCATCGGCGGGGGCGCGGCCCTGGCGGTCGCGGCGCAACTGCGCAACCTCGCGCAGACGCGGCAGGTGTTCGTGGTCACGCACCTCGCGCAGATCGCCGCGCAGGCCGACCATCACTTCAAGGTGGAAAAAAGCGTGGAGGACGGCCGCACCGTCAGCCGCGTGCGGCTGCTGCCCCCGCAGGAGCGCCTGCACGAGATTGCCCGCATGCTCAGCGGCAATACCAGCGACGCCGCCCTGCGACACGCCCGCGAACTGCTGGGGACCACGGATTCCGGCCCGGCGACCTGAGGAACGGCGCCCTGTCAGCTGAGCAAACAGCTCTAAAACCGGGTGCCGGGAGTGGAAGGGGCCATCCGGGGGCCGCACCACACGCCGCTAGGTGTGCCTTTGCTAAAGGTGACCTTCAGTTGAGCGTCAGGCCGGATGCCTAAGCTGCTAGACATGACCCGATCCAACCTGCCCCTGCTGGGCGCCGCGCTGCTCGGCGTGAGCCTGCTCAGCGCCTGCGCCCCGTCCGCTCCCGGTCAACTACGCGTTCATGAGGCCCTGCTGTACGGCGGCACCCAGGAACGCATCGTGTGGGTGTACGGCACGCTGGGTCAGGGCAGTGGCCAGAGCAGCGTGAAACTCGGCGCGAACGCGGCAGAGCTGCGCCCCCAGATCAGCGACGAGCTGGGCTTGCCCGGCACCCTCAGCGTGAACGGCAAGGCCACCTACCGCTCGGCCACCAGCGTCACCGCGCAGAAACTCAGTGTGACGCGCCGCACCGACGGAACCTTCGAGGTCACGCCGCTGCCCGGCGCGGCCCTGAGCGCCGTGTACTTCACGGATGGGCAGACCTGGACCAAACTGAACGGCACCAGCGGCGTCGTAGGTGGCACCCGCAGTGAAGGTATCGGCAGCGGCGGGCAGCTGACCAGTGAAGAGGGGACGGCGCTGGGCCGCGCCCTGCTGGGCCAGGGAGCCCTGGCGGTTGGCGTGCTCGACAACGCCGCCATTCCCGACGCGCCCCTGGCAGTGGAACCCGCCCCCAGCGAGTACCGCCGCACGGCCCTGTACGTCCTCCCGAACGTGCCTACCCAGAGCGCCGCGCCTGCGCCCACGCCGGGCCGCCCCACCCCACCACTCACCCCGCCCATGGCCCCGACCCTCCCGGCGGCGCCCAGCGCCACCCAGCCAGGAGACGCCGTGACCTTCACTGAACTTGCCAGCGGCACGCAGTCCGGTGAAACTGCTCCCGTCACCCTCGTGGCCCGCACCAGCACGGAGGCCCGCGCCCTGTACGCCGCCGCGTACGCCCGTCAGACCGGCGCGCCCAATCCACCCACCCTGAACGGCTCCACCCTGGTCGGCGTGTTCATGGGCCAGCGTTCCACCGGCGGCTACAGCCTGAAGGTCACGGGGGCCAGCGTCAACAGCGGCGTCCTGACCCTGACCGTCCAGATCAAGGCCCCGGCTGCTAATTCGTTCACCACGCAGGCCCTGACCAGCCCCTGGGCCATCGTGCAGGTTCCCGGCAGCTTCACTCAGGTCCGGGTCGTGGACACGGCGGGGCGACCGCTTCAAAGCGCGGTGGGCAACGACCGCTGACCTGAGTCCACCTTGGAGAGCTGGCTCGCCACGTTGATTGGTCCCGGTGTTCACTGCCAGAGGCAGAATCAACGTCGGGACTCTAGATCAGCTGAGCGACCTTTGCCCGGCCACTCGCGGCGCCCCCCTGGAACGTATGTTCAGGCGGGCGCGTCGTCTATGGGTTTCTGCGGCTGCCTGCCCGGGCGCGCCGCCTCGGGCCTGCCCCGTCGGGATGGGGCGCCGCTCCCGTGCCCGCACCGACGCTCAGGCCGGGGCCGCCGATCAGGATAGCCAGGGAGCCGCACAGCAACAACCACGGAACTTCCAGCCGCGCCCAGCTGACCGGTCCAGACAGCAGGCCCGGAAGGTGCGTCACGATCAACAGGGCCGCCAGCGTGCCCGCCAGTGGCCTGGAGGCCAGTCCCGGCAGCAGCAGCAGTCCACCGGCGAGTTCCAGGACGGCGCTCAGGGGTGCCGTGAGCTGCGGAAGCGGCACGCCGGTGCGCATGAAGGTCTCGGTGACACTGGCCAGGCCCGCCGTGAAGATCTTCTGGAACCCATGTGCAGTGAAGACGGCAGCGGTCGCCACCCTGATCACCGTCAGTGCTGCTTCCGGGTGTTGTCTCACAATTGCCAGTGTAGCTGGCTTGCCGTCCGGGGGCCCATACAGGCGGCGGCCCTCCACACCGGGAGGGCCGCCGCCGCGATTCAGGCCCTAGGGGGCGTGAGTCGGATTACTTGTTGGGAACCTTGATGGCGCCGCTGATGATCTTGGCCTTCACGGCCTCCACGCGGATGACCTGGGCGCTGGTGATCAGGGCCTTGTTGTACTGGTCAACGGAGTAGCCCACGCCGCCTTCTTTCAGGCCGAAGCGGCGTTCGCCACCGGTGAACTTGTCGTCCTTGACATCCTTGATCAGGGCGTAGATAGCGTTGTCAACGCGCTTGAGCATGCTGGTCAGGCCGTGGTTCATGGTGGCGGGGTTCTTGTCGAAGTCGCCCAGGTAGTTCTGGTTGCTGTCCACACCGATGAAGAACATGGGGCGGGTATCGCCGGCGCAGGCCTTGGCGTAGGAGGCGCTCTTCTTGAGAGACGCGAACTTGTTGCTGCTGAATTTCACGCCGCTGGGCAGGGCGCTGGCCTTCAGGCACTGGGTCTGCTTGATGTAGTCGATCACGCCGTTCCCGGATGCACCGGCCGCCGCGAAGATGATATCGGCACCCTTGGCGCGCATGCTACCGGCGATTTCCTTGGCCTTGCCGGGGTTGTTCCAGGCGTCGGGGGTGGTGCCCACGTACTGCGTGATGACCTTGACCTTGGAGTTGGCGGCTTTCGCGCCGGCCGTGTAGCCCGCCTCGAATTTGTGGATCAGGGGAATGTTCATGCCGCCCACGAAGCCCACGACGCCAGTCGAGCTGTTCAGCGCGGCGAGGTAACCGACGAGGTAGCTGCCCTGCTCTTCCTGGAAGACCAGGCTGGCCACGTTCTTCTCGGCAGACACGTCGTCGATCAGGCCGAAGTACAGGTCGGGGTTTTCCTTAGCGACCTGGCTGATGCTGGCGTTGTTGGCAAAGCCCACACCCACGGTCAGGTCGAAGCCTTCGTTGGCGAAGGAGCGGATGCCCTGCACCGTCTGGCTGGGGTCACTGGGTTCAAAATCGGAGGACTTGATGCCCAGGTTCTTCACGGCGCGCTGGGTGCCCTCGTAGGCGCTCTGGTTGAAGCTCTTGTCGAACTTACCGCCGGCGTCGTAGGCGATGCCGACGCGCAGGGTCTGGGCAGAGGCGACGCTGGCGCTCAGGGCAAGGGCAATGGTCAGGATTTTTTTCATAGGTGTTCCTCCAAAATTTCGTAGGTGAATACTGAAACAGGGCACGTCATCAGAGTATACGGAATTCTGCGCCTGTCCATTCCCCCCTGGGGGCACACTCTCGACCACACAGGAGGTCGGTACAGGATAAGAGAATTCTTGTGAACTTCTTAACAGTGGAGCCTGATGGCGGCCTGATACGGAGTTCACCGGACACCGACGAACCTTGCATCATCCAGCCGATTCTTCCAATCACCCGCTCATAAAAGCAGATAGGGCGAGGGCAGACACCGGAGATCGCCTCGCCAGCCTCCGACCGTGTCACCCTCCGGCCGTCCCCGGCAGTTCCGTGACGATCAGCTGTCCAGGTGCCCGAAGCCGTCCAGGCCGTCGAAGAGGCCGCGTAGCGGGTACTGGTGGATGGGCGTGCGGGTTCCGCCGATACTGAAGTTCTCCTGCCCCAGTCGCTCCTGCATGGCCGCCCGCTCCTCGGGTGTCATGCGGCCCAGGAGGCTCTGCTCACCCATCTGCGTGCCGTGCGCCGCCAGGGCCGCCGCTTTGTTCGCCACGCAGGCGGACACGTCCATCCGCACCGCGAAGGTTTCCTCGGATACGCCGTACACCAGCGGATCGAGGCCCTGGCCCATGCGCGCGATGCCCGCCGCCGACTCGACGCTCATGGCCGTGAAGTACAGCCGTTTCGGGCCGCCGTACGGCAGGGATCCCGCGCTGAAAAACGCCGCGGATACGGCGCGGTGAATCTGCAGGTGATCCACGTGCCCGTACGCGCCGTGCGGGTCGAAGGTCACCATCACCTGCGGCTGCACCTGCTCGATCAGGGCGCGCAGCTTTACCTCCACGTCCAGCGGGTTGACGTTCATCATGGCCAGCGGATCATCGTAGCGGGTGCGTTCGTACCGCCCGGAGTCGTGGTAGTCGAGGAAGACCGGGGCGGGAATTTCCAGCGCGCGGCACGCCTCGATAAGTTCCTGCTCGCGCTGCGCGCCCAGATCGGTGACGGTCATGCCGGGCACCGTGATCTTCCCGGCCTCGCCGCGCGTGGCGCAGGCCAGCACCACATTCACGCCCAGCCGCGCGTAGTGTGTGAGGGTACCGCCCACGCTGAAGGCCTCGTCGTCCGGGTGGGCGAACACGGCCAGCAGGGTCGGTCGGGGGTCGGGGGCGGGCGCCGTGTGCGGCTCCGGAAGGTTCGGGGCGGTCATGCTGGGCAGTGTACGGGCCGCGCCCCCAGATGGGTGTGCCGGCCTCCCCATTCAGTGTGCGCAGGGCAGGCCGGTCGTCGCGCGCGATCAGCCGCCCTGGGCCTCTTCCTCGTGGGCAGCCTCATTCGCTGCGAGCACCTGCCCGCGCCCGTGAAAGTCCCGCAGCGCGTCCGGCCACGTGCGGTAGATCAGGCGGCGGTTACCGGCGTCGGCGGCTTCGAGCGCCTGTCCCAGCGCGCGGTAAAAGCGGCTGCCCTGCTCCTGCATGGCGCGGGCCGTCCAGTACACTCCGGCTTCCATCCTCTGCGCGTGCTCGTCGGTGATCACCCGCCCAGCATGCCGCTTCCGGCGCGTGACGGGTGTCCCGCCGGGTGGCTACCGTCCCGAGCGGCGGGGCACCCCGGGCGCCGGGGGTCTGCTACGCTCGGACATATGACGAAGGTGGTGGCCATTACATCTGAGAAGGGCGGCGTGGGGAAAAGCACGCTGGCCGTGCACCTCGCGGGCGCGGCGCACGCCAGCCGCCGCAGGGTCCTGCTGATCGACGAGGACGGCCGCGTGGGCAGCAGCCTGCGCTGGGCGGCGCGCAGCAGCGGCCTGCCGTTTCCCGTGCTGGACGCCGGGGACGTGAAACCCCGCCGACTGGCGGACTTCGACGTGGTCATCCTGGACACCGAGGGCCGCCCGCGCCGCAAGGACCTGCGGCAACTCGCGCAGCGTACCGACCTGATCCTGGTGCCCAGCGGCGTGTCCCCGCTGGAGGTGGAAGCCACGCGGGAACTGATGGACTTCCTGCTGGCCGAGGACGCCGGACGCAAGACCCGCGTGGTCCTGACCCGCGTGCCCCCGGTAGGCCGCGCTGCCGAGGATATCCGCGAGGACCTGCGCGAGGACGGCATCACCGTGTGCAACACCCTGGTCCGTCAGTACACGGCGTTCCAGCGGGCCGCCGAGCAGGGCGTCCTGGCCTGCGACGTGCGCGACCCGCGCGCCGCAGCCGCCTGGGACGACGTGCTGGCCCTGTCACGGGAGGTCCTGTGAACCGGATTCCGTCTCCACACCCGCACTGGGCTTCTGTGCCACCCAGCTCCCCGTGCCCGCGCAGATTGAACGGTGTGAGAAAACATGGACCCGGGATGCGTGTGAAGGTCGCGGGCGTGGCGGGGGGACGGTAGGTGGGACGCTTCGACTACCTGCAGGAACGCGACACACCGGCGCCCGAGGCGGCCGACGGCGGCGCCTCCCCCAAGGCCGGGAAAAAGGGACGCAAGAAGGGCGAGAAGGCCCGTAAGGCCCTGAAGGTCACGCCGGAACCCGACGGGCGCAGCAAGGGCGAGACCGCCGAGCGGGTCGAGGCGGTGTACGTCCGCAAGGAGACCGTGCGGGCCGTGTGGCGCGCCGTGAAGGCCGAGGGCGGCGAGAGCGTCAGCGAACTCGTCGAGGACCTGCTGCTGGCGTGGCTGCGCGAGCGCGCCTGACGCGCGTCACCTGCCGGATGGCACGTCGAGGGGCATGTCCGGCCTGAGCCCACGTGCGGGGCTGGCGCTGCGGCTGGCCGGGCTGGCCCTGGCGCTGCTGGTGACTGTGCCCGGCATCCTGAACCCCCTGCGGGGCGGCGTGCTGGACGGCGCGAACCTGATCTTCCACGAGGCCGGGCACGTCCTGCTGGCCTGGGCTGGCGAGACCGTCATGCTGCTCGGCGGTAGCCTGATGCAGCTGGCCGTACCGGCGGCCTGCGCCGCCGCGTTCATGTGGCGCGGCGAGCGGTACTCGGCGGGTGTCGTGGGCCTGTGGCTGGCGCAGTCGCTGTCGAGCGTGGCGGCGTACATCCGGGACGCGCCGCTGCGGCAACTCGATCTGATCACGGGCGACCCGGACACCCACGACTGGTGGCAGTTGCTGGGCGGCTGGAACCCGCTGCACAACTCGCTGGGACTGGCCGACCCGCTGGGCCGGTTCGTGACGTTCCTGGCGTTCGTGGCCGTGATCGCCTCTGTGATGGTGGCCCTCTGGGATGACCTGCGCTAGCCTGCGGGCATGACGGGATCAGGGGAAACTGGCGTGGTCGGCCGGTTCGCGCCCAGTCCGACCGGGGCCATGCACCTGGGCAACGCCCGCACGGCGCTGCTGGCGTGGTTGCATTCCCGCGCGCGTGGGGGGCGGCACCTGCTGCGCTTCGAGGATCTGGATACCGGCCGGGTCCGGCCCTGGGCTTACGACCTGACCCGCCGGGACCTGGAGTGGCTGGGCCTGGACTGGGATGAGGAGATCACGCAGTCGCGGCGGCTGGAGTTGTACCGGGACGCTGCCGCGCGTCTGGAGACCTACCCCTGCACCTGCACGCGCCGCGAGATCCGCGACGCCATTCACGCCAGCGCCGGGGCGCCGCACGGCGAGGAACCCGTCTATCCCGGCACCTGCCGTGAGGCGCCCCGGAACCCGGACCGACCGGCAGCGCTGCGCTGGCGTATACCTGCTGCTCAGGTCTGCGCGCACGACGCCCTGAGCGGCCGGACACTGTGCCAGGACCTGTGCGCCGAGGTCGGTGATCTGGTGCTGCGCCGCAACGACGGTGTGTACGCCTATCACCTAGCGGTCGTTGTGGATGACGCGGCGTCTGGCGTGACCGATGTGCTGCGCGGAGAGGACCTCTGGACCGCCACGCCCCGGCAGGTGGCCCTCCAGGGGGCGTTGGGTCTGCCCACGCCCCGCTACCTGCACGTGCCGCTCATGACGGGGTACCGGGGTGAGCGCCTGGCCAAGCGGGGGGGCGCGCCGCCGCTCTCGGCGCTGCGTGAGGCAGGGGAGAGTGCGGCCCGGATCCGCGCGGAACTGGCCCGCAGTCTGGGCTGGCCCGTGCCGGATGAGGTGAGCGTATCTGAGCTGCTGCCGCTGTGGGTGGCCGAATGGGCGCGGGTTGAAGGTGTGCGTCCCTGCCGGTAAATGGAGCGGACGCCCCCTGGCCGGAGCTGCCGGACAAACAGAAGGCAAATCGCCCAGACTTAGACAACTTGTCTAAGTCTGCCAAACGGACCTTCGGGGCGGCAGTCCTACGCTGAACCCATGCCCCTGACCCTCCCCACCTACCCGCAACCCGACGAACGCGGCCGCTTTGGCCGGTTCGGCGGCCGGTACGTGCCCGAAACGCTGATTCCCGCCCTCGACGAACTCGAACGGGCCTACCTGACTGCCAAGACCGACCCCACCTACCTGAACGAACTGGACCGGCTGTACCGCGAGTTCGTGGGCCGACCCAGCGGGCTGTACCTCGCTGAGCGCCTGACCGCGCACGCTGGCGGCGCGAAAATCTACCTCAAGCGCGAGGATCAGAACTACACGGGCGCGCACAAGATCAACAACTGCCTCGCGCAGGCGCTGCTCGCCAGGCGCATGGGGAAACAGCGGGTCGTGGCGGAAACCGGGGCCGGGCAGCACGGGGTGGCCAGCGCCACCGCCGCCGCACTGCTGGGCCTGGACTGCGTGGTGTACATGGGCGCCGAGGACATCCGCCGCCAGGAGCTGAACGTGTTCCGCATGAAACTGCTGGGCGCCGAGGTCCGGGCCGTCACCAGTGGCACGAGCACCCTCAAGGACGCCACCAACGAGGCCATCCGCGACTGGGTGACCAACGTCCGCGACACCTTCTACATCCTCGGCAGCGTCGTCGGGCCGCACCCGTACCCCGCCATGGTCCGTGATTTCCAGAGCGTGATCGGTGAGGAAGTCAAGGTGCAGCTGCAGGCGCTGGAGGGCACGCCCACCCCGGACGCCATCGTCGCCTGCGTGGGCGGCGGCAGCAACGCCATCGGCATCTTCGCGCCCTACGCGTACCTGCCTGACAGTCAGCGCCCCCGACTGATCGGCACCGAGGCCGCCGGGGAAGGCGTGGATACCGGACGCCACGCCGCCAGCGTGGCGGGCGGGCGCGTGGGCGTGCTGCACGGCAGCATGATGTACCTGCTGAACGACTCTGAGGGACAGATCGTGCCGCCGCACTCGATTAGCGCGGGACTGGATTACCCTGGCATCGGCCCGGAACACTGCCTGTACAGCGACACGGGACTGGCCGAGTACGTGCCCGTCACGGACGCCCAGGCGCTCGAGGGCCTGCAACTATGCACCCGCCTAGAAGGCATCATTCCCGCGCTGGAAAGCGCGCACGCCATCTACTACGCCGTCGAACTGGCCCGCTCCATGCGCCCCGAGCAGACGATCGTGGTGAACCTGTCCGGACGCGGCGACAAGGACGTGGCCGAGGTGATGCGGCTGCTGGACCTGCCGGAAGGGCAGAGCAGCACGCCCGGCCACACGCAGCCCATACCCGCCCAGCCCGGTCAGGTCCAGCCCATTCCGGCCCAGCCCAGTCACGCCCTGTCCATCACGGCCCAGCAGGAGGTGCAGGCGTGACCGTGCCCGCCCAGACCGGCAGCCAGCCGCAGGCCACCGTGCCCGGCGCGGCCCGCATTCACGCGGCGTTTGCCCGCGCCGCGCAGGAAGGCCGCGCCGCGTTCATTCCCTTCATGACGGCCGGGTACCCCACCGCGTCCTCCTTCCCGGCTGTGGCGGACGCCCTGCTGACCCGCGCGGACCTGCTGGAGGTCGGCATTCCGTACAGCGACCCCCTGGGCGACGGCCCCACCATCCAGCGGGCCAGCGAGCAGGCCCTGGGCGGCGGCACCAGCACCCGCCACACCCTGCAACTCGTCAAGGACCTGCGCGCCCGGCATGACACGCCGGTCGTGATCATGACCTACGTGAATCCCATCTACGCCGTCGGGCCGCGCGAATTCATGCGACTGGCGCAGGACGCCGGGGTGGACGGCCTGATCCTCCCGGACCTGCCGCCGGATCAGGACCTGGAGATCGCGGACCTTGCCGCCGAGCACGGCATGGCCGTGACGTTCCTGATCGCCCCCACCAGCACCCCGGAACGCGTGAAACTGGTCGCGGGCGCCTGCACGGGCTTCCTGTACGCCGTCAGCGTGACCGGCGTGACCGGCACGCGTGAGGGCGCGGCACTGGCCGAGGTACCCGCCATGCTGGCCCTGGCCCGCCAGTACGCCCGCGTGCCCGTCGCGGTGGGCTTTGGCGTGAAAGACGCCGAAACCGCCCATCAGGTGGCGCAGGTCGCGGACGGCGTGGTCGTGGGCAGCGCCTTCATCAACGCCGTGCAGCACGGACAGGACGTGGCCGCGCTGGCCGCCAGCATCGCCGAGGGGTGCCGTAAGGACTGAACAGGGTCAGGACCGCCGGGCTGCCGTGAGCAGAGTGCGGCGGGATGTACCGGGACGAGGTGCTAGCCTCCGGCATGACCCCTGAACCGATCAAGGAGCTGCCGCGCCGGCAGGACGTTCCCCGCGAACAGACCTGGGACATCGAGGCGCTGTACGCCACGCCCGACGCCTGGGCCGCCGAGGGCGACGCCCTGAGCCGCGATATCGGCACGCTGCCCGCCCACGCCGGAACGCTGGGCACCCCGGATGGTCTGTTGGCCTTCCTGGCGGCGGCCGACGCGCTGGAACTGCGCCTGACCCGCTTCATGTCCTACGCGGGCATGACCGCCAGCGTGGACGGCCGGGACGCTGTGGCCGCCGCCCGCCGTGACCGCGCCGGAAACCTGGGGGCGCAGTACGGCAGCGCCGCCGCCTTCTACCGCCCGGAACTGCTGGCACTGGATGAGGGGACGGTGCGTAGCTGGCTGGAACGCCCGGACTTCGCGGACCAGCGTGTTCGCCTGGAACGCGTCCTGCGCGGCAAACCGCATGTGCGGAGCGCCGAGGTCGAGGAACTGCTGGGCGCGGTGCAGGCCCCCTTCGCCTCCGAGCGGGGCATTCACCCGGCGCTGGCGAACATGGACCTGCGCTTCGGCACGGCGGGCGGCGAGGCGGTCACCCAGGGGAACGTGGACCGCCTGACCTCCCACCCGGACCGCGAGGTGCGCCGCGAAGCCTGGGAAGGGTACGCCGACGCGCATCTCGCCGCGCGGCACTCGCAGGCTGCCATGTACGCCACGAACATCCGCCAGAGCGTGTTCCTGGCCCGCGCCCGCCGCTACCCGGACGCGATCACGGCGTCCCTGGCCCCGGACCGCATTCCCACGGAGGTCGTGACCACACTGCTCGACACCTACCGCGCCAGTACCCCCATCTGGCACCGCTACTGGCGGGTGCGCCGCGAGTGGCTGGGCCTGAACGAACTGCGTGAGTACGACGTGAAAGCGGCGCTGGTTCCGCCCCGCCAGGTGCCCTACGCGCAGGCCGTCGCCTGGATCGGCGAGGGCATGGCCCCCCTGGGCGAGGCGTACGTGCAGGACATGCTGGCCGGACTGACCACCGAACGCTGGGTGGACTACGCCGAGAACGACGGCAAACGTCAGGGCGCATACAGCAACGGCGGTGGGCGCGTCAAGCCGTTCATCTTCATGACCTGGAACGACACCATGAACAGTTACAGCACGCTGGCGCACGAGATCGGGCACTCCATGCACTCGCTGCTGTCCATGCGTGAGCACCCGTACTCGGTGCCGCGTTACACGCTGTTCCACGCGGAAGTCGCCAGCAACTTCAATCAGGCGATGGTGCGCGCCCACCTGCTTCAGCAGGCCCGGGAACGCGGCGACACCGGGTTCGAGGTACAGATCATCGAGGAAGCCCTCTCGAACTTCCACCGGTACTTCTTCATCATGCCGACCCTGGCGGCGTTTGAACTCGAAGCGTACCGCCGCATCGAGGCGGGCGGCACCCTGAGCGCCCCGGACCTGATCGAACTGACCGCCGACCTGCTCGCCCAGGGCTACGGCGACGGCGTCACCATGGACCGCGAACGCAGCGGCATCCTGTGGGCGCAGTTCAGCACCCACCTGTACGCCAACTTCTACGCGTACCAGTACGCGACCGGCATCAGTGCCGCGCACCAGCTACTGGAAACCTTCGCGGACAACCCGGACACGGCCCGCGAGAACTACCTGCGCTTCCTGCGCTCCGGTGGCCGCCTCGACCCCATCGACGCGCTGCGTGAGGCGGGCGTGGACATGCTCAGCCCCGCGCCTGTGCAGGCCACCTTCCGCACCCTTGAAGGCTACGTGGCCCGCCTGGAAGAACTGCTTTCGATGCGTGGCTGATACGGATTCCGATTGGTTCGGTGCAGTCCCGAGTCAATCCGAGCGGAAGCGAGTAGGAACAGCAGACGAGTTTCGCGGCATGGAGCCGCAGTCCATATCAGGTGCAACCCCCCCCGGTGGGTGCAGTGAGATGGAGAGGGCCAGGGAATTGAATTGGAATGTTTGATGAGCATAGAATGAAAAGGCTTTGAGCATCAGAGAGGAGAGCCCCATTTTGGAAACCCTGCGTGTATCCGGCACCTCACGCCCCAACGCCATCGCTGGTGCCATTGCTGCGCTGCTGCGCTCGCAGGGACAGCTGGAAATGCAGGCCATCGGTCCGGCCGCCGTGAACCAGGCCGTCAAGGCGCTGGCCATCGCCCGTGGTTACCTGAGCGGCGATCAGCTTGATCTGGTTGCGCAGCCGGAATTCGTGAAACTCGAAACCCCGCAGGAAGAACGGACCGCCCTGAAATTCTCGGTCCGAGCCATCCCCGCCGTTCCAGTCTGATACGGATTCCGTTTGATTCGGTGTAGTTCTGAATCAATCCGAGCGAATGCAGGTGGGGGCGGCGCGGGTTCCGGGCGTGGATTTCGCGGGCCGGTGTTCTAGGTACGCCCGGCGTGAAGTGCCGGCGGTGCCTGCCTGCCGGGACACCCCGGCGAATAGGGAGACGCCCAACACTGTCTCATAAAACTTGAGTGCATGGCACTTAGATTGTAGGCAGGAGGAAGTGACCCATGGAATTCTTAGGCCCCTACACCCCCCTGATCCTGATCGTGTTTGTCGCGTCCATGCTGATTCAGGGCTACCTGACCCGCACGTACGCCCGCTGGAGTCAGGTTCGTAACCCCCGCGAGCTGACCGGCGCCGACGTGGCGCGCCTGATGCTGGACGCCAATGGCCTGAGCCATGTGTCCGTGAACGCCGTCCCCGGCACCCTCAGCGACCATTACGACCCCATCCGAAAGACCGTGAACCTCAGCCAGGGCGTGTATGGTGTCCCCAGCGTGAGCGCCATGGCCGTCGCCGCCCACGAAGTCGGACACGCCATTCAGGACCGGGTGCGCATGCCCGCCCTGTTGCTGCGCAGCCGCCTCGCAGTGCCCCTGAACCTCGGCATGAACCTCGCCCCGTGGCTGCTGATGGCGGGCATCGCCCTGCAACTGACGGGCCTGGTCTGGGTGGGCGTGATTCTGTTTGGCGCCGCCCTGCTGTTCCACCTGATCACCCTGCCCGTCGAATTCGACGCCAGCCGCCGCGCACTGGCGTATCTGCAAGCAGGTAACCTGACCGGCAGCCGCGAAGGCCAAAAGGGCGCGCAGGCTGTCCTGACTGCCGCCGCCCTGACGTACGTCGCCGGGTTCGCCATGGCCCTCGCGCAGTTCCTGAACGTGCTCGGCCTGGCCCGCAACCGCAGCTGATCAACCCCGCAGGCTAGGCAGGCAGCCCCCGACCGTTGGTGTCGGGGGCTGCCTGCTGTTGGGCATCCTGGAGGGTCAGCTTCCTACGAACTGCGCTCCATTGGGCCACAGTCGGAAAAGCGCCGTCTGCGGCTTCATACCGCGAAGGGGCGTCTGCTGTTCCTCCTCGCGTCCGCTCGGAATGATTCGGAAGTACGCCGAATCAATCGCAGTCCGTGTCAGACGTTGAAGCCGAACATGCGCATCTGGCGTTTGCCGTCTTCAGTCATCTTGTCCGGTCCCCATGGGGGGGTCCATACGAACTCCACGTTCACCTCGGTCACGCCGTCCAGGCGGCTGACGGCCATCTCGGCGTCCGCGCGGATCAGATCCTGCACGGGGCAGCCCACGCTGGTCAGGGTCATGGTGATGTCGATCAGGCCGCTCTCGGCGATGTCCACACCGTAGATCAGGCCCAGGTCCACCACGTTCACCGGAATTTCCGGGTCCTTGACGATCTTCAGGGCTTCCAGAACCTGCTCCCGGGTGGGGAGCGTCACTGGCGGACCTGCGGGCCGGTCTCGGTGGGTAGACCCTCGTTGACCCAGGCCAGGGTTCCCCCGGCAACGTTCACGACCTGCGCGTACCCCTGGAATTCCAGGTACTCCCCGGCGCGGGCGCTGCGGGCGCCGCTGCGGCAGATCATGACCAGCTCACGGTCCCTGGGAAGTTCCGCGAAACGTGACTCGAACTCGCTCAGGGGAATCAGCGTGGCCCCCTCGGCGTGGATTTCCTCGAATTCGTTCGGCTCGCGAACGTCCACCAGCAGCGCGCCAGCCTGCACGCGGCGCCGCCCTTCTTGCACAGAGATGTCTTCCATGCGGGTCAGCATAGCGGAGCGCCGGGCAGGGAATGTGCCTCCCGCCGCCGACGCTCGGCCCCCGCCGCCTATGCTGCCCGCATGTCCGCGCCCGACTCCCGGCCCGCGCCCCTGCCCGGCGGCGTGACCCTGATTGACCTGCGCCCGCCAGCGCTGCGCCGCCCCCTCCTGAATGAGCTGACCACCCATGCCGTGCGGGTGGTCAGCCTGGACGACATAGAGACCGGCGCGCACGGCCTGACGCGGGACACAGGGCCGCTGCTGGTCGTGTGCGAACGGGGCGTGCGCAGCACTCTGGCCGCGCGTTACCTGCGCGCCGACGGCCTGGACGCGGCCGCGTACCCTGGCGGCGTGCCGGCGCTGCAAGAAGCCCTGCGGGGCGCGTGAACCCCCGTCCCCGCCTACCGCTGCGCGCGGGACGCGCCTCTTACGCGCCGCAACGCTAGACTGCCTCTCATGTCAGCTTTGCCCCCCGGTTTCATCACGACCAGCGACGTGCTTCAGGAGCGCCTGAGCGGCTCTGACGTGCGCCGCCTGGAACTCGCGCACGGCAACGAAGAACTCGTGTACGGCCTGGACACCGTCGGCCTTGCCGGGCCGTTCAGCCGCGTCACCCCGTGGGAACTGGAAGACGAGCGGGGTGTGCGCCGCATCAACGCCAGCGGGTACGCCGCCACACCGTTTGGTGAGATGCCGCCCGTCATCACGGAATTCATGCAGGAATTCCTGCGCCATAACCGCGCCATGAGCCTGCCGCAGCAGAGCAGCGCTCCGTGGCGGGCCGCGCTGCAAGCGAACCTCGTGCGGCTCCTGGCGCGCGAACTGCCCAGCCACGCGGACAGTCAGGTGTTCTTCTGCTCCAGCGGCACCGAGGCCATCGAGGGCGCCCTGAAGTTCGCCAGGGCGTGGCGGCGCAAGGCGAAATTCCAGATCTCCTTCTCCAGCGGGTATCACGGCAAGACGCTGGGCAGCCTGAGCCTCACGCCCAACCCCGAATACCAGGACATCTTCCGGCCGCTCGTGCCCGGCGCACTGACCTGCCCCTACGGCGACCTGGACGCCCTGCGCACCCTGATTCGCCGGGTCGGGCCGGACAACGTCGGGTGCGTGGTCGTTGAACCCATTCAGGGCGAGGGCGGCGTGAACATCCCGCCCGCCGGGTTCCTGCGCGGCGTCGGGGAACTGTGCCGCCAGCACGGTATCGTGGTCATCGCTGACGAGATCCAGACGGGCCTGGGCCGCACCGGCCACTGGTTCGAATCGGCCGCGCAGGGCCTGGACGCCGACATCATCACGCTCGCCAAACCCCTGGGCGGCGGCATGACCGCCGTGGGCGCCACCATCGTCCGCGCGTCCATCTACAAGAACATGCTGGGCGGCCTGAGCAGCAAACGCCACAGCAACACCTTCGGCGGCGGCGCGCTCGCCATGGCCGTCGGCATGAAAAGCCTGGAGTACCTCATCGAGAACGACCTGCCCGCCCGCAGCGCCGCGCTCGGTGAACAGGGCCTGGCACGCCTCCAGGCACTCCAGGCGCGCTTCCCGAAACTGCTTCAGGCAGTGCGCGGCCAGGGCATGCTGTTCGCCCTGCAATTCCAGCCGGTGGTCGGCGTGCCCCTGCCCGGCGCCCTGAAGGAACTGGTGTTCGAGGCGACCGCCATCCTGGCGCTGCGCCAACTGCACGCCGCGGGCGTCATGGGGAACCTGAGCCTCAGCAGCAAGCGCACCGTGCGCCTGACCCCCGCGCTGGACATGCCGCAGGACGTGTTCGACACCATGTTCAGCCGCGTGGAGGCCTTCGTGCAGACCCACCCGAACGCCCGCGACGTGCTGACCCGCACGCCCCCGCAGGTCACGGCCCGCCTCGCTGCGTTCGCCGCCAGCAAACCCAAGAAACGCACACCCAGCGACGGGTAAACCCAGTCGCGGGTAGATCATTGGTGGGTCTATCAGACTGACGGCAGTCCGTTCTGATGCGGATTCCGCCCTGCTCACACTCGCTTTTGCTCGGATTGAAGGGTATTCGCAGCCCCTTCAGTCGGAGTCCGTTCTACAGGCCACGTTCCAGCGCCGTGTCCAGCCGTTCCAGCAGCAGCGTGACCTCGGCGGGCGTGATGCTCAGTGGCGGTCCCAGCAGCAGGTGGTCGCCGCGCACGCCGTCCAGGGCGCCACTACCGGGGTACGTAAGCAGCCCGGCGTCGCGGGCGGCAGCGGCGACCCGCTCGGCCACGCCGGTGGTGACGTGCGGCTGACCGGTGGCGGGGTCGCCCAGGATCACTCCCAGCAGCAGGCCGTGCCCGCGGACCTCCAGCACGCCAGGGTGGCGGCCCTGGAGGGCGCGCAGGCCACGCAGCAGTTGCGCGCCGCGTTCCTGCGCGGCCCGCACCAGTTCCTCGCGCTGCACGATGTCCAGGACGCTCAGGCCCGCCGCCACGCTGACCGGGTGCCCGGCGTATGTGAAACCGTGCTTGAATGCGCCGCTGCCGTTCATGACCGTGTCGTACACCTGCGCCGAGGCCATCAGGCCCGCCAGGGGCGCGTACCCGGCGGCCAGACCCTTGCCGAGCACCACGAGGTCCGGGGTGACCTGCGATTCGTACAGGCGCACGGACAGCGGCGCCCCGCAGCGGCCCATCCCGCTCATGACCTCGTCCGCGATGAACAGCACGCCGTACTCCCGGCAGATCCGGGCCACCCGGGCGTGATACCCGGCGTTCGGTGCAAGCGCCGCGTCCGACGCGCCCACCACCGGCTCGCACATGAACGCCGCGACCGATTCCGGCCCGACCTCCTCCAGCAGCGTGCGCAGGCGTTCGGCGTCGTCCTCGCCACTCAGGGACGGGTCGGGTTTCGGTAGTTTCGGCCACGCGTCGGGGCGCATCAGCGGGGCGTACATCTCGCGCCGCGCGCCCATGCCCGACGCGGCCAGCGCCCCCAGGCTCGCGCCGTGGTAGCTGGGCACCCGCGTGACCACCCGGAAGCGCCCCGGTTCTCCCCGCTCCACGTGATACTGCCGCGCCAGTTTAATGGCACTCTCGTTCGCCTCGGACCCACCCGACACCGCCCAGAAGCGGTAATCAGGCAGGTCCAGAAAGTCAGCCAGCCGCGCGGCGTACAGTTCGAGCGCATCACTGCAAAACTGCGAGCCGTGCACGAAGGCCAGCCGCGCCGCCTGCTCCGCCATGGCCTGCGCCACCTCGGTGCGCCCGTGCCCCACGTTCGCCACGAGCGCCCCAGACGACCCGTCCAGGTACGAGCGCCCCTGGTCGTTCTGAATGAACACCCCGTGGGCGGAAACGGCGGTCGGGTACGACTTGCGGCTGCGGTAGAACACGTTCGACATGGGCGGGGTTCCTTGAGCGCGAAGGGAGAATGGGAGGAGGGTGGGGGGCGGTTTAAGAAGGGGGGCGACGCGCTCCGTTGTGCGCCGGAGGCCCGGGGGCCGCGATCACCACGTGTCGCCGCCACCGGCAGGCGGCCACGCGCCCAGCGCCTGCCGGACCGTCACGACCTGACCGAAGTGGTGCGCGGTGTGCAGCGCCATGTCGGCCAGCAGTTCCCCGATGGTTTCCTCGTGGTTCACGGGGTTCGCCAGGTCCGGGCGGGCGGCGTGCGGGTCGATGCGGGCCAGCAACTCGTAGAATTCGTTCTTCACGCGGGGCCAGTCCTCGCGGCTCACGGCGGGCCAGGTGTCGGCGGCGTGCCGGGGGTAGGGCTGCGCCTCGCCCATCTCGATGATGTCCAGCATCCAGCGGTTCCACCAGTTGACGTGTGCCACGAGTTCCGCCACCGAGTGCGGCAGGCCCGCCGGGCGGGTCGTGGCCGTGTCGGCGTCCAGGCTGCTCAGGGACGCCTCGACGCCCACGAAGGCCTGCCCACCCCGGAACAGTTTGGGCAGCAGGCGCGCGAAGGCCATCTGGGTTCGTTCAGTGCGGTTGGGATCAATCATGCGGCCCAGTGTTTCAGAAAAATCCGTGGGACGGATACCACGGGAATGGCGGAGAATCATCATGAACAGCAGCGCGGCGGGGACCCGACTCCCAGTGACCTGGGACTGCGTCTGCTGCCCTTGGCGACCCCGGCGGTGCTGGGCGCGGCGTACCCGATACGCCGACCGTGGCGGCCACATGTCAGTACTGCTGGGCCACGGTCTTGGTCTGAAGGAACCAGAACAGGTAGTCGGGGCCGCCGACCTTGGCGTTCGTGCCGCTCATGCCGTAGCCGCCGAAAGCGTGCGTGCCGCTCAGGGCGCCCGTGCACTTGCGGTTGATGTACAGGTTCCCCACGTGCAGGTCCCGGCGGGCCGCGGCGATCTTGTGCGGGTCGCGTGAGTAGAATGCGGCGGTCAGGCCGTACTCGGAGTCGTTGGCCAGTTCGATGGCGTGCCGCCAGTCGCGGGCGCGGGTGAAGGTCAGGACCGGCCCGAAGATCTCCTGCTGGAACAGCGGATCGGCCGGGTCCACGTCCGCGAAGAGGGTGGGGGAGACGTAGCCGCCCACGCGCTCCCCGGTGTCGGGCGTGTCGCCGCCCAGGACCAGCCGCGCGGTTTTGCAGCCCGCCTCGATGAAGCTGGCGATGCGCTCAGCGCTGCCCTGGTGAATGACCGGGCCGATGGCGGCGTTCTCCTCGGGCAGACCGACCCTCAGCGCGCGGGTCTTCTCGGTCACGCGGGCGAGCAGGTCGTCGTACACGCTGCCTTCCGCGATCACGCGGGAGCAGGCGCTGCACTTCTGGCCGCTGTACCCGAACGCCGCCTGCACGATGCCGGTCGCGGCGGCCTCGAGGTCCGCATCCGCGCACACGACCGTGGGGTCCTTGCCGCCCATTTCGGCGATCACGCGCTTGAGCCACCGCTGGCCCGGCTGCACCCGCGCGGCCCGCGCGTAGATGCGGCAGCCGATCTCCTTGCTGCCGGTAAAGGCGATCATCCGCACCCCCGGGTGATCCACCAGCGGGTCGCCCAGCACGTCGTCGGTGCCGGTCAGGAACTGCACGGCGTTCCGGGGCAGGCCCGCCTCGAACAGCAGCTGAACCATCAGGTACGACGAGAGCGGCGTCTCCCCGGCAGGTTTCCACAGGACGGTGTTCCCGGCGGCCAGCGCGCCGAGCGCCATGCCCAGCGGAATGGCGCTCGGGAAATTCCACGGGCTGATGCACGCCACCACGCCCAGCGGTTCGTACTCGGTCGTCACGTGCTCGCCGGGCATGGGGTACACGGCCTTGCCCTGCGCCCAGCGCAACGTTTCACGCGCGAAGACCTCGAAGTGGTCCACGGACTCGGCCACCTCGCCGTCGGCCTCGGCCCAGTTCTTGCCGTTCTCCAGGGTCATGACCGCGTTGAATTCCATGCGGCGGGCGCGTAGCAGTTCGGCGGCCCGCTTGAAGATGCTGGCGCGTTGCAGCGGCTCGGTGCGCCGCCACTCCAGGAAGGCGTCCTGCGCGGCGGGCACGGCCTCGCTGAGCTGTTCGGGTGTGGCGTTCTGAAAGTGCCACAGTGTCTCGCGGGTGTCGGCGGGGTTGCGCACGGCGAAGGTGCCGCTTCCCTGGACTTCCTGCCCGGCGATGATGAGTGGGAAGGTGCGGCCCACATACGCCTCACGCACGGCCCGGAAGGCGGCTCGCTGGCGGGCAGCGACCGCCTCGTCCTGAAAGGTGTGGTACGGCTCGTGCTCGAAAGGCGGCAGGCCTTCCAGATGGGTGGTGGTCATCGGTCTCCTCTGGATCGTGCGGATTGAAGTGCCGTGAGGCTAACACGCCAGACGGCGCCGCGGAACTCCGCTGTCAGACGGCAGAAAACCGCGTCGGTCGCCTCGGCATCGGCCTGGAGGCTCACCAGAAACCTTGCAATTGAAAAGAGATTGAGTGCGGGCTGAGCAACCGTCACGAGACGGTCACGTCGGTCACCCAGCTCCCGACCTTCACAGCGGCAGTGGCCGTCTCCATACAGACGGCCGACTGTTTTGCTGATACCCCGACACATCACTGGCTGATCAATTATACGGATTCCGATTGATTTGGTGCAGTTCCGAATCAATCCGAGCGGATGCGAGTAGGAACAGCAGACGGGTTTCGCGGTATGGAGCCACAGGCGGTGTCTTCCCGACTGTGGCGGAATGGAGCGGAATCCGTATTGCACGCCCAGGCGCTCGCCTCCACTCGCTTAGCGCAGCGCTACGGGACCGTAGGACCGGACATGCCCGCCCATAAGGCCGCGCCGATCAGGCCCGCGTCCGCTCCCAGCGCCGCGTGCACCAGCTCAGGCCGGTACCGCTCGGGAAAGGCCGCCAGCGCCGCGCGCACCTGTGCCAGGAACCCGGTACGCAGGCCCACGCTCCCGCCGAACGCCACCCGCGTGACGCCCAGCAGCGCCGCCACGTCCGCGCACTTCCAGGCCAGGAGCGCCGCCGCCCGGCCCGTGACCAGCAGCGCCCGCGCGTCCCCGGCGTCTGCTGCGTCGCACAGTCCCCGTGCGTCTGCGAAGCCCAGCGCCGCCGCCTGCGCGCCCAGGGCCGTGCCGCTCGACTCGAATTCCAGCGGTCCCAGCGGCCCCAGCCCCAGCCCCAGCCCCGGCACCTGGGCGCCCGGCCCCCACGCCGCCGGGACGCTCACGAAGCCCAGCTCGGCGTCCAGGCCGTTCCCGGCCAGATGCAGCCGCCCGCCCAGCACCAGCCCCGCGCCCACCCCGGTACTGACCGTCACGAACATGAACTCGCTCACGCCGCGCCCCGCCCCGGCCTGCGCCTCGCCCCAGGCGGCGGCCCGCGCGTCGTTCAGGGCCGCGCACGGCAGGCCCAGCGCCCCACTCAGCCGCCCGGCCAGCGGCACGTCCGTCCAGCCGGGAAAGGTG